>NZ_CAJPGY010000030.1:0-82492 GCF_905339915.1 Burkholderia sp. BCC1985
ACTCGTCCCGATTACCGGCCTCGTCTGCACCTGCTGGAACTCGGCATCCTCGTATTCCGTCTCCTGTACCGTTCATGACTGACAGCCCTGCCCAAGGTGGTCGGACGACCGACTTCCTGCCGTACCTCGTCGCCGCAACGTTCTTCATGGAGTATCTCGACACGACCGTGATCGCGACCGCGTTGCCGCAGATGGCGCGCTCGTTCGGCGTCGGGCCGAACGCGTTGAGCCTCGGGATGACAGCCTACATGCTGGCGCTCGCGGTGTTCATCCCGATCAGCGGCTGGATCGCGGATCGCTATGGCTCGCGTACGGTGTTCGCCACGGCCATCTTCGTCTTTACCGGTGCGTCGGTGCTGTGCGGGCTGTCCGAGGGCGTGGTGACGTTCACGGCCGCGCGACTGCTGCAGGGTGTCGGCGGGGCGATGATGGTGCCGGTCGGACGGATGATCGTCGTGCGCAGCACCGAGAAGGCCAGGCTGATGCGTGCGATCGCGACGATTACGTGGCCGGGCATCGTCGCGCCGGTCGTCGGGCCGCCGATCGGTGGCTTCATCACGACCTACGCGTCATGGCGATGGATCTTCCTGTTGAATGTCCCGTTCGGCATCGCCGCGCTCGTCTGTACCTGGCTGATCGTCCGGAATACACGGGCCGATGAGCAACGGCCGCTTGACTGGGTCGGGTTCGTGCTGGCCGGCGGAGCGTTGACCTGTCTGCTGATCGGTACCGAAGCGGCCGGCCAGCAGGACGTCGACTTCGCGCGCGCGGGCATTCTGGTGGGGGCGAGCGTGCTGTTCGGCATCGCCGCGTGGATGCACGCGCAACGCTGCGCCCACCCGCTGCTCGATTTCACGACGCTGAAGGTGCCGACGTTCTCGGTGACGGTGATCACCGGCTCGATCACGCGGATGGCGATCAACGCCGTGCCATATCTGCTGCCGCTGCTGTTCCAGATCGGCTTCGGGCTGTCGCCGTTCCAGTCCGGCCTGCTGCTGCTCGCGAGCGCGCTCGGCAATCTCGGGATGAAGGCGGGAACGTCGTGGATCCTCGACCGCTTCGGTTTCCGGCGCGTTGCGCTCGTCGACGTGACGATCGTCGGAATTTTCACGATCGCGTGCGGCTGGCTGACCGCGTCGACGCCGCTGGCGATCACGCTGTTCGTCGTATTCGTCTACGGGCTCACGCGGTCGATGCAGTTCACGACGCTCGCGACGCTGGCGTATGCGGATATCCCGGCCCGGCAGACGAGCGCGGCCAGCACGCTGTGGAGCGCCGCGCAGCAGATGACGATCGGGATGGGGATCGCATTCGGTGCGTTGTCGCTGCGGCTCGCGGCGTTGGTACGTGGCGACGCGGCCGGCGTGCACTACGTACTCGACGATTTTCGCTGGGCGTTCGTTGCGGCGGGCGTGCTCGCGCTGCTGACGTTGCCGGGCTATGCGCGGCTGGCTTCCGATGCTGGCGACCGCCTGCGGGCAAATGTGGCCCGAGGGTAGGCCGGATCTCGCGTTGCCTTGGCGTCGCGACAGGTGAGGGCCGTGGCTTTTCGTTGCTCACCTGAAACATCGATCGGTCGAGGCGACGATGGTCCGAAGGGCGGCACAACCCGTTTTCCGTTACCGCGGGTGATGAGCGGACCGTACGGCGACGCCACGGTGCAACGAGCCTCGAGCACCGACGTGCGGTGCCGGTTGCACGACCCCGTCCGCGGGCCGAATGGCGCGACAGCGTCATGTTCGTTCCGCGGGCCGTCACTGTGCGTCATGGAAGATGATGCCGACCGTGTGGCGGTGGCCGCTTCGAATTCTGCTCACTCCATGGCGCAAGTTGACGCGGTAGACGCCGCGCGTTCCCTGCACGGGCCTGCCGTGCACGGCGAAGATCACCGCGTCGCCTTGCATGAGCGGCACCACTTCCGCGCGTGACTGCATGCGTGGCCGCTGTTCCGTCAGCACGAACTCGCCGCCCGTGAAATCCCGCCCGGGTGCCGACAACAGGATCGCGACCTGGAGCGGAAAGACATGCTCGCCATACAGGTCTTGATGGAGACAGTTGTAGTCGTCCGGCCCGTATTGCAGGATCAGCGGCGTCGGGCGTGTCTGCCCCGCCGCGTGGCAGCGATCGAGGAAGGTCCGGTGCTCTTTCGGATAGCGGACGTCGATCCCGAGTGCCTGGTTCCAGCGATTCGCGATCGGCGCGAGATGCGGATAGAGCGTCGCACGCAACTCGGCGACGACCGCGGGCAGCGGGTACGCGAAGTATTTGTATTCGCCGCGCCCGAACCCGTGCCGTGCCATCACGACGCGTGAACGGTAGAGCGCATCCCGCGCATAGAGCGAGGCAAGCGCATCGCACTCGCTTGTGGAAATCAGACCCGGTACCCGCGCACATCCGTAGCGATCGAGCTCGACATCGACGGTCGACCAGTCGATTGCGTCGACGCGTTGCGCGATGTCCGTCGATTCGACGGCAGGTTGCAGATCGGCGATATTCACGGGCATCCCTCGGTTCGTCAGCAGTGTGGCGCCGTACGGTCGCGCGAAATACTCGCCAGCGTCGCGTGCACGGTTGAAGCCACGATGAAAGTCGATGAACCCAGTCTAGCGGCGTCCGCGTGCTGGCGCGCTCCAGATCTTGCGCTTCAATTCGGAAGGGAGGGGAGGGGAGGAGAGAAAGTTGGGAGCGCGGCGCGGACACATCGGATGCCGCGATGTGTCGGAGCGGAGAAGCGCAGAAGCGCAGAAGCGCAGAAGCAGAGAAGCGACTGAGGAACCTTCCACGGCAGGCGACCGGTTTTCACCGGCCACGCGCCGCTTCCCCGATCAAGCCACCGACCGGAACAACCAGTAGAGCCCGCCAGCCAGTACGATCGACGCGGGCAACGTCAGCACCCACGCGAGCACGAGGCTGCGGACCGTGCTCCACTGCAACCCGGATCCGTTCGCCGCCATCGTGCCCGCGACACCCGACGACAGCACGTGCGTCGTCGACACGGGCAGCCCGTACACGTCGGCGGCGCCGATCGTCAGCATCGCGACGAGTTCGGCCGACGCGCCCTGCCCATACGTCAAATGCTGCTTGCCGATTTTCTCGCCGACGGTCACGACGATCCGTTTCCAGCCGACCATCGTGCCGAGGCCCAGTGCGATCGCGACAGCCACCTTCACCCACGTCGGAATGAACTTGGTCGCGTGGTCGAGCTGCTTGCGATAGTTGTCGATCGCGAGCTTGTCGTCGGCGGCGAACGCGGGCTGCCCCGACTTCTCGATCAGGCGAATGGCTTCGGACACCAGATACATCGTGTTGCGCACGTTGTCGACGTCGCGTTGCGGCACCGCCGCCATCGACCCCGACGCGCCGACCGCGTTCGCGAGCGACGCGGACAGCTGCTGCACGGCCGGCAGCACCGCGGGCGTCAGTTCACGATGCTGCACGTAGTGTTCGATGTCGGCACGCGGGTTCGCGGACGGCGCGACGCCGTTCGTGTACTTCCCGAACGTCGCGGCAGCCTGGTTCGCGACGGCGACGAAGGTCTGCGTTTCGGCCGGCGTGACGGCCTTGTTCAGCGCATACGCGGTCGGCACCGTGCCGATCAGGATCAGCATGATGAGGCCCATCCCTTTCTGCCCGTCGTTCGACCCGTGCGCGAACGACACGCCCGTGCAGGTCAGGATCAGCAGGCAGCGAATCCAGAACGGCGGCGGCTGATCCTTCGGCGGCTCCTTGTACAACTCCGGAACCCGCACGAGCGCCTTCAGCACGAGAAGCAGCAGTGCCGCGCACAGGAAGCCGATGATCGGCGAGAACAGCAGCGACTTGCCGACGCCGAGCGCCTGGGCCCAGTCGACACCGCTCGTGCCCGAAGGCCCGTGCATCAGCTGGTTCATCAGACCGACGCCGATGATCGACCCGATCAGCGTATGCGAGCTCGACGACGGCAATCCGAAATACCAGGTCGCGAGGTTCCACACGATCGCGGCGATCAGCAGCGCGAACACCATCGCGAAGCCTGCGCCGCTGCCGACTTGCAGGATCAGCTCGACCGGCAGCAACTGCAGGATGCCGAACGCGACGGCGCCGCTCGAGACCAGCACGCCGAGGAAGTTCCACATGCCGGACCAGATCACCGCGACGTTCGGCGTCAGCGAGTGCGTATAGATCACGGTGGCGACCGCGTTGGCCGTGTCGTGGAAGCCGTTGACGAATTCGAAGCCGAGCGCGATCAGCAGCGCGGCGCCGAGCATCAGGTACGGAAACAGCGAGCCTTCGCGGACCGGCGACAGGTCGGCGATCAGGTGCGTGGCGATATAGAGGGCGCCGAACGCGAGCACCAGCAGAAAGACGGCATAGCCGACCTGCCTGGTGCGTTCGACGGAACCCGAATTGTTCGGTGCGGACGAAGCAGGTTGATTCATGACGGCATCTCGTAAGGGAACCGCGTCCGATCCTAGCTTTCGCTACCAGTCAGTTTGATGACAGTCGGGACGTCGAATCATCGTCTTACGGATGTGTAAGGGGAGGGTGCCGTGACGTCGAATTGCGACATGTCGTGCCGGTTCGCGTCGTCATCCATTTCGTGAACAGGCCCGCGCACCGGCATGCGGGCCGCGGGAAGCGCGCACGGCGCGAGCGCCGCTAGCGCAGCATGCGCGGCGCGCTCCATGTCGATTCACGCGCCAGCGCGACGAATGCGGCCAGATAGTCGATCGACGCATCCGCCTCGCGGATGCCGAGGAAGATCTGTTTCGCGATCCCTTTCTTGCCGAGCTTGACCGGCACGACCGGCATCCGGTCCGCGTATTCGTCTGCAAGCCATCTTGGCAGCGCGGCCACGCCGCGCCCGCTCGCCACCATCTGCAGCATGATGTCGGTCGTCTCGATCGACTTGTGACGCCGCGGCACGATGCCGGCCGGCGTCAGGAACTGGTTGTAGATGTCGAGCCGGTCGGTCTCGACCGGGTAGGTGATCAGGATCTCGTCGGTCAGCTGCTCGGGCGTCACGTAGTCGGCGTTCGCGAAACGGTGCGCGTCCGCGACCACCAGCACCTGTTCGTAATCGAACACGGGATCGAAGCGCAGGCCCGGCTTGTTCAGCGGGTCGGGCGTCACGAGCACGTCGATGTCATGGCCGAACAGCGCACCGATGCCGCCGAACTGGAAGCGCTGCTTCACGTCGACGTCGACGTCCGGCCAGCGCGACAGGTACGGCGACACGACCTTCAGTAGCCACTGGTAGCACGGATGGCACTCCATCCCGATGCGCAGCGTGCCGCGCTCGCCCTTCGCGTACTGCTTCATGCGCTCCTCGGCGAGCTCGAACTGCGGCAGCAGCCGGTTCGCCAGCTTCAGCAGATACTGCCCGCCCTGCGTGAGCCGCAGGCCGCGGCCTTCGCGGTCCCAGATCGGCGTGCCGAGTTGCTGCTCGATTTTCCGGACGGTATGGCTGAGCGCCGATTGCGTGAGATGCAGCGCGTTGGCGGCCGCGGTCAACGAGCCCTGGCGCTCGACTTCGCGGATCACGACGAGATGGAATCGTTCCAGCATGGGTATCGCTTGCCCGACAGATACATGAACATATTTAATGGATGAATGAAATAATGCCATTTTATTTCATGGGATGAAATCCCTATGATGGCTGCCGGATCGACTATTTCTTCAGGACGGCAGCTTCATGGTTACGACCCACAACCTCGGTTTTCCGCGCATCGGCGCGAAGCGCGAACTCAAGTTCGGTCTCGAACGCTACTGGAAGGGCGAGTCGTCGCGCGACGCGCTGAAGGCGCTCGGCGCCGAACTTCGCCAGCGCCACTGGAACGACCAGCGCGACCTCGATCTCGTGCCGATCGGCGATTTCGCGTTCTACGATCAGGTGCTCGACATGAGCTTCACGCTCGGCAACCTGCCGAAACGCGTGCAGGACTTCCATGGCGATGCGCTCGACAACTATTTCCGCGTCGCGCGCGGCCGCTCGGCGCAGTCGGCGGAAGCACACGCGGCTTGCTGCGGCGGAGTCGCGGCCGGTGAAATGACGAAGTGGTTCGACACGAACTATCACTACATCGTCCCGGAATTCCATGCGGATACGAACTTCTCGCTCGATCCGTCGCGCCTGCTCCAGCAACTGGCGGAAGCGCAGGCGCAAGGCGTCGCCGCGAAGCCGGTGATCCTCGGCCCCGTCACGTATCTGTGGCTCGGCAAGGCGAAGGACGATTCCGATCGTCTCGCGCTGCTGCCGAAGCTGCTGCCGGTATATGGCGCGCTGCTCGACACGCTGACCGCGCAAGGCGTCGAATGGGTGCAGATCGACGAGCCGATCCTCGTGACCGAGCTCGACGCCGCATGGCGCCAGGCGCTGCGCACGGCATACGACGCGCTCGAGACGCGCCGCATCAAGCTGCTGCTCGCGACGTATTTCGGCCAGCTGCAGGACAACCTGGCGCTCGCGGCTTCGCTGCCGGTCGACGGGCTGCATGTCGACGCGATCAACGCCCGCGACGAAATCGACGCACTCGTGCGCGAACTGCCGGCCGGGCGCGTGCTGTCGGTCGGCGCGATCAACGGACGCAACATCTGGAAGACGGACCTGAACGCAGCGCTCGACTGGCTCGAGCCGCTCGCGAAGCAACTGGGCGAGCGCCTGTGGCTCGCGCCGTCGTGCTCGCTGTTGCACGTGCCGGTCGATCTCGCGAGCGAGGAGACGCTCGACGAGGAGATCCACTCGTGGCTCGCGTTCGCGCTGCAGAAGCTCGACGAACTGAAGCTGCTCGCGACCGCGCTGAACGAAGGCCGCGACGAGGTGGCCGACGTGCTCGCCGCGAACGCGGCCGCGATCGGCTCGCGCCGCCGCTCGCCGCGCGTGAACAACCCGGCGGTGAAGGCCGCGATCGCGCGCATCGACGCGCAGCTCGGCAACCGTGCGAGCCCGTACCCGCAGCGTGCGCCGAAGCAGTCGGCGCGCCTGAACCTGCCGGCCTTCCCGACGACGACGATCGGCTCGTTCCCGCAGACTGCCGAGATCCGCCAGGCGCGCAGCCGGTTCAAGGCCGGCGCGCTGGATGAAGCCGGCTACCGCGCAGCGATGCAGGCGGAAATCGCGCGCAGCGTGCGCGAACAGGAATCGCTCGAGCTCGACGTGCTCGTGCACGGCGAAGCCGAACGCAACGACATGGTCGAATACTTCGGCGAGCAGCTCGACGGCTACGCATTCAGCCAGTTCGGCTGGGTGCAGTCGTACGGTTCGCGCTGCGTGAAGCCGCCGATCCTGTTCGGCGACATCAGCCGCCCGAAGGCGATGACGGTCGAATGGATCACGTACGCGCAGTCGCTGACGAACAAGCCGATGAAGGGCATGCTGACCGGCCCGGTGACGATCCTGAACTGGTCGTTCGTGCGCGACGACCAGCCGCGTTCGGTGTCGTGCCATCAGCTCGCGCTCGCGATCCGCGACGAAGTGCTGGATCTCGAGCAGGCCGGCGTGCGCGTGATCCAGATCGACGAGGCCGCGCTGCGCGAAGGGCTGCCGCTGCGTCGCGCGCAATGGGGCGCGTACCTGAAGTGGGCGGTCGAGTCGTTCCGCATCGCCGCGAACGGTGTGCGGGACGATACGCAGATTCATACGCACATGTGCTATTCGGAGTTCAACGACATCATCGCGTCGATCGCCGACATGGATGCGGACGTGATCACGATCGAGACGTCGCGCTCGGACATGGAGCTGCTCGACGCGTTCGACAGCTTCAGGTATCCGAACGAGATCGGGCCGGGCGTGTACGACATCCATTCGCCGAACATCCCGACGCAGGATCACATCGTCGGCATGATGAAGAAGGCGGCGGAGCGGATTCCGGCGGAGCGCCTGTGGGTGAACCCGGACTGCGGGCTGAAGACGCGTCAGTGGGCGGAAGTGCTTCCGGCGCTGACGAACATGGTCGCCGCGGCGAAGACGCTGCGCAGCCAGGCGCAATGACGCGCGAACGCTGCGCGCCGGCCGTCCCGATCGACGATCGGGCGGCAAACAAGCGGCCCGCATGGGCGGGCCGTTTGTCGTAGTGAATGTTCGGGGCGAGGCGGGGGTAGCGGCGTATCGCCCGACGCCCGATGCAAACGGGCAGGCGATGTCGCCTGCCCGTTTGCGTGAGGTTACGCGGTACGCGCACCGCGCGGCAGCGCTTCGTCCGCCCTGCCGGGCGCGCCGGCATCGTCGATGCTGACGCGGCGCGAGATCAGCCACACGCATACCGACGACAGCACGGCGGCGCTCGTGTACTGGATCGCGAGCGGCCACCATTGCGGCGCAGTGTTCTGCGCGATCAGCGTGGCGACGAGCGGCGTGAGACCGCCGGCGAGCGCGCCGCACACCTGGTACGCGATCGAGATCGCCGTATAGCGGATGCGCGCGATGAAGATGCCGCTGACGAAACCCGCGACCACCGAGTAGTAGCCCGATTCGGCGAGCGTCGCGAGGCCGACGCCGACCGTGATCGACAGCGGCGTGCCCAGGTGCACGAGCGGCAGCATCACGAACGGCACGATCGCGGCCCATGCGCCGGTGATCAGCAGCACGCGCGTCGTGCCGAAGCGCTGCGCGAGGAACGCGGCGGCGAGTTGCACGACGAACTGCAGCACCGCGACGATCGTCATGCAATGCAGCACCATCGACCGGTCGAGCGACAGGAACTGCGTCGCGTAGCTGATCATGAAGATGTTGCTGAAATACACGCCGGCGATCCCGTACACGTTCGCGCCGATCGCGAGCAGCAGCAGCGGCCAGTACTTGAGTGCTTCACGCAGCGGCTTTTGCGCGATGTTGCCGCTCTTCCTGACTTCCTCGAACTCGGGCGACTCGGATACGCTCGCGCGGATCACGAAGCCGACCGCCAGCAGCACGGCGCTCGCGAGGAACGGCACGCGCCAGCCCCAGCTCATCATGTCGTCCTTCGACAGCGTGCTGATCGCGCCGAACGCGAGCATCGACAGGATCAGGCCGCTCGCGCTGCCGAGCTGCGCGAACGACGCGAAGAACGTGCGCTTGCCTTCGGGCGCATGCTCGCCGGCGAGCAGCACCGCGCCGCCCCATTCGCCGCCGACCGCGATGCCTTGCAGCACGCGCATCAGTACCAGCAGGATCGGCGCGATCACACCGGCCTGCGCATGGGTCGGCAGCAGGCCGATCGCGACCGTCGACACGGCCATCAGCATCAGCGTCGCGAGCAGCGAGCGCTTGCGGCCGAAGCGGTCGCCGAGATAGCCGAACATCACGCCGCCGAGCGGCCGCGCGAAGAAGCCGACCGCGAACGAGCCGAACGACGCGAGCAGGCTGACGAAACGGCTTTCACCGGGGAAGAACAGCGGCCCGAACACGATGGCGGCGGCGGTCGCGTAGCTATAGAAGTCGTACCACTCGATCGTGGTGCCGACGAACGAAGCGAGCGCCGCCCGCTTCGGTTGCTTGATGGCAGTCCCCATCTGTTATGTGCTCCTCTGGAATCCTCTGATTTGGAATAGGTCGTGTGCCGGAATCAGTCGCGATAGGCGACGCCGGGCAGCACGCACAGCAGCTCGTACGCGAGGTTCGCGCCGAGCAGGGCCGTGGTGCCGAACGGGTCGTACGGCGGCGCCACTTCGACGAGATCGCAGCCGACGATGTTCAGCCCCTTCGCGCCGCGGATGATCTCGAGCGCCTGCGGCACCGTGAGGCCCGCGATTTCCGGCGTGCCGGTGCCCGGCGCGTAGGCCGGGTCGATGCCGTCGATGTCGAAGCTGATGTAGACGGGCGTATCGCCGATGCGCGCGCGCACTTCTTCCATCAGCGGCGCGAGCGACTTGTTCCAGCATTCCTCGGCCTGGACCACGCGGAAGCCCTGCTCGCGGCACCAGTCGAAATCCTCGGCCGCGTAGCCGGTGCCGCGCAGGCCGATCTGCGTGACCTTGTCGCCGTGCAGCAGGCCTTCCTCGACCGCGCGGCGGAACGGCGTGCCGTGCGCGATCTTTTCGCCCATCATCGTGTCATTCACGTCGGCGTGTGCATCGACGTGGATCAATGCAACCTTGCCGTGCTTGCGGTGGATCGCGCGCAGGATCGGCAGCGCGATCGTATGGTCGCCGCCGAGCGTGATCGGCTTGCAGTCGTGCTCGAGAATCGCGTCGTATGCAGCCTCGATGCGCGCGATCGAATCGTGCAGGTTGTACGGGTTGATCGCGACGTCGCCGATATCGGCAACCTGCAGCGAATCGAAGGGCGCGGCGCGCGTGGCCATGTTGTACGGGCGCAGCAGCACGGATTCCGTGCGGATCTGGCGCGGGCCGAAGCGCGCGCCGGTGCGGTTGGAGGTGCCGAGGTCGAACGGCACGCCGACGAAACAGGCGTCGAGGCCGGCTGCGCTCGCCACGTGCGGCAGGCGCATCATCGTCGCGATGCCGCCGCTGCGCGGCATTTCATTGCCGCCGAGCGGCTGGAAATGGGTGTGGTCGTTCATGGGCTTGTCTCTTCCGATGTGGGGTTGCCGTATCATTCGACGCGGCCTGGCACATAGTTTTACGCGTCCGGCCGGAAAGAAGAATGCGAAGATATCGACGTAAACATCGATTTCCATCGATGTATGGAAGGGAACAAAAGGGGAATAGCGTGCTGGGGAATCTGTCGACCCTCGATCTGCGGTTGATCCGCGTGTTTCTCGCGGTCACGGACGCGGGCGGCGTGTCGGCCGCGCAGGCGATCCTGAACGTCGGCCAGTCGACGATCAGCGCGCAGCTGTCGTCGCTCGAGACACGGCTCGGCTACCGGCTCTGCGAGCGCGGCCGCAGCGGCTTCCGGCTCACGCCGAAAGGCGAGCGGTTCCACGCGATGAGCCGCAAGCTGCTCGCCGCGCTCGACGAATTCGGGATCGCGGCGCGGCACATGGACCGCCAGCTGGTCGGCACGTTGCACATCGGCCTGATCGGCCATACGCCGGTCAGCCAGAACGCACGGATCGCCGAGGCGATCGCCGCGTTCCGCACGCGCGACGAGGCCGTGCGCTTCTCGATCTCGGTGCGCGCGCCGGGCGATCTCGAGGAAAAGCTGCTGAGCAACGAGATCCAGATCGCGGTCGGCTATTTCTGGCACCGCGTGCCGTCGCTGCACTACACGCCGCTGTTCATCGAGCGGCAGGTGGCGTACTGCGGGCGCGGCCATCCACTGTTCGAACGCGCCGGCGCGCTGACGCCGGCCGACGTCGCGGGATTCGAATGGGCGTGGCGCTCGTATCCGCTGCCGGAGGCGCAGATGTCGACGACGCCCGATCGCGTGACGGCGACCGCCGACAACATGGAGGCCGTCGCGCTGCTGATCCTGTCAGGCCATCATCTCGGCTATCTGCCGCAGCACTTTGCGGCGCCGTATGTCGCGCAGGGGCTGCTTGCGCCGCTCAATCCGGACCAGCTGCACTACGACGTCACGTTCCACATGGTCGTGGCGCGCGACGGGCGCGGTGATCCGCTCGTCGAAGCGTTTCTCGAGGATCTCGAGCGCGCGCATCAATCGCCCGATGTCGTGTGAGGTCGCGTGAGGTCGCCTGAGGGCGGCAACGTGAACGAATGTCACGCCGGAGAGGGTCACTGCCGCGTCACGGCACCGGCAACCCCGCATCGTGCTTCACCTCGCGCAACGACAACGCCGATTCGATCGACGTGACGCCCGGCAGCATCCGCAGCGAGTCGCGCAGGAACGTACCGTAGTCGTCGAGATCGCGCGCGACCACCTGCAGCAGGTAGTCGGCCGTGCCCGCGACGTTGTGGCACGCGAGGATCCGCTCGATGCCGAGCACTTCCCGTTCGAACCGGTCGGCGACCTTGCGGTCGTGCGTCGCGAACCGCACGAGCACGAATGCGACGACGCCGAAACCGAGCGCCTGGCGCGACAGCTGCGCGCGGTAGCGCTCGATGTAGCCGTCGTTTTCGAGACGCTTCAGGCGCCGTGCGCACGGCGTCTCGGACAGGCCGACGGAATCGGCGAGACGCGCGATCGGCAGGCGGCCGTCGCGCTGCACCGCGGCGAGGATCGCGCGGTCGGTTTTGTCGAGTTCGGTCATGTTGGCGGAATCCTTGTCTGGATTCCGTGATTGTGGCGGATTCCGCTATGTAGCGCCAATTTCGAGCCAAAGATGGCCAATAATCGCTCTCCCTTCAGCGGCAACATATCGTCACTGAAGAACGGGGGCAGACCATGATTTCCACGCATTTGCTGTTGATTTATCTCGCCGCGCTGGCGGCCATCTACGCGGTGCCCGGGCCCGACATGGCGCTCGTGCTGCAGACCAGCATCGGCCGCGGCGTGCGCCCGGGCATGGCGGCGGCGGCCGGCCTGTCGCTGTCGCGCACCGCGCACGTGACGCTGTCCGCCTGCGGCGTCGCGGCGCTGATCCGCAGCGCGCCGTGGCTGTACGAAGTGATCCGCTACGGCGGCGCGCTTTATCTCGCTTACGTCGCGATCCAGGTGTTCCGCTCGCCGGTGTTCGCGCTGGGCGACGGCGATGCGGCGGCGCCGGGCGAACTGCGGCAGTCGTTCTTCAAGGGGCTGCTGACGAACCTGCTGAATCCGAAGGCACTGCTGTTCTGCTCGGTGCTGCTGCCGCAGTTCGTGCGCCCCGAGGCAGGGCCCGTCGTGTGGCAGATGTTCGAGCTCGGCGCGCTGCTCGTCGCGGCCGGCGTGTGTTTCGACCTCGCATGCGTGTTCGGCGCGTCGCGCATCGCGGCGTGGATGCGCGCGCATCCGCTTGCGCAGACGGTCCAGCGCTGGACGTTTTCCGCGGCGCTGATCGGGTTCGCGCTGCGCCTGTCGATGGATTGAGCCGCTGCATCGCAGCACGGCCGTGATGCGCTGCCGAACGCGGGTCGTGCGCCCTGCCGGGGCTTCGCGCGCATGCCTTGGGGCGGAAGGGCGCGCGCGTAAATCATCTGACTGATCTAAACTCCGTTTAACTTCGCGCTTTCGCGAACCGACTGACCGAACGGAACCGACTTCCGCCGGCTATGTCCGATTTCCTGGCTGTGCAACGCGGTACCAAGGAGGGTCTGAACATGGCAAGGCATCTTCACGCCGACCGTGAACCCCGGATCGTCGCCGAGTCGAAGTGTCTCGGCCCCTGCGATCCGGCAGAACGTATCCACGTCACGATCATGTTGCGGCGGCAGGAAGAAGGGCAACTCGACACGTTGGTCCAGCAGCTCGCCACCGGCGACGCACAGGCGAAACCGCTGTCGCGCGAAGCGTTCGCGCAGCGTTTCTCCGCCAATCCCGACGACATTCGCAAGACCGAGGACTTCGCGCGCCGTCACCAGCTCACGGTCGATCGCGTCGATCCGGTCGAAAGCGTCGTCGTGCTGTCCGGCTCGATCCAGCAGTTCGAAGCGGCATTCAGCGTGAAGCTCGAGCGTTTCGAGCATCGTGCGATCGGCCAGTACCGCGGCCGCTCGGGACCGATCGCGCTGCCGGACGAGCTCGGCGATGCCGTCACGGCCGTGCTCGGCCTCGACAGCCGTCCGCAGGCGCGGCCGCACTTCCGGCTGCGTCCGCCGTTCCAGCCCGCGCGCGGTGCGCCCGCCGTCACGTTCACGCCGATCCAGCTCGCGTCGCTGTACGGCTTTCCGGCCGGCGACGGTGCAGGGCAATGCATCGCGATCGTCGAACTCGGCGGCGGCTATCGCGCGGCCGATATCCAGCAGTATTTCCGCGGGCTCGGCATCAAGACGCCGCCGACGCTCGTCGACGTGAACGTCGGCACCGGCCGCAATGCGCCGACCGGCGAGGCGAACGGCCCGGACGGCGAAGTCGCGCTCGACATCGAGATCGCCGGTGCGATCGCGCCCGCCGCGAAGCTCGCCGTCTATTTCGCGCCGAACAGCGACGCGGGCTTCATCCAGGCCGTCAACGCGGCCGTCACCGACAAGACCAACCGGCCGTCGGTGATCTCGATCAGCTGGGGCGGGCCGGAAGCGATCTGGCAGGCGCAGTCGGCGCATGCGTTCAACCGCGTGCTGCAGGCGGCCGCCGCGCAGGGGATCACGGTGTGCGCGGCGTCGGGCGACAGCGGCTCGGGCGACGGGCTGCAGGACGGCACGGATCACGTCGACTTTCCGGCGTCGAGTCCTTACGTGCTCGGCTGCGGCGGCACGCAGCTCGATGCGCTGCCGGGGCAGGGCATTCGCAGCGAAGTCGCGTGGAACGACGAGGCGGCCGGCGGCGGCGCGGGCGGCGGCGGTGTCAGCACGCTGTTCGACCTGCCGGCGTGGCAGCAGGGATTGACCGTCACGCTCGCCGACGGCAGCACCACGCCGCTCACGAAGCGCGGCGTGCCGGACGTTGCCGCCGATGCATCGCCGCAGACGGGCTACGAGGTGTCGGTCGCCGGCACGGTCGCGGTGATGGGCGGCACGAGCGCGGTCGCGCCGTTGTGGGCCGCGCTGATCGCACGGATCAATGCGGCGGCGAGTGCGACGGCCAGTGCGGCGGCGAGTGCATCGGCCGGCTGGATCAACCCGGCGCTGTACAAGAATCCCGGCGCGTTGCGCGACATCACGAAAGGCTCGAACGGCACGTATGCCGCCGCGTCCGGCTGGGATGCGTGCACGGGCCTCGGCAGCCCCGACGGCGCGAAACTCGCGGCGATCCTCGCGCGCAAGCCGTCGAGCTGACGCGCCGGCGCCGGCCTTTCCACGCGACGCGGGTTTCCTGCCCGCGTCTTTTTTCACCTCGAGGAGCAGCACGATGGGCATCGATTCCGCATCTTCCGGCGGCGTGTATCCGCTGCATCACGGCGACCACAATTCGCATGGCGTGCCGCCGACCATCAGTCCGGTCGCGCTGAGCCACGGCCGCGACCAGCCGTTCTTCGATCCGGTCGCGTACGGCAACGGTCCCGACGACTCGGTGACCGACACGACCGAAGCGGCCGCGATCACGCATCACACGATCCTGATCGACGGCAAGCGCATCGCGTACACGGCGACGGCCGGCCACCTCGTGACGGTCGACCCGAGCAGCTCGCTGCCGGCCGCGAAGCTCTTCTACGTCGCGTTCACGGCCGACGGCGCGAAGGAGGAAACGCGGCCCGTCACGTTCTTCTACAACGGCGGGCCCGGATCGTCGTCGGTGTTCGTGCTGCTCGGCTCGTTCGCGCCGAAGCGCATCAGGACGTCGATGCCGGGGTTCACGCCGCCCGCGCCGTATCAGATGGAAGACAATCCGGACAGCATGATCGACCACAGCGACCTGGTGTTCATCAACCCGGTCGGCACCGGTTATTCGGCGGCCGTCGCGCCGAACAAGAACCGCGATTTCTGGGGCGTTGACCAGGATGCGGATTCGCTGAAGCAGTTCATCAAGCGCTACCTGACGAAGAACAACCGCTGGAATTCGCCGAAGTACCTGTTCGGCGAGTCGTACGGCACCGCGCGCAGCTGCGTGCTCGCTTACAAGCTGCACGAGGACGGCGTCGACCTGAACGGCGTCACGCTGCAGTCGTCGATCCTCGACTACCGGCAGGCCGGCAACCCGGTCGGCGCGCTGCCGACCGCGGCGGCCGATGCGTGGTATCACAAGAAGCTCGGCGTCACGCCCGCGCCGACCGATCTCGGCGCGTTCGTCGAGGAAGTCGCGCAATTCGCGCGTACCGACTACCTGAAGGCGCTGCGCACGGTTCCGCATGCGGACCCGGCCGCCGTGCAGAAGCTGTCGCGATACACGGGTATCGATACCGCGACGCTGCAGTCGTGGAGCCTCGACATCGCGGGCTACGACACGCGCGGCAATTCGCTGTTCCTGACGACGCTGCTGCACGCGCAGGGGCTCGCGCTCGGGTCGTACGACGGCCGCGTGACCGGGATCTCGTCGGGCATCGCCGGCAAGATCGATCCGAACTCGGGCGGCAACGATCCGACGATGACGGCCGTGACGGGCGTCTACACGGCGATGTGGAACAGCTACCTGAACGAGCAGCTGAAGTTCACGTCGAACTCCGCGTTCACGGACCTGAACGACCAGGCGTTCCGGAACTGGGACTTCAGCCACATCGACCCGACCGGCGCGCAGCAGGGCATCGATGCGCAGGGGAACCTGATCCTCTACACGGCGGGCGATCTCGCCGCGGTGATGGCGCTGAACGTCGACCTGAAGGTGCTGTCGGCGAACGGCCTCTACGATTTCGTCACGCCGTTCTACCAGACCGTGATCGACCTGCAGCAGATGCCGCTCGAGGATCAGAAGGTGCGGCAGAACCTGTCCGCGCGTTTCTATCCGTCCGGGCACATGGTGTATCTCGACGGCGGTTCGCGCACCGCGCTCAAGCGCGATCTCGCGACGATGTACGACGCGACGGTCAGCGATACGGGCGCGCGGCTGCGGATTCGCGCGCTGCAGGCGAAGAAGGCGGGCGGGCACGCGTAGCGCTGCCCGTCGCGCAGGCGCCGCGCGTAACCGCCAGGGTTCGCGCGGCGCGGTGTTGCGGCTGAACGAGCCGGCTTACGCGGCCGGCCAGTCGAACGGCGTGTACGGCAGCGCGCGCTTGTGGCGCGAACCGTCGTAGAAGCGCAGCACCGTTTCGTACACGTTGTCGGCGACGGGTTTGCCTTCGAGGAAATCGTCGATTTCGTCGTAGGTGACGCCGTAGGCGTGCTCGTCGGGGCGCAGCGGACGCAGTTCCTCGAGGTCGGCCGTCGGCACCTTCATCACGATCAGTTCGTCGCCGCCAAGCGCGCGGGCGACCGCACGCACGCGGCGCTTGCTCAGGCCGGCGAGCGGCAGCACGTCCGCGCCGCCGTCGCCGAATTTCGTGAAGAAGCCCATCAGCGATTCGGCCGCGTGGTCGGTGCCGATCACGATGCCGCGCCGCGCGCCGGCCACCGCGTACTGCGCGATCATGCGCTCGCGCGCCTTGATGTTGCCGTGCACGAAGTCCTGCTGGGCCGGGTTTTCGAATGCGTGGCCGGACGCGACGAGCGATGCGAGCATCGCGTCGGCGGCGGGCTTGACGTCGACCGTGAACGTTTCGTCCGCGCGCACGAACGCGAGCGCGCGTTGCGCATCGGCTTCGTCGTTCTGCACGCCGTTCGGCAAGCGCATCGCGATGAAGCGGGCGTCGTAGCCGCCGGCGCGCAGCTGTTCGACCGCCAGCTGCGCGAGCCGTCCGGCCGTCGACGAATCGACGCCGCCGCTGATGCCGAGCACGTAGGTCCGCAGGCCGGTCGAACGAAGGTACTGCGCGAGGAAATCGACGCGGCGGGCGATTTCGGCATCGGCGTCGAAGTGCGGGGCGACGTTCAGTTCGGCAATGATCGCGCGTTGGCGGCTGGCGTAATCGGCGGATGTCATGAAGGTGGTTCCGGAACGAAATGCAAGGCGCCCATCATAAGCGCAATCGCGGCCCGGCGCCGCGCCGGGCATGCGATCCGGCGGCCGCGCGTTGCATCGGCGAGACGCGATGCATCGTCATGGTGCGGCGCGCGGAGCGGCGTCCCCCGGCGTGCGCGCGGATGCTTCGTTTCGAGGCATGGCGGGGTGCGCGACGACGAACCACGAGGCGCGGCGCCCGGCGGCGGCGCGACGCCGCGCATGGCGGGGCGCTGTGACGAACCCGCGCGCTCGCCCGCGTCAGCGCCGCGCGAGCACGACGCCCGCCAGCGCGAGCGCGAAGCCGGCGAGCTGGACGGTCGCGAGCGTTTCGCCGAACAGCAGGTAGCCCTGCAGCGCGGCGAGCGGCGGCGCGAGGAACAGCAACGACGTCGCGCGCGCGGCGTTGCCCCGCCGCAGCATCCACATCAGCATCGTGACCGCGCCGCCGGACAGGAACACGACGCCCCACACGAGCGAGATCCACAGCGCCGGTGCGCCGATCCAGCGCGTTTCGTGCAGCAGCACGACGAAGACGGCCGCGACGATCGCCGCGCCGAGGTTCTGCACGGCGACGGCCGTACGCAGGTCGTTCTGCGCGAGCTTGCCCTTCTGGTACAGCGAGCCCGCGGTGATCGAGCCGACCGACAGGATCGACACGGTCACGACGAACCACGCGGGCGCGGCGCCCGCCGGCGGCGCGACGCCGCCCGCGACCTTCGGTGCGAGGACGAGCGCGACGCCGGCGAGCCCGAGCGCCATCCCGAGCCAGCCGCGCGCGGGCAGCCGCTCGTTGAACAGCGGCACCGCGAGCACGGCGGTGGCGAGTGGCTGCAATGCGCCGAGCAGCGCCATCACGCCGGCGTTCAGCCCTTGCGCGACGGCCCAGTAGCTGGCGCCGAGGTAGACGCCCTGCAGCAGCGCGCCCGCGATCAGGTGGCGCGGCCATTCGCGGCGCGCCGGCCACGGCGCGCGCGCGGCGAGCGCCACCGCGCCGAACAGCACGGCCGTGCCCGCGAAACGCGCGAGCAGGAACAGGTTCGGGTCGGCGTAGGGCTTGATTGCCCGGGCGACGATGAAGCCGGTGGACCACAGCGCGACGAAAGCCGCGGCGACGAGCGAGGTAAACATGCGTGGCGGGCCGCGATACGGCCGGACGAATCGTGAGCCGGCCAGTATCGGATGAAGCGGTGCGGCCGTCTTGTCGGATTCTGCAGTCGCGCGTGGCGCGTGCGGAACACATGCAGCAGCGGTGCGCGGCACGTCGGCCGCGGGCGTGATCCGCCACGAGCGCGGCAGCGCGCCGGGCTGTCCGGCTAGCGGCCGTCCGGGCGCAGGCGCCGCGGCATAAAAGCGCGCCGTGGCGCGCGCAGAGGAACGGGGATCAGTCGAGCGAAAACGTGTCGAGCGGCTGGTTCGCGCGCGCATCGGTCGCGAAGCGTGCGGCGAGCTGTTCGTACAGCCGGCGGGCCTCGTCGAGCGTCAGGTCGATCCAGTACGGATCGCCGGCCCCGTCGTTGAGCCGTTCCGGCGAAAACTGGATTTCGAGCACACTGCCTTTGCGGTACATGACGCAAGCCCCTTGATGGTCTGTCGTTCGGCGAAACGCAGAGTGTAGCAACCGCTTGCCACGCCGATTCGCGCGCATCGGGCAATACAGAATTTCGCTTTCGTGAAACGTGGCCTCGGCCGGACGCGCCGCCGTCAAATGGCGGTCAAACGGCCGTAATACAATGGTCGGCCTACCCATTACCAGTCGCCTCGGGCGCATTGCGATGCTGGCGGAACAACGTCATCAATACATTCTGTCGGAGCTCGGACGATCGGGCGCGCTGTCGGTCGCCGAGCTCGTGCGCTCGCTCGACGTGTCGCGCGAGACAGTACGGCGCGACCTGAACGCGCTCGCGGCGCGCGGCCTGCTCGTGATGACGCACGGCGGCGCGCTGGCGGCGGATCGCCGCGAGCCGAGCCTGTCCGAGCGTGAGGCGGCGAATGCCGAAGCGAAGCGCACGATCGGGCGACGCGCGGCCGAATTCGTGCCCGACGACGCCTCGGTGCTGATCGACTCGGGCAGCACGCCGCATGCGGTCGCGCTCGCTTTGGCCGACCGGCACCGGCTGTCGATCTACACGAACGACTGGCGCACCGCGTTCGTGCTCGCGCGGCGCAACGGCAATCGCGTGACGCTGCTCGGCGGCGAACTGTCCGACGACGAGGATGCGACGTTCGGGCTCGATACGATCCAGCAGCTCGCGCAGTACCACGTCGATTTCGCGTTCGTCGGCGCGGGCGGCATCACGGCCGATGGCGACTGCACCGACTACTCGCGGCTCGCCGCCGAAGTGCGCAGCCGGATGATCGCGGCGGCCGGCACCGCGATCATCGTCGCCGACCATTCGAAGTTCGGCCGCGTGACGCCGGTGCGGATCAACGGCGCCTCGGCCGCGCGCTATCTCGTCACCGAACGCACGCCGGACAAGGCCGTGCGCCGCGCGCTGACCGCGCGCGGCATCGAGCTGCTCGTGTGCGACTGACGCGGCTCCGACATACAAGGTTCATCGAACGGTCATCGCACGGGAAGATGCGCGTTCGACACTGACTCATTCCTTTCGACCGGCCGCCGCGGCAGGAGCAAAGAATGACCGTCAGCGTACGCAGCTATCTTTCCCCGACCCTGGTTCTCCTCGCTTTCGACTGGCCCGACGCGGGCTCGCGCACCGACTTCCTCGGCTTCGCGATCCGACGCACGCCGGGCTTCTGGTCGGCCGACGGCAAGACGCGCGCGCCGAACAGCTGGCTGCCGAACCGGCTCACGTTCGACGGCCCGGCCGCCGGCACGCTGGGCGACGCGCCGACCGACCAGGCACCGATCCAGAAATTCATGTGGTGGGACGCGCGCATCGATCCGCAGGATCGCGATGCGTCGTTCCGCTATGACGTCTATCCGGTCGTCGGCACGCCGGAGAACCTGAAGGTGCTCGATGCGCAGGCCGGCGTGTGCGATGTCGTGCTGCCCGCGCACATCGTGGACGGCGTCGGCACGTGGTTCAATCGCGCGGTGGTCAGTTCGCAGGCGTTCGCGAAGCAGGTCGCGGCGCTGGGTCTCGCGCCGCATGCGGCGCCGAGCGCGGACCAGGCGTTGAAGCTGCGCACGTGGCTCGCGAACGACATGGAACAGGTATTCGCGGAGATGCTCGACCCCGCGTCGCGCGCGGTCTCGGCCGTCTATCACCTGACGGACACGCTGTGGGCGTTGCCCGCATTCGAGGCGTTCGGACGGCAGCACGGCGAAGCGTCGCTCGCGATCGTCTACGACGCGCACGTGACCGCCCGCAAGGGCAAGCCGCCGCTGCCGTCGCCGAACCAGCCGGCCGTCGACGCGCTGCAGGGCCTCGCGACGCGCGCGCCGCGCGACAGGACGCACATCATGCACGACAAGTTCATCGTGACCGACGCACCGGCGAACGGGACGACTGCGCCGACGCCGGCGCGCGTGCTGACCGGTTCCGCGAACTTCACGACCGAAGGGCTGACGGAGCAGGCGAACGTGCTGCACGCATTCGATTCGCCGGCGCTCGCGGCGCTATACAACGCGCGTGCGCAGGCGCTGGCCGCGAATCCGCCGATCGCGGAGACGGCGAAGTTGTCGCCGGGCTGGTCCGAGCCGCTGACGATCGGCAGCGCGCAGGTGCGCGTCGCGTTTTCGCCGGAGCCGGCGGGGCAGCGCACCGAGATCGATACGATCGTCGCCGCGATCGCGGCCGCGCAGCATTCGGTGTCGTTCTGCCTGTTCATGCCGACCGACGCGGCGCTGCGCGACGCATGCTTTGCCGCCGGCGACCGCGGCCTGATGATGTTCGGCCTGGTGAACCGCATCAACGCCGGCAGCGCGACGCAGGCCGATGCCGCGCAGCACGACGGCCGGCCGCTCGATGCGGCGACGCTCGCGAATCTCGAGCTTTACCATCGCCGGCGCGATCATCACGACGTGATCGACGCCGCGTATTTTTCACCGGCGACGGTGCCGCAGGGTTTCGAGCCGGAACTGCGCCTCTTTCCGGGCGAGCCGGCGCCGGCCTATCCGCCGGTCGTGATCCACCACAAGTTCATCGTGATCGATGCGGAAGGCGCGAACCCGATCGTCTACACGGGCTCGGCGAACATGAGCCGCAATTCCGAGCAGTACAACGACGAGAACCTGCTGGAGATTCGCGACGCGCGGATCGCCGCGATCTATCTCGCCGAATTCCTGCGGCTCTACGAGCACTATCGCGCACGGGCGCTGTCGATCGAGTCGCAACGGCAGGGCACCGATGCGCACCGGCACCTCGCGCTCGCGCCGGATTCGAGCTGGGCGAAGAAGTATTACGTGGCGGGCAGCCCGGAAGAGAAGGCGCGGATCGCATTGGCGTCGGCGCCGACGGACTGGCACGAGGCGGACGTTCGGCCTGAGGCGGCCTGAGCGGCGCGAGCGGCTTGAAGGGACCCGCCGCGTGAATCCGGCTCATGCCGGTTGCAAGCGTCGTAGTGCCAGTCGGGAGAGGGCCGGGTGGCGGGTTCGGCGCTCGTCGCCGGCCTTCGGATGAAACCGCGCGATGCGCTTACGCGGCGACATAGCGCAGCACGGAATCGGCGATCGTCTCGCGATGCCGCGCGCGCAGCCGCGGCGCCGACGGATCGCGGCCGAACGCGGCGCCGAACGTATAGCGGTTCGACACGCGGTGAAAGCAGAACGAGCTGATCAGCAGATGCAGGTCGAACGCGTCGATGTCCTTGCGGAACGCGCCGCTCGCCGCGCCGCGCTCGAGCAGTTCCTCGAGCGTCTTGATGATGCTGACGTTGCGGTTCTTGAACGACTTCAGCTGTTCGAGATACTTCGCGCCGTGGATGTTCTCGATCGACACGAGGCGGACGAAGTCGCGATGCTTGTCGTGATAGTCGAACGTGAATTCGACGAGCCGGCGCATGCCTTCGCGCGGCTCCATGTCGCCGACGTGCAGTTCCTGCTCGAGCGCGCGGATGTCGCCGTACACCTTCTCCAGCACGGCCTCGTACAGGCCTTCCTTGCTTTCGAAGTAGTAGTAGAGCATCCGCTTCGTCGTGTTGGTACGCTCGGCGATCGCGTCGACGCGCGCGCCGGCGAGGCCCATCGCGGAAAACTCCTGCGTGGCGACGTCGAGGATGTTGCGCTTGGTTTGCTCGGGATCGTATTTGCGCCGCGCATCGGTCGCAAGCGCGCGGCTTTCGGACGTGGCGGCCTTGCTTCCAGCTTTCATGTGACTTTGTTGTGGGTTCGCGGCGGCATGAAGAAATCATTCTAGCATGCGGGAAATCGCCGCCCGGCCGACCTTCTGCTCTAATCGGCCGCGCGGTTTCGGCGGCCGTCGCCGCTCAGCGCCGGCACGACGCGAGCGCGTCGCGGGCCTGGTACGCAGTGTACGTGAGCTGCGCGGCCGCGAGGCCGGCGAGCCCGAACGTGCGCGTGAGCCCGAACGCGGCGAAGCCTTCCGGCACCGGCTGCTCCCCAGCCAGCGCGGCGGCGAGCGCTTCGCCGGCGACGGTGGTGGGCGCCATCCCGTGACCGCCGAATGCGATCGCGTGCCACACGCCGTCCGCATCGCGGCCGATCTGCGGCATCTTGTGCCGCGCGTAGCTCATCAGCCCGCCCCATGCGTACTCGACCTTCACGCCGTCGAGTTGCGGATACACGCGCAGCAGGTCGCGTCGCAGCAGCCGCGCGATCGCGTCGGGGCCGCGGTCGAGCACCGAGATCCGGCCGCCCCACAGAATCCGCGTGTCCTTCAGCGGCCGGTAGTAGTCGAACGCGAAACGCGTGTCGTAGATCGCGTAAGGTGCGTCGATCGCGTCCGGCAGCCGCGTGCCGAGCGGCTCGGTCGCGATCACGTAGGTCGCGATCGGCAGCACCGCGCGCTCGATGCGCGGCGACACGCCGCGCGCATAGCCACCGCCGGCGAACACGACGTCCTTCGCGCGCACCGTGCCCTGCGCCGTGCGCACGACGTAGCCGGCGCCCTCGCGCGCGATGCCGAGCGCGGCCGAGCGTTCGTACACGCGTGCGCCGCCGCGCGAGGCGGCCGCCGCGACGCCGAGCACGTACTTGAGCGGATGGAAGTGGAACGCGTTCGGCTCGAACAGGCCGCCGTAATAGCGCTGCGTCTTCAGCCGCGCGCGCAGCGCGTCGGTCGCGACCGGTTCCCAGTCGACGTCGAATTCCTGCTTCATCAGCGTGCGCACGCCGTCGAGCCGCGACGGATCGTCGAACCAGTTGGCGAGCATCACGCCCTCGTCGACGATGTCGCAGTCGATGCCGTAGCGGGCAATCCGCGCGCGGATCAGGTCGACCGCATCGACGGTGAGCCGGTACAGGCGGCGGCCTTCGTCGCGGCCGAGCGTGCGCAGCAGGTCCGCGTTGTCGAGGCTGTAGCCGCCGAACACGAAGCCGCCGTTGCGGCCGGACGCGCCGAAGCCGACCCGTTCGCCGTCGAGCACGACGACATCCCGCACGCCGCGCTCGACGAGGCCGAGCGCCGTGCACAGGCCGGCGAGGCCGCCGCCGACGATACAGACCTGCGTGTCGATCGTGCCGGTCAGTTGCGGGTAGGGCTGGCGGGTAACGGTGGCTTCGTAGAAGTTCTGCATGCGGTTTTCGATGACTCGTGACGACGGAAAAACGGACGGCGCGCGTCGATCTTGCCTGAACGCGCGCGCCGCGTCGAATGGGGTGTTCAGCGCACCGGCCGCCGCGGTCGGGCGGCGGCCGGTGCGCGACCGGGCATCACGCGCCCGGCGTCGGGTTGGCCGGAGCGGCGACGTAGGCCGGATAGCCGGCGTCGGTCTTGACCGTGGCGTCGGGCGCCGCGTTGCGCTCGATCCACGGCGCGATTTCCATGTCCTCGTAGCGGACGAGGCGGCATTTGCGCACCAGCGCGTAGCCGAGCCAGATCGCGAGGAAGAACGGCAGGCCGATGTAGGTCGCGGCGATGCCGGCCCAGTCGATCCTGTCGGCGAGGAACGCCTGGTAGTCCTGGCCGAGCGCGACGATCGCGCACAGCGCGAACGCGAACAGCGGGCCGAACGGGAACCACTTCGACCGGTACGGCAGCTGGTCGAGCCGGTAGCCCTGCTTCAGGAAGCCCTTGCGGAACCGGTAGTGGCTGACCGCGATGCCGAGCCACGTGATGAAGCCGGCCATGCCCGACGTGTTCAGCAGCCACAGGTAGACGGTCTTATCGCCATACAGCGACGTGAGGAAGCACAGCGCGCCGACGGCGGTCGTCGCGTACAGCGCGTTGCGCGGCACGCCGCCCGGCGACAGCTTCGCGAACAGCTTCGGCGCGCGGCCCTCGACCGCGAGGTTGTAGAGCATCCGCGTCGACGCGTACATGCCCGAGTTGCCGGCCGACAGCACGGCCGTCAGGATCACCGCGTTCATCACGCCGGCCGCGAACGCGAGGCCCGCGTGGCGGAACACGAGCGTAAACGGGCTCACGCCGACGTCGGTCACGTCGCTCTTCAGCAGGCTCGGGTCGGTGTACGGAATCAGCACGCCGATCACGAAGATCGCGAACACGTAGAACAGCAGGATGCGCCAGAAGATCTGGCTGACCGCGCGCGGGATCGTCGTGCGCGGGTTCTCCGATTCGCCGGCCGCGACGCCGATCATTTCGGTGCCCTGGAACGAGAAGCCCGCGATCATCGCGACGCCGAGCATCGTGGCCCAGCCGCCCGCGAACGGTGCGTCGCCGATCGTGAAGTTGCCCCAGCCCGCGCTCGGGCCGCCCTGCATGATCCCGAAGATCATCAGCAGGCCGACGCCGACGAACGCGAGCACCGTCAGCACCTTGATCAGCGCGAACCAGTATTCGGCTTCGCCGAAGCCGCGCACCGACAGCGCGTTGAGCGCGAAGATCAAGGTGAGGAAGATCGCGCTCCACCAGACGCCCGGCACGTGCGGAAACCAGTAGTGCATCACGAGCTGCGCGGCGACGAGTTCCACCGCGAGCGTCACGGCCCAGCTGTACCAGTAGTTCCAGCCGAGTGCGAAGCCGAAGCCTTCGTCGACGAATTTCGCGCCGTAGGTCGCGAACGAGCCCGACACCGGCATGAACGCGGCCATTTCGCCGAGGCTCGTCATCAGGAAATAGACCATCAGGCCGATCAGCATGTACGCGACCAGCGCGCCGCCGGGGCCGGCCTGCGAGATCGACGCGCCGGACGCGACGAACAGGCCGGTGCCGATCGAGCCGCCGATCGCGATCATCCGCAGATGGCGCGCCTGCAGGCTGCGGTGGAGGGACGGCTGCGCGGGCGGCGAGCCGGACGAACGGGGCGAGTCGGGGCGGGCATCTGAATGCATGGCGGGTGCTGGGCGCTGTCTCCGGGATTGTTTTTTGGTTACGAAGGGCGGCGCGTTGCCGGCCGCCGGCCGGGCGGCGGCACTGCTTCGCGGGGCTGGTCCGGATCGACCGGGACCGCCGGGCCGCGACGCGTGTTGCCTTCGTCTGTCGTCGGCCGCCCGTTGGGCGGCCGTCGGCGCGCCGGGTGCGGTGCACCTCGACGCCGCCCCGATTGTGGGTGCCGGCCGCAAGCGCGGCAAACGATATTTCCGCACAGGGTGATGCAACTTTGTCATCAACTTGCCGCGCATCGGGACCGCCCCGGCGGCCCGGCCGTCGGCCTTGGATACGTCCCATGCCGGTGCCGAAACGGGCGGATTCGTCCCGCTGGGTTGTTGCGTTTTGGGAATGAAGTCGTGAGTTAATATCAATAGCGGCCGGACTTGTGGCCATCGACAATGTGTCTCATGGATCGTGCCTCGCGAGGCGGGGGCGCGCCGCCCGGCCGGGTTTCCGGCGGCGGCGCCGCGCGATGCGCCGTGCGGCGCACCGGGCCTGCCGAGCTGCGCATCCGCTTGCACAGGGCGCGCGAACGCGCTCCAATCGAATCACGCGGGCGGCGTCGCCGCCGCACCGATCAATCTGTCCCTGAAGAGGAAGTGATGCAATTCAACGACATTCTTGCTGCGCTCGACATCGATCTCGCCCAGTGGAAAGGCAATGCGCTGACCGCGCGTTCGCCGCTCGACGGCGCGACGCTCGCGACGCTGGCGGTCGACTCGCCCGCCGACGCCGAGCGCAAGATCGACGCCGCGCACGACGCATTCCTCAAGTGGCGCACGGTGCCGGCGCCGGTGCGCGGCGAGCTCGTGCGCGTGTTCGGCAACGTGCTGCGCGAGCACAAGGCCGAGCTCGGCCGCCTCGTCACGCTCGAGGCCGGCAAGATCACGTCGGAAGGCCTTGGCGAAGTGCAGGAAATGATCGACATCTGCGATTTCGCGGTCGGCCTGTCGCGCCAGCTTTACGGCCTGACGATCGCGTCCGAGCGCCCGGGCCACCGGATGATGGAAACGTGGCACCCGATCGGCGTGTGCGGCGTGATCTCGGCGTTCAACTTCCCGGTCGCGGTGTGGGCGTGGAATGCGGCGCTCGCATTCGTGTGCGGCGATTCGGTCGTGTGGAAGCCGTCCGAGAAGACGCCGCTGACGGCAATCGCGTGCCACGTGCTGCTCCAGAAGGCGATCCGCGAATTCGACAAGACGCATCCGGGTGTCGCGCCGGCAGAGCTGAGCCAGCTGGTGCTCGGCATGCGCGATGTCGGCGAGGTGCTGACGGCGTCGAAGAAGGTGCCGGTCGTCAGCGCGACGGGCAGCGTGCGGATGGGCCAGGAAGTCGCGAAGGTGCTGAGCCAGCGTCTCGCGCGCGGCATCCTCGAGCTCGGCGGCAACAACGGGATGATCGTCGCGCCGAGCGCGGATCTGGATCTCGTCGTGCGTGCGGTCACGTTCGCGGCGGTCGGCACGGCCGGCCAGCGCTGCACGACGCTGCGCCGCCTGATCGTGCATCGCAGCCTGGTCGAGCAATTGCTGCCGCGCATCGAGAAGGCCTACACGTCGGTGAAGGTCGGCAACCCGCTTGAAGAAGGCACGCTGGTCGGCCCGCTGGTCGATCGGGCGTCGTTCGATGCGATGCAGAAGGCGCTGGGCGACGCACGCGAGCAGGGCGGCGAGGTGAAGGGCGGCGAGCGCGTCGACGTCGGTCACGCGGATGCGTACTACGTGCGCCCGGCCATCGTACGGATGCCGAAGCAATCGGCCGTGGTCGAGCGCGAGACGTTCGCGCCGATCCTGTACGTGATGGTGTACGACAACTTCGACGATGCGATCGAACTGCACAACGCGGTGCCGCAAGGCCTGTCGTCGGCGATCTTCACGAACGACATGCGCGAGGCCGAGCAGTTCATGTCGGCAGCGGGCAGCGACTGCGGGATCGTCAACGTGAACATCGGCACGAGCGGCGCGGAGATCGGCGGTGCGTTCGGCGGCGAAAAGGAAACGGGCGGCGGCCGCGAGTCGGGTTCGGATGCGTGGAAGGCGTATATGCGCCGGGCGACGAACACGATCAACTACAGCCGTCAGTTGCCGCTGGCGCAGGGCGTGAAGTTCGACGTCTGACGGAGCGCGTCCGGGAGGGCGCCGCGACGGTCGAATCGATCGAATGACAAGGGCCGGTTGCCGCGAAAGCGGTAACCGGCCCTTGTCGCTTGCGGCGAAGCGTGCGCGCCGATGCCCGATCGGCGTATGCCCGCTCGATCGCTTACTCGTGCGGGGCGGAAGCGTCGCTTGCCGGCATGTTCTGCACGACCAGCATCTGCGGCGTCGACAGCGTGATCTGCGCCGCCCGCAACTGCTTGAGGATCTCGAACAGCAGGTCGCTCTTCGTCGAGCTGGCGATCCGCGGGCTCGCCACGTAGCCCGTGACGCTCAGCGTGATCCCGTCCGGCGCGAGCTGGCTGAACGTGACCGACGGCGCCGGCTTGTCGAGAATCGCCGGGTGCTCGCGATACGCGTCGAGCAGCAGGTCGCGCACCTGCTCGGGGTCGGTGTTCAGCGGGAACGTGAGCATCAGCGTCGCGACGCCCTGCGTGCTGTTGCCCATCGTCACGTTGCGCACGTTCTGCGAGATCAGCTGCGAGTTCGGCACGATGACGGTCGAGCGGTCGCTGAGCTGGATCTCGGTCGCGCGCACGTTGATGCGGCGGATGTCGCCTTCGACGCCCGCGATGCTGACCATGTCGCCCACCTTCACCGGCCGCTCGGTCAGCAGGATCAGCCCCGACACGAAGTTCTTCACGATCTCCTGCAGGCCGAAACCGATACCGACCGACAGCGCGCTGACGATCCACGCGAGGTTGCTCCACCTGACGCCGAGCAGCCCCAGCGTCATCAGCACGAGCAGCACGTAGCCGACGTTGGTGAACAGCGTGATCAGCGACACGCGCATCCCCGCGTCCATGCCAAGTGCCGGCATGAACTCGCCGTCGAGCCAGCGGCGCACCGAGCGCAGCAGGTAGAAGCCGATCGCGAACCCGATCACCGCGTTCAGGATCCGGTCGGGCATGATGTTCAGGCTCTGCAGCCGCTGGCCGCCGATCATCGCGACCGCGCTGTCGAGCAGGTCGCTCGGCGTCGTGCCGAAGCCGCCCGTCAGCAGCGCGATCGCCGCGATCAGCATCAGCAGGCTCGTGCCGAGGCCGGACACGACGGTGTGGGCCTGGTCGAGATGCCGGTCGTCGAGCGCGAACAGGTGCTTGATCTGCTTGCCGGTCGACAGGTTCGCGGAGAACAGGCTTTCGCTCGCGTCGCGCGTCAGCTGCGTCAGGATGTAGACGCTGCACACCACGATCTCGAACCAGACGAGCTCGTACGTGATGAAGCGCGCGACCGTGATGTAGCCGATCAGCAGCGCGACCAGCGACACGACGATCGCCAGCGTGACGCCGGCGTGAATCAGCCCGGCGAGCGTCGAGCGTTGCTCGGGCGCCTCGCCGGATGCCGCCAGCGCGGTGCGGACGCGATTCGCGCGCAGGATCGACGCGCCGACGGTCAGCGCGACGACGAGCGAGACGATGCCGCGGCCGAACAGCGTGACGGACAGGCTGGTATCGACGATCCGGTTGATCGACTCGAGCGTGCCGGACATCAGCAGCAGCGCGGCCAGCACGCCGGGGAACGGCTTCATCGCGAGCGCGACGGGATCGGCGAGCGCCGGCAGCCGCCATGACGGATGCTTCGTGCAGAGCAGCGCGCGGCCGAGGCCGGCGATCAGCGCGCAGGTCACGGCGAGCTTCGCGAACTGGTCCCACAGATCGGTCATCGAAGACGTGAGCTCGGAGTGGCGGGCGAGCGCGAGATAGAGAATCTGTACGGCGACCGCGGTCGCGAGCAGCGTCGAGAACGCCGTCGCCAGCGCCAGCGCGCTGCGGCGCAGCCGGGTGGGCGGCAGGCGGTTCAGGCAGAACCACGCGAGCCCGCGTTCGACGACGCGGCGGCCGCCGAGCCACGCAGCGAGCGCGGCGATCAGCAGCAGCGTGGTGATGGCGCGCTGGCCGGGTGTCCAGGACGAGCGCAGCATGTCGCGCAGTTCGTCGTTGAAGTCCTCGAGCCGCTGGACGTCGTCCGGCGACAGGTGGAACAGCGGCAGCCAGAACTGCGCACCGAAGATGCTGCCCGAACGGAACGCGAGCTGGTTCTTCAGCAGGCTGCGGTGCAGTTTCGCAAACTGGTCGTTCAGGTTCGCGAGGTTGGTCTTCTGGTCGGCGGCCTGTTTCAGCGCCGCGTCGATCTGCGCCTTGCGCGCGTTCAGCGTCTCCCGCTGCTGTTCGACGGCAGGCGTTTCGGGCGATGCGCCCGGGGCCGGCGGCGGGCCGAGCACGTCGAGCTGCGCCTGGACTTGCGTGCGCTGCGGCGCGAGCTGGCTCTGCAGCTTGTCGACGTCGGCGCTCAGTTCCTGGGTCGCGTCGCCGAGCTCGTCGAGCTCCTTGCTGTTGGTCGCGTTCGACGTCTGCTGCTTGATGCGGTCCTGTTGCACCTGCATCTGCTTGAGCCGCGCAACCGCGTCGTTCAGCGAAATGGTCGGCACGGGGACGCCGACGCCGCTCGCGCCCGGTGCGGACGCAGCCGTCGGAAACGCCGACGCGGTCGCGATCGCCGCGAACTGCAGCAGTGCGAACAGCGCGATCCGGCGTGCGTACGTGGAGAGTCGTTGTATGAACATGGAATGCTTACGTTTTGCCGACAATGCCGGGTGCCGAAAGGCGCCCGGAAGCCGGGAGTTGGCCCGGTAGCATGTTACCGGGGCGTGGCGGCGGCGGCGCTGCCGATTGCGCACGTTGCCTGTCGTGTCCCGCGGTGCCGGCGCGGGCGCGCGACGGCCCGGCAGCCCCTTGCAGACGGGGCCGTGCCGGTTTCGGATGCGCGCGAGTGGCAGACGATCGCGATGCCTTCGAACCTTACAGATTCGACAGACAGTTACGCAAGTTACACATGGTCCCGCGCGAAAGTGGGGTGTCCGAACCGGTTCGCCACGCGACGCGGCGCGCGCGGCGTGCCGGTACAATGCGACGAATCGCCCGACGGCGGCCGGGCCGATCGGCCGCCGGACAACAACACACGACACGATCAGGAGACACGACCCAGATGGTCTCAACGGACAGCTTTCCCCAGGCAGCCACCTCGTCCTCTTCCATCGACGCCGGCTCGATTTCAGCCCGCCTCGACCGCCTGCCGCCGACCCGCAGCGTCTGGAAGCTCGTCGTGCTGCTGAGCCTCGGCTTCTTCTTCGAACTCTACGATCTGCTGTACAGCGGCTACGTTGCGCCGGGCCTCGTGAAAAGCGGGATCCTGTCCGCGACGACGCACGGCCTGTTCGGCACCACGGGCGTCGCGAGCTTCATCGCCGCGCTGTTCTCCGGCCTCTTCATCGGCACGATCGCATGCGGCTTCCTCGCGGACCGCTTCGGCCGCCGCGCGATCTTCACGTGGTCGCTGCTGTGGTACACGGCCGCCAACGTCGTGATGGCGTTCCAGGACACGGCAGGCGGGCTGAACTTCTGGCGCTTCGTCGTCGGTCTCGGCCTCGGCGTCGAGATGGTGACGATCGGCACGTACATCTCCGAACTCGTGCCGAAGCAGATCCGCGGCCGCGCGTTCGCGTGCGAGCAGGCGGTCGGGTTCGTCGCGGTGCCGGTGGTCGCGTTCCTCGCGTACCTGCTCGTGCCGCACGCACCGTTCGGCCTCGACGGCTGGCGCTGGGTCGTGCTGATCGGCGCGCACGGCGCGCTGTTCGTGTGGTGGATTCGCCGCGCGCTGCCGGAGAGCCCGCGCTGGCTCGCGCAACAGGGCCGCGTCGACGAAGCCGACCGCATCATGCGCGCGCTCGAGGCGAAGGTCGAAGCCGAATACGGCCGGCCGCTGCCGCCGCCCGCGCCGGCCGAGCCGGTGCCGCCGCGCGGCAGCTTCCGCGACATGTGGGTGCCGCCGTATCGCAGCCGCACGATCATGATGACGATCTTCAACGTGTTCCAGACGGTCGGCTTCTACGGCTTCGCGAACTGGGTGCCGACGCTGCTGATCAAGCAGGGCATCACGATCACGTCGAGTCTCATGTATTCGAGCGTGATCGCGCTCGCGGCGCCGCTCGGCCCGCTGATCGGCCTCGTGATCGCCGACCGTTTCGAGCGCAAGTCGGTGATCGTCGCGATGGCGGCGGCGATCGTCGTCTGCGGGCTGCTGTTCAGCCAGACGACGGTGGGCGCGTTCCTGATCGTGCTCGGCATCGGCCTCACGCTCGCGAGCAACATCATGTCGTACAGCTTCCACGCGTATCAGGCCGAGCTGTTCCCGACGTCGATCCGCGCGCGCGCGGTGGGCTTCGTCTACTCGTGGAGCCGCTTCTCGGCGATCTTCTCGTCGTTCGTGATCGCGGCCGTGCTGAAGGGTTTCGGCACGTTCGGCGTGTTCGCGTTCATCGCCGGCGCGATGGTGATCGTGATGGCCGCGATCGGGTTCATGGGGCCGCGCACCAAAGGCATCGCGCTCGAAACCATTTCGAAGTAGACGGTGGTTGCGCGCTCGCGTGCCGTATGCCGCACGCGCGTGAATTTCCGGGCGTTTCGTGTTGCCGGACACGCCCGGCGAAGCAACCTGCCATGCAGCGGCGCATCAAGCGGCAATGAGTTGAAACAAAGTGTGACGAAGCGCAAAACCGCGGCGAAACCGGGGAAGCGGGCCCTGCCGATTCGTGTCCGCGCGGGTAGAATGAAAGACCTGACGACTCATTAGCCGCCATTGGACCGAACGCGTTGTACTGCGAACGACTCCACCGCGAAGAGGCGTCGGCGCCGGGCACATGCGTGCGGCCGGCGTGTCGATGGCTCGCGCGGGAGATGCGCCGTTCGCAACGTGCGGCGGCCGGTTCGGCCGATGGCTTCGATCGCATGATGCTCTCCGACCTGACGCGGCGGTTGTACAAGCCGCGTTGCCGTACCCTCGCGGTCGCCACGCATGTGTGGCTCGCGGCCGTTCTCCCGATCTCCGTGCTTGTCGCGCGGCCCGCCTTTGCCGCGTCCGACGTGCCGTCGGCAACTGCTACGTTATCCTCATCAATGGCTTCGGCCGTGCATTCGGCTTCGTCGGCGCATGGGTCGTCGGGAGTCGCGTCGTCATCCGCGGCTTCGGCCGCGCATTCGGCTTCGTCGGCGCATGGGTCGTCGGGCGTCGCGTCGTCATCCACGGCTTCGGCCGCGCATCCGGCTTCGCCGGCGCATGTGTCGTCCGGAGTCGCTCCGTCATCCGCGGCATCCGCCGCGCATCATGCGTCGCCTGCCAGCGGGGCATCCCCGGCTTCCGCCGCATCGGCAGCATCGGAGGCATCGCCTGCATCGGCAGCATCCGGCACGCCGGCAAGCGAAGCCGAAGCACCCGCACCGACGCCGCCGCGCCGGCACCCGCCGCTGTCGGCCGACGAAGCGAAGAGCGCAACCGCGCGTGCGATCGACATGCGCAAGCGCTTCACGCAGGAAGTCACGCGACGCCTGAACGTGCCCGCGAGCGAGCAGCGCGCGTATGGCGTCCGTCTTCAGCAGGCGCTCGCCGATGCAGACCTCGGCGACCTGGCCGGCGAATACGTCGCGATCGTCGACCGCGCGCCGAACGTGCAGGCGCTGTTCATCTACTTCCGCGCGACGCCGACCAATGCGTGGCTGATGATCGGCGCGTCGCCGGTCGGCACCGGCTGGCCCGGCAAATACGATCACTTCCTGACGCCGCTCGGCGTGTTCCACCACTCGCCCGACAACATGGATTTCCGCGCGGAAGGCACGACGAACGACAACGGTATTCGCGGCTACGGCAAGCGCGACATGCGCATCTACGACTTCGGCTGGGTGGACGGCGAGCGCGGCTGGGGCAAGGGCGGCAAGTCGCCGATGCGCTTCCAGATGCACGCGACCGATCCCGATCGCCTCGAGCCGCTGCTAGGCATCCGGCACTCGAAAGGCTGCGTGCGGATTCCTGCTTCGCTGAACGCGTTCCTGGACCAGCACGGCATCCTCGACGACGACTACGAGGCGCGCGTCGAGGACGGCAAGTCGTTGTGGGTGCTGCGCCGCGATCGCGACGTCACGCCGATCGCCGGGCGCTACCTGGTCGTGATCGACAGCGCGCGCAAGACGCGTCCGGCATGGTCGCCGGCGCCGGGACGCAACGCATGGTCGAAGCTGCCGAAGAGCGGCGACACGGCGGACTGACGACAGCCGGTCCGCCGGCGCGACGAAGGGTGCGCGGCGTGGGCGCCGGAGTTCGACGCACTGGCCGCGACGCTCGCGGCGGCCTGAGCGCATTGCCGGCCGCGTTCGCCGGCCGGCGCGTCAAGCGGCCGGCGCATCGTTCAGGTGGCGACGCAGGTCGCCCGCGAAATCGAACAGCGTGTAGTCGCGGAACGCGAAACGCCATGCGCCGTCGACGCGCTCGAACGCGTCGTGATAGCGGCCCGCCGCGATCGGCTGCAGCGCGAGGCCGTCGACGGCCTGCAGCACCGTGTAGTACGAGCGAGCCGTCGCGCGATGCGCGGCTTCGTCGATCTCGATGAGCGGATTCGTGATTACATGCTTCGTGCGCGGCGTGCCGCACGCGTAGCGCTTCACGCGCGCGTCGAACAGCGCGAGCAATTCATCGGCGCCGATCGTCGGCGCCGCTTCCTCGATCTTGATCCGCGCATGCCGGAACAGCGCCGCCATCCCCGGCAGGTCGCCGGCGTCGAGCAGCTCCGCGTAGCGGTACAGCAGGTTCGCGATTTGGACAGCGCTGTGGGTCATGCGGCCTCCGGCATCGATGGACGGGTTGCGTCGATGATGCGTGGTGTGGGCCGGGATCGCTTCGTCCGGGTGGACGAAGCGTCTTAGTCGTGCCGCGCTCAGCGGAAAATCTTCAGCCAGTCGAACAGGCCCGGATGCGGACGCCGCCTCGGTGCCGGCGCCGGCGCGCTGCGCGGCCGGAAGTCGGGCGAGAACTGCACATGCGGGTCGATCGCACGCGCACGCAGCGCCGCATCGTAGAACGAGCCGACGATCGGCAGCGCGCTGTGCGCGCCCGCGCCCCAATAGTCGCTGCGCAGCGTCACGTTGCCGTCGTCGAAGCCGACCCAGGCGCCGGCCACCAGTTGCGGATGCATCAGGATGAACCAGCCGTCCGTGTTGTCCTGCGTCGTGCCGGTCTTGCCCGCGACGTCGATGCGAATCCCGTAGCGCGAGCGGATGTCGGCACCAGTCCCGTAATCGACGACGCCACGCATCACGTCGACCAGCGTCTGTGCCGCGGCCACCGGCATCGCGCGTTCAGGCGGCGCGCTGCCGAACGCGGCGAGCACCTTGCCGTCGCGATCCTCGATGCGCGTGATCATCTGCGGCGCGACGTACACGCCGCGGTTCGCGATCGTCCCGTACGCGGACACCATTTCCTTCAGCGTGACGGGGCTCGTACCGAGCGCGAGCGACGGCACCGCGTCGAGCGGGCTTTCGCGCACGCCCATCGCACGTGCGAGCTGTGCGACCCTGGGCGCGCCTTCGCGCTGCATCACCTGCGCGGTGATGCGATTGCGCGACAGGGCGAGCGCGTCGCGCAGGGACATCGGCGCGTCCGTCGGCGGTTCGGCATCGGTCGGACGCCACACCGCGTGCGCGCCGATCGGGATCGCCACCGGACGATCGACGAACGTATCGTCCGGCCGCATGCCGTCCGCGAACGCGGCGCCATAGACGAACGGCTTGAACGTCGAGCCCGGCTGGCGTCGCGCCTGCACGACGTGATCGAACGGCTCGTTGCCGAAGTCGGGGCTGCCGACCCACGCGCGAATCGCGCCGTTGCGCGGATCGAGCGCGACGAAGCCGGCCTGTACCTGCGTCTTGCGCTCGCACAACGCGCGCACGAACGCGCGATTCGCGCCGAGCTGCTTCAGCGCGGCCGCGTCGGCGAGCCCGGCGGCGCGCGCGTCGCGATAGTCGGGCGTCTGCCGGATGAAGCCGCGGAACAGGTCGTTGCGCAGCCCGCAGCCGGACGGGTTGTGCCACGCGTCATCGGCGATCGCCTGCAGGCGATCGGTTTGCTGCGTCAGCGCTTGCGTCGCCATGTCCTGCAGCTGCGCATCGAGCGTCGTGCGCACGACGAGGCCGTCCGAGTAGAGGTCGTAGTTGTTGCGGTCGGCCCAGGCGATCAGCCACTTGCGCAGCTGCACCGCGAAGTGCGGGGCCGGGCCGGGTTGCGCGGTCTGCGGCTCGAAGTCGACGCGCAGCGGGCGGCGCTGCAGTTGCGCGAGCTGCCGCGGCGACAGCATGCCCATCGCGGCCATCCGCGCGAGCACGATGTTGCGGCGCTGGACCGCGCGCTCCGGATTCAGCACCGGGTTGTAGTAGCTGTTGCCCTTCAGCATCCCGACGAGCGTCGCGCTTTCGACGATGTCGAGCTGGTCCGCCGATTTGCCGAAATAGGTGCGCGCGGCCATTTCGACGCCGTACGCGTTGTACAGGAACGGCACGGTGTTCAGGTAAGTTTCGAGAATCTCGTCCTTGCTGTACACCGCCTCGATCTTGAACGCGGTGATCAGCTCCTTCACCTTGCGCGTGAGCGTCGGCGCGCGGCCGACTTCGTCCGGATACAGATTGCGGGCGAGCTGCTGCGTGATCGTCGAGCCGCCCTGGCGGCTGCCCGAGAATGTATGCAGCCCCGCCGCGAGCGTGCGGCGCCAGTCGATGCCGTGATGCGCGTAGAAGCGGTGGTCCTCGGTCGCGATCAGTGCGTCGACCATGTGCGGCGAGATCTGCTTGAGCGGCACCCATTCGCGGTTCACGGGCCGGAACTCGGCGATCAGCTGGCCGTCGGCCGACAGCACGCGCGCCGGACGGTCGATGCGCGCCTTGCGGATGTCGCCGATGCTCGGCGTGAACGGCACGAACGCGAGCAGGACCAGCAGGCCGAGCACGGGGATCGCGGCAAGCGTCAGCGCGACGCCGCGGCGCGTCGGATGGCGCAGGCGATGCCACGCGCCGGCGCCGAGCGCGCGTGCGCCGGTACGGCAGCGAAGCCACAGATCTCGAAGATACGGCACGAAGCGATTCACGGCGGCAGGAGCGCGAGCGGAAAAGGCGCGATCCTAGCAAACCGCGCAGCGTCACCTGTGGCCAAAACGCCGGTTTTCCTGCAGGCGTTACAGACGATTACGTTTGTTGCCCGCGGACAACTTTTGGTCGCGTGCGCCGCCGCGATTCCTCCGACGAATCGACGCCGGCGGCTTCGCCGACTACATCCGCGAGCCGCTGCGCGGCCGCTTCCATCCGTGCGCGATCGAACCCGCCGAAGCCGAGCACGAGGCCCGGACGCGCGGTGCCCGGCGCGAACATCGGCGACACCGCGCGCACCGCCACGCCCGCCTGCGCGGCGCGCGCCACCACGTCGAGATCGTCGATCCCTTCCGCGAGCCACAGCACGACGTGCATCCCCTGATCGCCCGGCTGCACCCAGGCGCGCTCGCGCGGCAGCCGCTTGCCGAGCGTGTCGATCAGCAGCGCGCGCTGTTCCGCGTAGACGCCGCGCACGCGGCGGATGTGGCGGTCGAGATGGCCTTCCGCGATGAAGGCGGCGAGTACGTGCTGATCGGCGGTCGGCGCGTGGCGATCCATCAGCACGCGCGCGCCGCAGAACGCGGGCACGAGCTCGGCGGGCGCGATCACGTAGCCGAGCCGCAGCGACGGGAACAGGATCTTGCTGAACGTGCCGAGATAGATCACGTGTTCCGGATCCAGGCCTTGCAGCGACGGGAACGGATAGCCTTCGTAGCGCAGCTCGCTGTCGTAGTCGTCCTCGACCACCCATGCGCGATGCGCGCGCGCCCAGCCGAGCAGCGCGTTGCGGCGCGCCATGCTCATCGGCATCCCGAGCGGATACTGGTGCGATGGCGTGACGAACGCCGCGCGCGCGTCCGGCGCGAGATGGATGCCGGCCTCGACGTCGATGCCGTCCGCGTCGACCGGCACGCGGACCATCGCGTCGCGCCGCCCGGTGCTCTCGAGCAGCGCGGTGATGCCGCGATAGGCGGGATTCTCGACCCACGCGCGATCGTTCGGGCCGAGCAGGACCTGGCTCGCGAGGTGCAGGCCCTGTTGCGTGCCGCTCGTGATGACGACCTGCTCGGCGCTGCAGCGCACCGAGCGCGAGCGGCGCACGTAATCGGCGATCGCTTCGCGCAGCGGCAGCGCGCCTTGCGGATCCGCATAACCGGACGGCGCGCCGGCGCCGCGGGCGCGCAGGCGGTTGCCGAGCCGGCGCCAGATGTCGTCGGGCGCGGTGAGCCCGACCGGCACCGAGATCGCGAACGGCGCGGCCGGCAGCGGACGGAATTCGCGGGCGATCCGCGCGAACGTCGCGGCCGGTTCGGGCAGGCCGGCATGGGCGGCGCGCTGGCGGGCGGCGGGCGGTCCGCCAGCCGGCGGCGACGGCTCGGCCAGCGCGTTCGCGACCCGCGTGCCGGCGCCGCCGCGCGACTCCAGGAAGCCTTCGGCGACGAGTTGCGCATACGCGTCGACGACGGTGCCGCGCGAGACCTGCAGCGACGCCGCGAGCAGCCGCGTGGACGGCAGCGTGTCGCCGGGCCGCACGTCGCCGCGGCGCACTGCGTCCCGCAACGCCTGCGCGAGCTGGCGGCTCAGGTCGCCGGCCGCGCGGTCGAGCGCGCCGAGCGCGCCGAGCGACGGGATTTCGACGATCCGGGCGGTCCTGGCCATGATTCTGGTCTGCTGAAAATGTTCTAAACCGGCTCTACAGCATAAACCAGTTAGCGATCACAATCGGGGCATGACGGGCCGGTTCCGACCCGTTCCCTCCCAACTCTGTCCGACCGTGGAGCCGCCATGTATGTCCCCGCCGATTTCGCCGAATCCCGTCCCGACGTGCTGCGCGAACTGATCGTCCAGCATCCGTTCGGCACCCTGGTCACGCGCGGGAACAGCGGGCTCGACGCGAACCACCTTCCGTTCGAACTGCTGCCGGGCGACGGCGGCCTCGGCGAACTGCATGCGCACGTCGCGCGCGCGAATCCGCTCTGGCAGGACGTCGCGGACGGCGACGAGGTGCTCGTGATCTTCCGCGCCGGCGACGCGTACATCTCGCCGAACTGGTACCCGAGCAAGCACGTCGCGCATCGGCAGGTGCCGACGTGGAACTACGTGGTCGTGCATGCGCACGGCCGCATCACCGTGCGCGACGACGAGAAGTTCGTGCGCGGCGTGGTCGCGCGGCTGACGCGCACGCACGAGGCGTCGCAGCCGGCGCCGTGGAAGATGGCCGACGCGCCGAAGGACTATCTCGACACGATGCTGCAGTCGATCGTCGGGCTGCAGATCGAGATCACGCGGCTCGTCGGCAAGCGCAAGCTCGGGCAGAACAAGGCGGTCGACGATATTCGCGGGGCGGGCGACGCGCTGATCGCGGACGGGACTCTCGCGATCGGGGAGGCGATGCTGGCGGAAGCCGACGCGAAGCGCGGGTGAGTCACGGTGAATCGCACGGGGGCGCATGTGGCGCCCGCGCCGGCGCACGCTACTGCGTACGCGTCGCGCCCTTCGTCCCCATCGTTCCTTCTGCCGCCTGCGCCAGCGCCCCCCGAATCGCCGCTTCCGTCTTGTCATACCCTCCCTCGCCATACCGCGTATAGACGACCTTCCCGTTCGCGTCGATCAGGTACAGCGCGGGCCAGTACTGGTTGCCGTACGCGCGCCACGTGTCGTAGCGGTTGTCCTGCGCGACCGGATACTGGATGCCGAAGCGCTTGACCGCATCGGCGACGTTCTTCGCATCGCGTTCGAACGGATACTCGGGCGTATGCACGCCGACCACGACGAGCCCCTGGTCGCGATACTTCCGGTACCAGTCGTTCACGTACGGAATCGTATGAATGCAGTTGATGCACGAGTACGTCCAGAAATCGACCAGCACGACCTTGCCGCGCAGCTGGTCGAGCTTGAGCGGCGCGCTGTTGTGCCAGCGCTCGATGCCGGTGAAGTCGGGCGCCGGCGTGCCGGCCAGCGAGGCGGTCATGCCCGCGTCGTCGCGGGTGCCGGCGAACGCGGCGAGCCCGGCCGTGGCGGCGAGGGCGATCACGAGGGCGGCGGTCTTGAGTCTGGTCGGCATGGCGGTTCTCCGGTTCGGCCGGCCGCCGGGCGGGGGCGGCGGCCGGACAGGTTTCGACAGCCCTCATTGGGCCGCGCCGACGTATCTGCGATGTGTCCGGCCGGCCGTGCGTGTGCAATGTTGTGTGTCGTCACGGCGGCGCGATACATTGGGATACAAACGGGTGCCCGCGGTGGGGTATAAAAGCGGACATCGCCAGCCGGAACATCACGCCAACGACACCGCCCATGGACAAGATCGACCACGTACTGATCGTCGACGACGATCGCGCGATCCGCGAACTGATCGCGGACTACCTGGAGAAGAACGGCATGCGCGTGTCGCTCGCCGCGAACGGCCGCGAGATGCGCAACGCGCTCGACGACGGCGCGCCCGACCTGATCGTGCTCGACCTGATGATGCCCGGCGAGGACGGCCTCACGCTGTGCCGCGATCTGCGCGCGGGCAAGTTCCGGACGGTGCCGGTGCTGATGCTGACCGCGCGCGGCGAGGAAACCGACCGCATCATCGGTCTGGAGATGGGCGCCGACGACTATCTTGCGAAGCCGTTCGCGGTGCGCGAGCTGCTCGCGCGGATCCGCTCGGTGCTGCGCCGCGCGCGCATGCTGCCGCCCGGCATGCAGGTGACGGAGTCGGCCGCGATGCTCGCGTTCGGCGAATGGCGGCTCGACACGACGGGGCGTCACCTGCTCGACGCCGAAGGCACGCTGGTCGCGTTGAGCGGCGCCGAATACCGGCTGTTGCGCGTGTTCCTCGACAATCCGCAGCGCGTGCTGACGCGCGACCAGTTGCTCAACCTCACGCAGGGCCGGCAGTCCGATCCGTTCGACCGGTCGATCGACCTGCTCGTGAGCCGGCTGCGCCAGCGCCTGCGCGACGGCGCGCGCGAGCCGCGCTACATCAAGACGCTGCGCAACGAGGGCTACGTGTTCTCGTCGGCGGTGACCGCGGTCGAAGGCGACGCATGAGCGCGCGCACCCCGTGGCACTGGCCGCGCTCGCTGTTCGCGCGGCTCGCGCTGATCCTGTGCGTGGGCCTCGCGCTCGCGCAGACGCTGTCGTTCTGGCTCACGGTCACCGAGCGCGACCAGGCGACCACCAACCTGATGATGGGCTACATCGAACGCGAGGTCGCGAGTTCGGTCGCGCTGCTCGATCACCTGCCGCCCGACCAGCGTGCCGCGTGGCTGCCGCGTCTCGCACGGCGCAGCTACGCGTTCATCCTCGGGCCCGGCGAGACGGGCACGCCGCCGGAGGCGCGGCTCTCGGCGCGCGTCGAGCGCTCGATCTCGGACGGCATCGGCGGCGACTATCCGCTGACGGCGAACGCGATCCCCGGCGATCGCGAACATCTGCAGGTGCATCTGCGCCTGACCGACGGCTCGCCGCTGACGATCGACATCCACCCGATGTCCACGGTGCCGCTGTCGGGCTGGCTGCCGGTCGTGCTCGCGCTGCAGCTCGCGGTGCTGGCCGCGTGCTGCTGGCTCGCGGTGCGGCTCGCGACGCGGCCGCTGAAGCAGCTCGCGCAGGCGGCCGACGCGCTCGGCCCCGACCTGAAGGGCGAACGCCTGAACGAGGACGGGCCGTCCGAAGTCGCGCGTGCCGCGCGCGCGTTCAACGCGATGCAGGACCGCATCGCGCAGTACATGGCCGAGCGCATGCAGATCCTCGCGTCGATCTCGCACGACCTGCAGACGCCGATCACGCGGATGCGGCTGCGCGTCGACGTGATGGACGACGACGCGCAGGGCGCGAAGCTGCGCCAGGACCTGCTCGAGATGGAGCATCTGGTGAAGGAAGGCGTCGCGTATGCGCGCACGCTGCACGGCACGGAAGAGGCCGCGCGCCGCATCGATCTCGATGCGCTGCTCGACAGCATCGTGTGCGACTACACGGATGCGGGGCAGGACGTCGCGCTGCATGGCGGCGGCCCGCTCGCGCTTGTCACGCGGCCGAAGGCGCTGCGCCGGATCGTCGGCAACCTCGTCGACAACGCGCTGAAGTTCGCGGGCGCGGCCGAGATCGACGTGCAGGCGGTGCCGGGCGGCGGCGCGGTCATCGCGGTGCTCGATCGCGGGCCGGGCATTCCGGACGATCAGCTCGACGCGGTGTTCGAACCGTTCCGGCGCGTGGAGACGTCGCGCAATCGCGAGACGGGCGGCACGGGGCTCGGCCTCGCGATCGCGCGGCAGCTTGCGCTCGCGATGGGTGGCACGCTCACGTTGCGCAACCGGCCGGACGGCGGTGGACTCGAAGCACGGTTGACGCTGGTGAACGCGACCTGACGCGACGCCGTGTAATGCGGCGTCGAGCGCGTCGCGGGCTTCGGGGTCGAAGCGGGCTGCGTCACACGCGCTGCAGATGCGCGTCGACGAGCGGCGCGAGCGTTTCGGCATGCACGGCCGCGAGATCGTGCCGGCCGCCCGGCACCACGTGCAGCCGTGCATCGGGCAGCCGTTCGAGCAGGCGTTTGCCGGCCGCGACCGGGCTGATCGGATCGTCGTCGCCCCACAGCAGCAGCGTCGGCTGCGCGATGCGGCCGATGCCCTGCGACAGGTCGGCGCGCAACGTCAGGAACCAGTCGGGCAATTGCGGGTTCGCTTGCGCGAAGCCGGCGCGCCAGTCCTGCGCGCCGAGCCCCTGCATGTCGAGGCCACCCGACGTGACCGTCAGCACCAGGTGCGTGACGAGCGGCGCACGTTCGAGTGCCGCGCGCATCGCGATCACGCCGCCCATCGATTGCGCGATCACGGCGGTCGGCCGGTCGATCGCGCTCAGCACATGGCGCACGAGACCGTCGAAGTCGTCGACGGCCGGATCGCGCGGCGTGTCGCCGAAGCCCGGATAGCCGACGATCCGACGCTCGGCCGGATGCGCGAGGCGGCTCGCGAGCGGTTGCCAGAAGGCGGTGCTGCCCGATGCGCCGGGCAGAAACAGCAGTTGTGACGGAACGGGCATGACGGATTGGTGTTCTGGTGAACGAAGCGGGTGAATGGAAGGCGGCGATGCGTCAGCACCGGCCGGTGCGCAGCGCGACGCTCCAGTCGTCGCGGCCGCGCGATGCCGCGGTGGCGGCGGCCGTATGCCAGTCGTATTCGACCGCATGGAATTCGGCGTGCCAGCCGGCCGGCGTGCGCGACACCATCGCGTAGCGCGCATGCGGCGAACCCGTTTCGATCCGGTGCGGGTGCGGTAGATCGTCCACGTACGCCTGCAGCCCGACACTGCCGGGGTTGACGATCAGCCGGCCGTCGTCGAGTTTCGCGAGGCGCGGCACGTGCGTATGGCCGCACAGAATCAGCGAGGCCGTCTCGTCGCCCGCGCGCTGCGCGATTTCATCGGGCGTCGCCGCACGGCAGCCGTCGGGCGTGACCGTTTCGAGGAAGTAGACGAGGTCGCTGGCAGGCGTGCCATGCACCATCAGCACATCGTCGCCGAGCGTCAGGCGCTCGGGCAGCGCGGCGATCCATGCGCGCTGGTCGTCGCGCAGCGTGTCGTGCGCCCAGCGGTCGGACAGCCGCATCGTGTCGCGATCGCCGGTCAGCAGTTGCCGTTCGTGATTGCCCTTGATGGTCGGCAGGTCGAGCGCGATCAGGCGGTCGGCCGTTGCGGCCGGATGGAGCGCGCCCGACACGATGTCGCCGAGGTTGACGATCACGTCGGCGCCGCGGCGGCGCACGTCGTCGAGCACCGCGTCGAGCGCGGCGAGGTTGCCGTGGATGTCGGACAGCGCGGCGATTTTCATGGCGAAGGAGTCGAAGCGGGGAACGGCGATTGTCGCGAATTCGCCGCGGGTCGTCCATTCGCGTCGACGGCGTGCGGATCGGCGCGTCGCGTCGGCCCGTCAGTCGGTCGCGAGGCGCGCGTACAGCGCGAAATCGCCCGGCGCGCCGCGCACCATCCGGTATGCGCGCAGCAATCCTTCGTACCGGTAGCCGCATTTCTGCAGCACGCGCGCGGAGCCGGCATTGCTGGTCAGCACGACGCCCTGGATCCGCATGAAGCCGCCTTCGGCGAACGCCCATGCGGTGACGCTCGCGCACAGCGCGCTCGCGATGCCGCGCCCCCAGTGCGATGGCGCGAGGTCGTACGCGATCTCGGCCGAGCGGTTCGTGGTGGATACCGTATGCAGCCCGATGGTCCCGGCGAGCACGCCCGACGCGTCATCGACGATCGCGAGGCGGCGGATCGAATCCGGATGAGCCGATTCGATGCCGTCGAACAGCGGCAGCAGATCGTCGCGCGCATGCAGGTTCCAGCTCGTGTGGCGGACGACGTCGGGGTTCGACAGGTACGCGAACCACGTATCGAGATCCGCGCGGTCGAGCTGGCGGAGCGACAGGCCGGGGAAACCGGAGCGGGGAGGGACATCGATTCTCATCGCGAGCCTGTTGAGACCGTTGCGGGCAATGCGACCCGCGCGAACGGCGCGCCTGAAGCGCCCGAAGCGCCCGAAGCACCCGAAGCACCCGAAGCACCGCGCATGCCGATGCCCCTACGCAGCATGCCGCCGATACAGCGCGAGCGATCCCGCCAGCGCGAGCAGCATCGCACCGCACGTGCGTTCGAGCCACAGCGCGCCCGAGCGCTTCAGCAGCCGCATAGCGCGCGCGCCGAGCAGCGCGTAGCCGAACATTACGGCGCCGTCGAGCAGCGCGAACGTGACCGCGAGCGCGACGTATTGCGGCGCGAGCGGGGCGGCCGGATCGAGGAACTGCGGCAGGAACGCGGAGAAGAACAGATAGCCCTTCGGATTCGTCACCGCGGTCAGGAAGCTCTTCGCGAAGATCGACGCGTTGCGTTCGTACGCCGCGCCGCCATGCGCGACGGCGACGTCGAGCGAGCCCTTCGACGTGAGCAGCCGGATGCCGACGTACGCGAGATAGGCGGCGCCGAGCCATTTCACCACCGAGAACCAGAACGCCGAGGCCATCAGCAGCGCGCCGAGGCCGAGCGCGACCGCGACGATCAGCACGAAGTCGGACAGCATCGCGCCGGCGAAGCCGTAGGCCGCGCGGCGCATGCCGTAGCGCGAGCCGTTGGTCAGGGCGAGCAGCACGGTCGGGCCGGGCGTCGCGATCCCGACGAACGCGACGGCGGCGAAGATCAGCAGGGTCGAGTGATGCATGCCGAAGACTCCCGGTGGAAGGCGGGTGCCCGATTATCGGGCGCGCGGCCTCGCGCTGTACAGGGACGTCCGCCGCGCGGCTGATTATCTCGATTTTGGCAAGAAGCTGTTTTCATTATTGCGCTATCGACCGGAACCGGTTCCAACTACCATGGCGGCCGCGGCGGGCATGCTGGCCGCGACGTCGCGCGCGCGTTTCGCATGCGCGCGTTCCCGTGTGCGGACGCCGCCGGCCTCGCCATGCCGGTGGATCTCGCCGACCGCGCGCGCTACTCGCATAGAACAACGGGTTCACCGCCCGGAGACGCTAAAAAATCATGAACAAGCAACTGATCGCAGCACCGCTGCTGCTCTCGCTCGCGGGCATCGCCTCCGCGCAAAGCTCCGTTACGCTGTACGGCATCGTCGATGCGGGCGTGACCTACCGCAGCAACGAACGGGTCGGCTCGCCGGGCGCCTATACGGGGCACTCGGACGTCGCCCTGACTACCGGCAACCTGTCCGGCAGCCGCTGGGGCATCAAGGGCGCCGAGGATCTCGGCGGCGGGATGCGCGCGCTGTTCGTGCTCGAGAACGGCTTCGACATCACCAACGGCACGTCGGGCCAGGGCGGCCGCCAGTTCGGCCGGCAGGCGTTCGTCGGCGTCGGCAGCGACCGCTACGGCACGGTCACGCTCGGTCGCCAGTACACGTCGCTCGACGACTTCGTGAGCCCGGTCGGCCCGTCGTCGTTCATCGGCGGCTTCGGCGCGCATCCGGGCGACATCGACGACCTCGACCAGACCGCGCGCGTCGACAGCTCGATCAAGTATACGAGCGCGAACTACGCGGGCTTCACGTTCGGCGCGCTGTACGGCTTCGGCAGCCAGCCGGGCAGCATGAAGCAGCGCAACACGTGGAGCGTCGGCGCGGCGTACGCGGCGGGGCCGCTGCGCGTGGGCGTCGGCTACGAGCGTTCGGACAACAGCAAGACGGGCGCGACCGACCCGACCGCCGGCAAGTGGCGGAGCACCGACGACGGCCTGTTCAACTCGTCGATCAACGAAGGCTATGCGAGCGCGCAGTCGCAGCAGATCATCGCGACCGGCGCGACGTACGACTTCGGCCCGGCCGTGGTCGGGGTGAACTACAGTAACGTGCAGTACCGCAGCGGTGCCCAGTCGCTGTTCAGCGGTCATGCGACGTTCAACGTCGCGGGCGTGTTCACGCGCTGGAACGTGCAGCCGCAGACGCAACTGTTCGCGGGCTACAGCTACACGCGCGGCAGCGACGTCGACGGCATCGACAACCGCGCGCAGTATCACAACGTCACGCTCGGTGCGGTCTACGACCTGTCGAAGCGCACCAGCGTGTACCTGCTCGGCGCGTACCAGCATGCGTCGGGCACGACGCTCGACGCGCTCGGCCGGCCGGTGGCGGCGACCGCATCGGTGTCGGACAAGGCGAACGGCCACTCGTCCGACTCGCGATCGCAGGCGATCGTCAGCCTCGGGCTGCGTCAGAAGTTCTGATGGCATGCGCAGCCAGTGGCCCGCATTCGATGCGGGCCGCTGGCTGCACGATGCGTACCCAATCCTGTCGTATCCGGGCGGCTTGGACGGCGCGATGCCCGACGGCCCGCACCGGAGCGCATCGCCTTCACGTTCGGCCGGCGCGCGGCCTTCCCGGTTGACCTGCGGCCGTGTCTTCTTCCGCCGAATTCTCGGCACCTCTTCCGTGCCGCCTGCATCGGCGACGGCATTCCGTCGCGCATCTCTTATTTCACTTCTTCACGATTTCCCGGCAATACGGTATGCGGCCCGCGCGTCCGGTGACGTGATGTCGTATGCACCGAACAATATTTTTTTCTTTCATTTTAATTTCGATTTGTAATCATTGAATCGACTTGCCGGCGATGGAAATTCAATGCGTTTGAATCAGAAAAAATGACGTATTTGTATTGGGCGATTCGGAATAAAGTGCCGAAAACCGCGGATCGCGAGAGCGCTGCCTGGCGGGGATCCGCGGTGCGACTTCCGGATCGGTCCATCTTCAGTCAGGCGGCGTCGCGCGGTAAAGGAACGCAATGAACAATTCGACATGCAATTGAACCGGTTTTTTAAAAAATCACCGATATTTCATACGCGGCGAATTAGAGTGTCGAAAAACGATCGTCCGGGAGCATCATTCATGTTATCGAAACAAATTCGCGCGGCATTGCTTGGATTGTGCATGGCAATGCTGGCGCCGGTCAGTCACGCACAAGCGCAATACACGACGGACTGGCTCGCGAACACGTTCGGCACGCTCGCCGCGCACGTCGGCAACGGCGCGCGCTCGCTGTGGGTCGCCCCCGAGGGCGTGATCTATACGGCGTCGCGCTGGGACGAGAACGCGGGCGGCGTCGCGATCTACCAGAACGGGCAGACGCTCGGCACGATCGGCATCCATGACGAATTCCAGGGCGGCGCGATCACCGGCAACGCGAACGCGCTGTTCGTCGCGCTCGGCTACAACCGCACGTTCGGCAGCGGCTCGGTCGGCCGCTACAACCGCAGCACGAACCAGCGCGACCTGCGCATTCCGGTCAGCACGTGGACGGGCATCCAGTACGCGGACGTGATCACGGGCCTCGCGACGGCGGGCAACCTGCTGTACGCGAGCGACTTCTACGGCAACCGCGTGCGCGTCTACACGACGGACGGCGTGTGGCAGCGCGACATCGGCGTATCGGGGCCCGGCGCGCTGGCGCTGGACGGGGCCGGCAACCTGTGGGTCGCGCGCAAGAGCGCGGGCGTCGTCGCGCAGTTCAGCCCGACGGGCACGGCGATGAGCACGATCCAGATGGCGGCCCGTGCGCGGCCGGCATCGCTGTATTTCGATGCGCCGCGCGGGCAGTTGCTGGTGGGCGACGAAGGCCCCGACATGAACATCAAGATCTACGCGCTCGTGGGCCAGCCCGTGCAGGTCGGCACGTTCGGCGTGCAGGGCGGCTATCTCGACACGACGTCGGGCATCAAGGGGCAGGTCGGCGACAAGCGCTTCACGCGCGTCGCAGGCATCGGCAAGGACGCGGCCGGCAACCTGTACGTGCTGAACAACGCGTGGGGCGGCGGCTGGGATCTCGGGCGCAACGGCAGCACCGACCTGCATTCGTACAACCCGACGGGCGCGCTGCAATGGAAGCTGCAGGCGCTGAACTTCGAGGGCGCCGCCGCGCCCGATCCGGCGACCGACGGTGCGTTCTTCTACAGCGGCAACAACGTGTACACCGGCACCGCGGGCGGCACGTTCGTCGCGAACACGATCGATCCATTCAGCTATCCGAAGGACCCGCGCCTCGACATGAACGACTACCAGCGTGGTCAGCATTTCGGCCAGCTCGCGCTGGTAAAGGGCACCCGGATGCTCGTCGCGACCGGGCAGAACCCGGGCAACTACAACCTCTATCACTTCAACGGCGCGAGCGGCTACATCGCGATTCCGGACGGCTCGATTCCCGGCAAGCCGTTCAACACGACGCTGCAGGTAACGGCCGGTTTCGCGCTCGACGACAACGGCGACGTGTGGGCCGGCCTCGATCGCACCAACAACATCTCGCACTATCCGATGGCAGGTTTCGACGCGGCCGGGAAGCCGACATGGGGCAAGCCGGTGCAGATTCCGATTCCGCGCACCGTGCTGCCGCTCACGCGGATCATCTACCAGGCCGACAGCGACACGATGATCCTCGCGCAGGGCATCTCGGGCAGCTGGGACTGGACCGCGATGAACGGGCACATCGAGGTCTATCGCGGCTGGAAGGCCGGCAACACGAGCACGCCGAACGTGGCGATCAACCTGACGAGCGCGAATCCGAAATCGATGGCGGCGGCCGGCCACTACCTGTTCGTCGGCTACGTGCACACGGTACCGAACGTCGACGTGTTCGACCTGAACACCGGCAGCCTCGTCACCACGCTGACGAACTCGAACACGTCGGCGATGGACGTCGGCAACGACGTCGACTCGATGTACGGCATCCGTGCGTACCTGCGCTCGACCGGCGAATACGTGATCACGAAGGACAACTACAACGGGTCGAGCCTCGTCGTGTATCGCTGGCGTCCGTGATGGTGCAAGCGGCGCCGCCCGCGCCGGCCAGGTCTCATGGCGCGCCGAGCACGCGGCCGTTCACCTCGCGTCCGTACATCGAGTCGGGCGTGTCGTGGAATTTTGCGCGGGTGTCCTGCACCGAGCCGGTGAAGCGCGGGTCCTGCGGGCGTTCGTGGCTGTCCATGAAGGTCGCGACGTCCCATGCTTCCTGATCGGTCAGCGTGCCGCCGAGCCCGAGCGGCATGTTGGCCTTCACGAAGCCGGCCGCGTTGCGGATGTCGCCCATCCCCGCGCCCCAGTTGAACGAGCGTGCGCCCCAGAGCGCCGGAAAGACCGGCTTGCCGCCGCTCGATTGTCCCTGGCCGTCCGCGCCGTGACACAGCGCGCAGTGCTGCGTGTAGACGGCGGCGCCGCGCGCGTAGTCGGCTTTTTGCGCGGGCGGCGGCAGTTTCGGGAAACCCTGGCCGGGCAGTTTCGCGCCGACCGGCGCGCCCTGCGCGAGCCAGTACGAATAGGTTTCGAGCGCAACGAGAATCGGATCGCCGGCCGGCGGCGCCTTGCCGTTCATGCTGTATCTGAAGCAACCCTGCAAGCGTTCGGCGAACGTGTTCACGTGGCCGTTCTTGATGCGGTAGGCCGGGTACAGCAGGTAGGCGGCCCACATCGGGCTCGAATCGGGCCGGCGGCCCGCGTCGAGGTGGCAGCTCGCGCAGGTCAGCTTGTTGCCGACGTACTTGCCCGCGAGCTCGGGCGTGTGCAGGAAGATCTGCTCGCCGAGCTTCACGGTCTTGCCGAAGTCGTCGGCGGGTATCGCGGATTCGGGCGGCGGCGTGAATGGCTTCGCCGTCGTCGTCGCGGGAACGGTGGCCGCGGCGGAGGCGGAAGCGGCGGCCGGGGCGTCCTGCGGCGCGGCCGCGCACGCGAGCGCGGGCAGCCAGGCCGCACCGAGCAGCGCGGCACGCGCGCCGCGGACCACCATCGAGCGGTCGATCATCGTTGTTCTCCGTTCGCGGCGCCGCCGCGCGCATAGTAGGCGGCCACCGCGTCGATATCCGCGTCGGACAGCTTGCCGGCAATCATCGGCATCAGCGCCATCGGGCCGGGCGCGCGCGTGCCGCGCTTCCAGCCGTTCAGCTGGCCCGCGATGTACGTGGCCGGCTGGCCGGCGAGCGGCGGAAACGCGGTGCCTACGCCGAGGCCGCCCGCGCCGTGGCATTGCGCACAGGCGGGCAGGCCCTGCGACCAGCGTCCGCGCGTCGCGAGCCACGCGCCGGTGTTCGCCGGGTCGATCGATGCGGCGTCGGAAGCGGCAATGGCGGGCGGCGCGGGCAGGCTCGCGAAGTACGCGGAGACCGCGTCGCGATCGCGCGGCGACAGCAGTTTCGCGAGCGGCTGCATGACCGGATTCTGGCGGCTGCCGTCGGCGAACGCGGCGAGTTGAGCCGAAAGATAGGCGGCATGTGTGCCGGCGAGCCGCGGAAAGCCTGCGGCCGCGTTGCCTTCGCCCTGGGCGCCGTGGCAGCCGATGCATGCAGCCACGCCCGTCGTCGTGCCCCGGGTGGCGATGGTCTTGCCGAGCGCGACGTCGTCCGCGCGCGCATTGCCGGCCAGGAGCGCTGCCGCGGCGAGCAGCAGCGGCGCGAACCGGCGTCGCGGTGTGTCGACCGAATCGTTCACGGGTCCCCTCCTCATTGTCTGTCTTGTGGCGTGCGCAATTGCGCGATCAACCCGCGTCGGGCCGGTCCTGCCGTGGCGCAAGCTGCGGTGTCGGTGCCGTCGCGTCGTATTGCCCGAAGCCGTAGCGCGCGAAAATCCCGATCGCCTCGGGCGACTGGATGTACGCGAGCCACGCGCGTGCGGCTTCCGGATGCGGCGCGTGCTTCACCATCGCGCCTGCATAGATCGCCGTCGTATTGTGCGCGGGCGGAATGTCGATGTGCATCAGCGGATGCCCGACCTGTTCCTGGAACGCCGCTTCCGATTGCCACAGCACGCCGGCGTCGGCGCGTCCCTGCATCAGGAACAGCGCGGTTTCCCGATGATGGATGTGCGTGAGCTCGGCCGTGCCGGCGCGCACCTTGTCGTCGTAGACGGTGCGAGCGAGCGTATCGCCGCCGGCTTTCACGAGCGATGCGCGGATCTGCCGCGCGACGCCTTCGAACGCCGGGTTCGGCATCGCGAGCTTCACGTCGGGCCGCGCGAGATCGCTCAGCGACGCGATGTGCTTCGGATTGCCCGCGCGCACCATGATCGTCAACTGGTTGGTCACGTAGGGCACGGCCGGACCGTCGAGCGTGCCGTCCGCGATCAGTTCGTCGATCTTGCCGAGCCCGGCGAAATACGCGTCGGGCTCGACCGTCCACGTCATGTTGCCGACGGTGATCGTGCCGCTGGCGTGAATCTGCTTCACGAGCAGGCCGGGCGGGATCGTTTCCCAGTAGATGCGGCCGCGGTATTCCGGATGGTCGGTCTCGAACTGCGCGACGAGCGGCGCCATCGCGAAGAAGTAGTTGCCGCCAACGTACAGCACGAGCTTCGGCGCGGTGAGGTCGCCGTGAAAATCTGCGAGCACGTCGACCTGCGGCACCGTGAATTCGAGGCCGCGGTTCGTCGCGTCGTTGTTGCGGCCGTCCTGCCATGGCGGAAAGACGATGTTTGAAGCATTGGCCGGGGCGGCGAGCGACAGCGCCGACGTGCAGCAGAGCGCGGCCAGCGTGGCGGAAAGCGCCGTGAGCCACCGGCGTCGCCACGGAGAACGCGTGCGGATCGATGTCATCGGGCGCCTCACTTCGCGTAAGTGAAACCGGCGTGCTGCAGCTCGGGCAGCGTACCGACCACGCCCGGCGTGACGATCGCCGACGGAATCACGTGGTTGGTCAGGTCGGCGGCGAGCGCGTCGAGCGGGAGATTGTCCGGATTCGCATTCGCGCGGTCGAGCCGTTCCGCGAGCTCCCAGATCGCGTTGTGGCATGCCAGGAACACGACGCCGCGCTGCTGCAGCGCGGCGATGCTGTTGTCGTGCGACGAGAACGCGCCATCAGGTAGTTCGTGATCCTTCGCGTCTTTCGACCGCGCGGGTTTCGCGGCGAGCAGCGTGTTGGTCGCGAACGCGGTGCCGGCGAATGTCGCGAGGCCGTATTTGTCCCACGCGGCCGGATCGAACAGCGCAAGATGCGCGGCGCCGTGCGTGGCCGACACGACGAGGAAGTCCGGGTGACCAAACCCCCAGACCTGCGCGTTCAGCGCATTGCGCATCAGGTTCAGCCACGGGCCGCCGAGCTCGGTGTTGTCCCACACCTGCTTCGGGCCGCCGCGATAGCCGATCACTTCCATGAGTGCCGCGTGATCCCATTGATCGGGGCGCTCGACGATCATCGGCACCGTCTTGAAGTCGCGTCGTCTCGGCGTGGCCGCGAGGCGGCGGGTGAGGTCGACGAGGCGCGTCGCGCCGCCGGCCAGCAGCGCGCCGGATTCGGGCGTCGCAGCCTGCGCGGTGCGCGCGGCGCCGAGCAGCGCCGTGGCGGCCGCGAGGCCGAGTGTCTTGAGCGCGCCGCGGCGCGCATCCCGGTCGGACATCGAACTCTCCCATATCGTTTTCGTGGGGGCGTGCCGCTGCGCAGCGTCGCCATCGCGTAGCCAGTCTAGAGGCGCGCGATCGACAGCGGAAATCGCGATATCGGATGGGAGATATTCGAGGGTGCGATGATTGGATGAAACGACAAGGCCGCGTGGTGCCGACTCATGCGGCGCCGCGCGGCCTTCGTCAGCCTTGAAAGGTCAGTGTGCGGTGCGTTCGCGCAGCACTTCCGACGGCCGTGCGTTGCGGACGAACACGCCAGCCAGCACCGCGCCCGCGAGTGCGATCGCGCCGGCCAGCACGAACGCGGACGCGAACGAGCCGCTGCGCTCGACGATGAAGCCGGTCACCGCCGGCCCGATCACGCCCGACAGGCTGCCCATGCAATGCAGGAAGCCGCTGACGCCGCCGACGCGCGCCGGATGCACGACGTCCTGCACGATCGCCCAATAGATCGCACCCGTCACGTACAGGAAGAACAGCGACACCGACATCAGCGCGACCGCGCCTTGGGTCGACTGCACGGCGCCCGCGACGGCCACGCACGCGCCGGCGCCGAGCAGGCAGGTGACGAGCACGATCCGGCGCGACAGCAGCAGGTTGCCGGTGAGCCGGTACAGCGCATCCGAGATCGCGCCGCCGCACGCGAGGCCGACCGTGCCGACGAGCCAGGGCACGACGGTGGCGACGCTCATCTCCTTGATGTTCAGATGGTGCGCACGCACGAGGTAGCTCGGGAACCAGCTCAGGAAGAAGAACAGCACGTAGTTGTAGCTGAAGAACGCGGCGGCCGTCGCGAGGATGCGCGGCTGGCGCACGTAGTGCGACAGCGTGTGTGCGGGCGTTGCGGGGCCGGCGGCGGCACCTGCGTGGGGGGGCGCAGCGGCGGGTGTCGCTGCGGGCGCACCCGCTGCGCCGCCGACCGGCGTGGCCGGACGGTCCGAGGTCGACATCATCCACACGACGACCCACACGAGCCCGATCGCACATACGATCCAGAACGCCGGTCGCCAGCCGAACTGCGCGGCCAGCAGGCCGACGATCGGCCCGGCGATCGCGCCGCCGAGCGGCGAGCCGGCGCTGAGCAGGCCCATCGCGGTCGCGGCGGCGTCGCGCGGCAGCCAGTTGTTGACCATCTTGTTCGCGGCCGAGCACAGCGGCCCTTCGGCCATACCGAACAGCAGCCGCACGATCAGCAGGCTCACGAAGCCGACGGTGAGCGCGGTCATTCCGCAGAACACTGACCACAGCCCGACCGACAGCACGTATACGAGCTTCGGCCCGAGCCGGTCGGACGCGAGCCCGCCGATGAAATTGAACAGCGCGTAGCCGATGAAGAACGTGCTGAAGACGAGGCCCATCTGCGCGGCGTCGATACCGAGATCGGTCTGCACGATCGGCGCGACGATCGACAGCGCGACGCGGTCGAGATAGTTGATGCCATACACCAGGAACAGCAGGAATACCGTGAACCACGCCTGCGACTTCTGCTTCATGTCCGTCTCCTTCGTGCCGGTGGGCCGGCTGTCATGGTTGTCTTGTCGATCGTTTGCCGCGTCGGCATGTGCGTCAGCGGGCAGGGGCACTGCGCGGTTCGCTCAGGAATCCTGCGAACCGGGGTAAGCGGTCGTTCAGCGCACGTACAACGGTGCGAGCAGCCCATCGGTGCCGCTCGCGCGAAGCGTCGAGAGATGGGCACCGATGCGCGTGATCACTGCATCCGGCCATGCCGCCGAACCGGCGAGCACGAGGCTGCCGAGGGCGGCCCGAACCGCGCTGGCGGCATCGCCGGCTGCCGACAGCGCCGCGCCGAGTGCGGCCGCGCCCGGATCGCCGACCGCGAGTGCGCGGCCCGATTCGTCGCGCGCGGTGGCGAGGTAGTGCAGCCAGAGCGCGAGCGCGCGTTCCAAATAGGGCCGCTCGACGCCGGCCCGCGCGCTTTCGGCGAGCGCGGGAAGCCAGCGCAGCGGCACCTTCTGCGTGCCGTCCATCGCGATCTGTTCGGTGCGATGCGCGAGCGTCGGATTGCGGAAGCGCTGCACGAGCGTCGCGCAATAGCCGTGCGCGTCGTATCCGGACGGCACGTCGACGGTCGCGAGCAGGTCGCGCGTCATCACGCCGTCGACGAGCGCCGCGATCGCCGGATCGGCCATCGCGTCGGACACCGTCGCGCGGCCGCGCAACTGTCCCGCATACGCGATCGCCGAATGCGAGCCGTTCAGCAGCCGCAGCTTCATCGTTTCGTAGGGCCGCACGTCGCCGACGAGGTGCGCGCCGGCGTCTTCCCAGCGCGGGCGCGGGCCGGCGAAGCGATCCTCGATCACCCATTGCGAGAACGGCTCGCAGACGATCGCAGCCGCATCGCGCGCGCCGAGATGGGCGTGTGCCCAGTCGAGCGATTCGGGCGTCGCGGCCGGCACGATCCGGTCGACCATGCTGTTCGGGAACGCGACGTCGTCGCGGATGCGCCGCGCGAGCGCGCCGTCGATGCGTTCCGCGTAGTCGATCAGCAGCGCGCGCAGCGTGTCGCCGTTCGACGTCATGTTGTCGCAGCAGACGACGGTCAGCGGCGCATGGGCCGGCCGCAGGCGCAGGCCGGCCGCGATCACGCCGAGCGCGGTGCGCGGCGTGTCGGGCGTCGCGAGATCCTGCCGGATCGCGGGATCGTCGGTATCGAGACCGCCGCCGGGGCGGCGGCAATAACCTTTCTCGGTGACGGTCAGGCTGACGATCGACACGGCCGGATCGGCGATCAGCGCCAGTAGCGCGGGCAGCGATTCGGGCGCGAACAGCGCGTCGTGCACCGCACCGACGATGCGCGCGCGCGCGCCTTGGCCATCGCGTTCGATCACCGTGTACAGGTGATCCTGCGCGGCGAGCAGGTCGACGGTATGGCGCCGCCGCAGTTCGACGCCGACGATGCCCCAGCGCAGGTCACCCTGTTCGAGCACCGTTTCCGTATGCAGCGCCTGGTGCGCGCGATGGAACGCGCCGAGGCCGAGATGGACGATACCCGTGCGAACCGCCTGCCGGTCATAACCGGGACGGCCTGTGCCGGGCGGCGCGGTGCGCAGAAAATCGGGGGCAGATAACATGACGGTCGGTAACGGTTTGTACCATGGTAGATACGGCAATGCCTGCAGGTTATTTCGAGTTTTACGGCGAAGTTATCGGTGTAAACGCTAGATCGCCTGAAATCGACTGCTTATGTACCATGGTAGACATCGATATCAAGTCGGATCCATCGCAACCATGAGCGAAACGGCAGCACTGGAAGAAGCAGACGTCGTGGTCACGGCGTTGCAGGGGTTCTCGCTGGACGAGAGCCGGTCGTATACGGAGCAGGTGCATGCGCTGCTGCGCCACGCGATCGTGCGCGGTGCGCTGCCGCCGCGCACCGCGCTGTCGGAGGCGGTGATCTCCACGACGATCAAGGTCAGCCGCACGCCGGTGCGCGAAGCGTTCGCGCAGCTCGCCGACGAGCGGCTCGTGCAGATCATCCGGAAGGTCGGCACGCTGGTCGCGCCGATTCCGGTGTCGATCCTCGAGGAAGGGCGCTTCGCGCGCAGCACGCTCGAATGCGCGAACCATGTCGAGCTCGCGCAGAAGATCACGCCGGCGCAGCTCGCGGAGCTGTCGCGGATCATCGACGCGCAGCGCGAGGCGGTGGCCGCTGGCGACGTCGAAGCGTTCTTCGATCTCGACGAGGCAATGCACGGCCGGATGTTCGCGTTCGCGGGCCGGCCGCACGTGTGGGAAATGCTGCAGCCGATGAAGCGCCAGTTCGACCGTGTGCGCTGGCTGCTGCTCGATCGCGTCGAGGATCACGCGCGCCGCGCGCTGCAGGAACACGAACAGATCCTCGCGCACATCGCGTCGCGCAACATGGCGCTGCTCGGCGCATCGGTCGCGGCGCACGTCGACCGGATCGGCTCGCATCTGCCGGAAGTGCGCAGCCGCGCGCCCCATTACTTTGTCGACTGAAACGCCCGCTGGAGGAGCGCAGTGAAAATCGAACGCTTGCAGACCATCGTCACGTGTCCGGGCCGGAATTTCGTGACGGTGAAGATCGTGACCGACGAAGGCGTCTACGGTCTCGGCGACGCGACGCTCAACGGGCGTGAGCTCGCGGTGCGCGCGTACCTGGAAGACCACGTGTTTCCGTGCCTCGTCGGACGCGACCCGCGCAACATCGAGGACATCTGGCAATACCTGTATCGCGGCGCGTACTGGCGGCGCGGGCCCGTGACGATGACGGCGATCGCCGCGATCGACATGGCGCTGTGGGACATCCTGGGCAAGCTCGCGGGCATGCCCGTCTATCGGTTGCTCGGCGGCAAGAGCCGCGACGGCCTGATGGTGTATGGCCACGCGAACGGGCGCGATCACGAGGAAGCGGTCGACGCGGTGCGCGCGCACATCGAGGCCGGCTATCGCGCGATCCGCGTGCAGTCCGGTGTGCCGGGGCTCGACAAGGTGTACGGTGTCGGCAAGACGGCCGGCGCGTACGAGCCCGCCGAGAAGGGGCTGCCGCCCGAGGAGCCGTGGGACACCGCGCTCTACCTGCGCCACACGCCGGAACTGTTCCGCAAGGTGCGCGACGCGGTCGGCGATGCGCCGCACCTGCTCCACGACGCACATCACCGGCTCACGCCGATCGAGGCCGCGCGGCTCGGTCGCGATCTCGAGCCGCATCGCCTGTTCTGGCTCGAGGACGCGACACCCGCGGAGAACCAGGACGCGTTTCGCCTGATCCGCCAGCACACGACGACGCCGCTCGCGGTCGGCGAGGTATTCAACTCGATCTGGGATTGCAAGGACCTGATCCGCGACCAGCTGATCGACTACATCCGCGCGACCATCGTGCACGCGGGCGGCATCACGCACGTACGGCGCATCGCCGACTACGCGGCGATGTACCAGGTGCGCACCGGTTTCCACGGCGCGACCGACCTGTCGCCCGTCTGCATGGCGGCGGCCGTGAACTTCGGGCTGTGGGCGCCGAACTTCGGCATCCAGGAACTGATGCCGCACAGCGCGCTGACCGACGAAGTGTTTCCGCACAGCTACCGCTTCGAGGACGGCTATCTCGTGATGGACGACGTGCCGGGCCTCGGCGTCGACATCGACGAGACGCTGGCCGCGAAATATCCGTACGAGCGCGCGTACCTGCCGGTCGCCCGGCTGCGCGACGGATCGATGTGGAACTGGTGAGCGCCGAAGACCAGAAGGAGAGAACCGAAATGTTGAGCGTCGTTGTCGATCGTCCGAACAGCATGGCCGTGCGCGAAGTGCCGCTGCCCGTGCCCGCCGCCGGAGAAGTGCGCGTGAAGGTGCGCTATGCGGGCATCTGCGGGTCGGACCTGCACATCTTTCACGGCAAGAATCCGTTCGTGTCGTATCCGCGCATCATCGGCCACGAGTTCGTCGGCACGATCGAGTCGGTCGGCGCGGGCGTCGACGCCGCGCGGCTCGGCGAGACCGTCGCGGTCGATCCGGTGATCAGCTGCGGGCATTGCCACGCGTGCACGATCGGCCGGCGCAACGTCTGCCGGCACCTGACCGTGCTCGGCGTGCATCGCGACGGCGGCTTCAGCCAGTACACGTGTGTGCCGGCCGGCAATGCGTACCGGATTCCGGACGCGATCGCCGAACCCTGCGCGGCGATCGTCGAGCCGTTCGCGGTGGCCGCGAACGCGACGTCGCGCACCGGCGTGCTGCCGGGCGACGTCGCGTTGATCTATGGCGCCGGCACGGTCGGGCTGACGATCCTGCAGGTGCTCAAGCGCGTGTATGGCATTCGCGCATTCATTACCGACCGGCTCGACGCACGGCTTCAGCTCGCGCGCAAGTGCGGCGCGGCCGAGGACGAAATCATCGACACGAGCGTCGAGTCGTTGCCCGACGCGCTGGAAAAGCGCGGTGTCGACGGCGGCCCGACGCTGATCTTCGATGCGGTCTGCCATCCGTCGATTCTCGAGGAGGCCGTGCGGATCGCCGCGCCGGCCGGCCGGATCGGCGTGCTCGGGTTTTCGTCGGAGCCGTCGGCGATCGTGCAGGCGGAGCTGACGAAGAAGGAGTTGACGCTCGCGGCATCGCGGCTGAACTGCGCGATGTTCCCGCAGGTGATCGACTGGATTGCCCGCGGGCTGATCCAGCCGGAGCACATCGTTACGCACAAGGTGGGCTTTCGCGACGTCGCGCAGGCGTTCGAGATGGCCGAGCGCAATCCCGAGAAAAGCTGCAAGATCCTGCTCGATTTCGCGGGCGGCTGAGATCGGCTCGTGTCGCCGGCCGGGGCGCGCGGCACGGCCCCGGCCCCGGCCACCCGGCGCGAAGATGCGTCAGAACGACACCGTCGTCGTCAGCGTGACGAGCCGCGGCTCGCCGACCGCGACGATCAGGTTGCTGTTGCTCGACGGATAGTAGGTCTTGTCGAGCAGGTTCTTCACGTTGAGCTGGATGCGCGTCGGGAACTTGCCGATCGTCGTTTCGTAGGCCGCGAACGCATCGACGGTCACGTAGCCGGGCAGCGTGAAGCTGTTCGCGGTGTCGCCGGGCCGTGCGCCGACGAGCCGCGCGCCGCCGCCGAAGCGCCAGCGCCCCGGGAGGTTCGCGATCGCCGTGTCGTACACCGCGAACAGGCTGCCGGTGTGGCGCGCGACGTTGACGAGCGGCGTGTTGCTGTCGCGGTCGTTCGCGTTCGTGTACGCATAGCTGCCGATCAGGCTCAGGTGCCGCGTGAGCTGCCCCGCGACGTCGAGTTCGATCCCGCGCGAGCGCGCGGTGCCGATCGTCGACGTGATGTCGTTGACCGTCACCGCGACGTTGCGCTTGTCGATCTGATAGGCCGCGAGCGTGCCGGTGATGCCCGGCTTCAGGCTGAACTTCAGGCCGGCTTCCAGCACGCGGCCGAATTCCGGCGCGAGCGGCGCGGCCACATTCGACGCGACGTTCGGCTTGAACGAACGGCTCACGTTCGCATACGCGGTCAGCGACGGCGTGAGCGCATACGCGAGCCCGAACTGCGGCAGCCACACGTTGCCGTGCGAGCGGTCGGCGAACACGAACGGCCGCCCCATTCCCGATTCCTGCTGCCAGTCCTCCCAGCGCAGCCCGCCGACCGCGGTGAGCCGGTCGGTGATCTTCACCGAGTCCTGCACGATCATCGAGTACGTGTGGACCTTCGAGAGCGAATCGCTCGCCTTGCTCACCGTGCCGCCGGGCGCGAGCAGGCCGTAGACGGGATCATAGAGATCGAAGCCCTTTGTCGCGGTGCCGCGGATCGTGTCGCCGCGGAAGCTGCGCTGCCGCTCGTATTCGCCGCCGACATAGAGCGCGTGGCTCATCCCCGCGAGCGTCAGGTTGCCGAGCAGGCCGAGCGTCGCGATCTGGTCGGAGTCGTTGCGTCCGAGGTTCGCGTCGGACGAGCGCGACAGCGCGCCGGTCGTGCTGTTGAAGGCGGTCGCGCGGGCGATGTATTGATCGTAGCGGTCGCGGCCCCAGCCGTAGGTCGCGCGCACGCGCCATGCGTCGGAGAAGCGGTGTTCGACGCGCGCGCGCAGCGTTTCCTGGATGCCGCCGCTTTGTGCCCACGCTTCCTCGTAGCGGCGATAGCGCAGCGCATCGTCGGGGCGGCCGTTCACGAGCACCGTTCCGCGATCGAACGGCATCGTGTAGTCGACGTACTGGTAGCTGACGTCGATCGACGTGTTCGCGTCGTGCCACGACAGCGCGGGCGCGATCAGCGCATTGCGCTCGCGGCCGAAGCTGCGCCAGTAGCGGCTCGTGTCGTATTCGCCGGTGAGCCGGAACGCGAGCGTGCCGCCCGCGACCTGGCCCGGTTTGCCGAGCGGGCCGGTCAGGTCGAACTGCGCGCTGCTGCCGCCATGGCTCGTGCGCGAGGCCGAGATCGAGCCGCCGAACGTGTCCTCCGGCTTGCGCGTGACGAGGTTGATCACGCCGCCCGGGTCCTGCATCCCGTACAGCAGCGAAGCCGGGCCCTTCAGCACTTCGACGCGGTCGATCGTCGCGAGGTAGCTGTGCAGCACCGGCGTGCGCACGCCGTCGACGAGCACGGAGCCGTCGTTGTTCGAGCCGAAGCCGCGCTTGATGAACGCGTCGCGCGTGCCGCCGAGCGTGTTGGTCTGCGTGACGCCGCTGATGTTGCCGAGCACGTCGTCGAGCGAGCGCGCCTGCTGGTCCTGCATCACGCTGCTGCTGACCACGGCGACCGATTGCGGAATCTCCTTGAGCGGGCGATCGTCGACGCCGGCGACGCTGCTCGTGCGCGGCTGGTAGCCGACGGTCGGATCGACGGCTGACGATGCGCTGACGCTGATCGTCGGCAGTTCGCGTTCGGGGCGCGCGGGTGTCGACGAGGGCGAGGACGTGGCCGCCGAAGCCGTGGCGGCAGGTTCAACATCCGCATGCGCGCCGCTTGCGACGCAAAGCGTGATCAGGGCAGGCAGGCTCGCGCGCCACGGACGAAGCGTCCGGGCGCGATGGGGCGTTCGGCGGGATGGCATGAATCGATGAATGGACGGAGTGCTAAGGACGATGACGCGGACCGCGGCGCCTTTACTGCGTCGCGCGGAGGATGCGCATGATATACGTAATGAGAATCGTTTGCAATTGTAAAGAGGCCGATGCGGACCGGGCATCGCGATTGCCGGGCCGCCGGCCGTCTGCTACCGTAGCGCCCAAAATCAAACGCAGTGAAATTCAATGAGAGCCGGGGGCCGCACCATGTCATCTTCCTGTCACGTCGCGTGCCGCGCGACGTCGCGCACCGCAGCCGACCACGCGGGTGCTGAAGTGATCGCAGCCGTGTTCCACGATTCGAACGATTGACGCAACGGCCGCACGATCATTCTCGGGTGTTTCGCCGGGCAGCCGGCGAAGCGCCGCGATCGCTTACTTCAACCACCACGCTTGACGGGAGACCACCCAATGAAAAAGAGTTCCGCGCCGTTCATGACGGCCGCGCTGGCTGCCTGCGCGATGCTGGCGGGCGTTCATCAGAGCGGCTACGCCGCGCCGGCCGCCGAGCCCGCGATCGACGCGCACTACGCCACCGTGATCGAGGCCTACACGCAGGACATGGCCGCCGCGAAGACGAAATACGACGGCAGGCGCCTCGCGTTCGTCGGCGCGGTGATGCGGATGGGCAGCGACCCGGGCGGCACGTACTTCGGTGCGTTGACGGCCGACGGCGAGCAGTTCGACACGCATTTCGACGCGGCCGACCAGGCCGCGTTGAAACCGAAATTCCTGGGCGGCGAGATCAAGCCGTTCACGGCGTCCGCGAATTTCCGCTTCAGTTGCGTGAACGAAGGTTATATCGACGCGCCGGTGCTGCCCGGGCTGAAGCTGTCGCATTGCCGGCTCGCCGATTGATCGAGGTGCGGTGTCCGGCGTTCAGAACTTCTGCTGGATGCCGGCCATCACGCCGAGCTGATTCATCCCGGTGCCGACCGTCCCGCCGGCCGCGACCGCGTTCGCAGCCAGCGCGCTGTTGAACATGTAGCCCACCGACGTATAGACGGTCGTCCGCTTCGACAGGAAATAGTTCGCGCGCCCGACGACCAGCGTCGCGTTCGTGCCTTCCTTGTTTTCGCGACGTTGCAGGTAGCGCACGCCCTGCAGGTCGAGCGCGAGGTAGGGCGTCGCGTAGTACGTGCCGCCCGCGAACACGATGTCGGCCTGCAGGTGTTCGGCCGCCGCGAGGTTGCGGCGGATCCACCCGGCGCCGAGTTTCGCGGGGCCGATCTTCACGTAGCCCGCGACGATGTCGCGCGTGTCGGTGTAGGCCGGATTGTTCAGCGGCGCGAGCGCGCCGCCGCCGCCGCGCATCACGTCGTGCGACGCGGCCAGCCCGAAATTGCTCGCGTCATATGCGAGCATCGCCGTGTATTGGCGGCACGCGACGATGTCACCGGGCACCTGTCCGGCGCAGCCCGTCGCCGACGGTCCCGCCGGTCCGGCCGCGTCGCGGCCGAAGCTGTAGGTCGCGCCGAGCGTCACGCCGTGGAACGTGCCCTTGTAGCCGATCGCATTGTCGCTGCGCGCGTTCGGCAGATACGAGTCGAAATCCGCCATCGAATGAATCGACGGGCCGATCACGTCGGCATTGGTCAGCACGATCATCGACATGTTCATCTGGCGGCCGAGGGTCAGCGCGCCGAACGGGCTGTTCACGCCCACGTTGGCCTGCCGCCCGAACAGGCGCCCGCCGTAGTTCAGCGCGCCGGTGCCGGGCTGGAAGCCGTTTTCGAGCACGAAGAAGGCCTGGTAGCCGCCGCCGAGATCCTCCGTGCCTTTCAGGCCCCAGCGTGACGGCACTTCGCCGGTCAGCGTCGGCATCCCGGTGAACGATCCGCCGCGCGCGGCGTTGTTGTAGTAGGACACGCCGGTATCGATGATCCCGTACAGCGTGACGCTGCCTTGCGCGCAGGCCGGTCCGGCCAGTGCCATCGCCGTCGCGAGTGCGACGCCCAGTTTCGTTTTCATGGCTGTCTCCAAACAGTATGTAGATCTACTTATCTATTTTTTTATTGCCCCGGACCCGACCGGGATGCCGACGGGTATCGGCAGGACTGCGGTTGTCGCGTGTTACGAGATCGCCGGATCGCGTTGCCGGCGCGGCGCCGCGACCCGCGCGCCCGCCACGGCGACGGCGATCGCCGCGCCGGCCATCGGCACGAGGAACGCGAAATAGAGATGGGGCACGGACCAGCCGTCGTCCAGCAGCGCGCCGACCGTCATTGGCGACAGGATCGCGCCGAGGCGGCCGATGCCGACCGCGAGACCGATGCCGGTCGTGCGGATCTCGGCGGGATACGGCGTCGGCGACAGCGCGTACATGCCGGCCACGCACGCGTTGATCACGGCGCCGAGGAACACCGCGACGATCATCCCGGTGCCGAGCGAGCCGGTGTTCGCGCCGAACGCGACCATCAGTGCGCCGCCCAGCAACAGCGTCGCGCCCAGCAGGCTGCGCAGGCCGAACCGGGTCGACAGCAGGCTGAACAGCGACGCGCCCGCGATGCCGCCGAGGTTGAGCAGCACGCCGCCGGTCACGCCCTGCGAGGCCGACAGGCCGGCCTGGACCAGCAGCTTCGGCGTCCAGCTGACGACGAAATAGAAGCTGCCCATCACGAGAAAGAACGCGATCCACAGCGCGATCGTGCGGCGCGTGAGCGGCGCGCGCAGCACGGCCGTCCAGTTCGACGCGGGGCTCGCCGTGTCGATCGATGCGCTCGCGGCCGGCAGCGCGTCGATCGGCGCGCGCTTCATTCTCGCGAGGATGCGGTTGATCTTCTGCAGCGCGTCGTCCGGACGCCGCGCCAGCAGGAAGTCGAGCGATTCCGGCAACAGCGCGAGCACCATCGGGATCGCCATCAAGGTCAGGATGCCGCCGAACGCGAACACGCTGCGCCATCCCCATACCGACAGGAGGTAACCGGCGAGAACGCCGCCCGCGGTGGCGCCGATCGCGTAGCCGGTCGACTGCATGCCGATCGCGGCGCTGCGCCATTTGTTCGATGCGTATTCGCCGCTGATGACGGTCAGGCTTGCGAGCATCCCGCCGATGCCGAGCCCCGTATAGGCGCGCGCGACGGCGAGTTGCAACGTGCTGTGCGTGGCCGCACAGGCCAGCATGCCGGTCGAGATCACCGCGAGGCAGAGCAGGATGATGCGGCGGCGGCCGACGCGGTCGGCCAGCGGGGCGATCAGCACCGAGCCGATCCCCATGCCGGCCAGCCCGGCGCTCAGCAGCAGGCCGATTTCCTTGCCGCTCAGTTTCCACTCGGCCGCCAGGTGCGGCGCGGCAAACGCGATGGCCAGCACGTCGAAGCCGTCGAGCATGTTCAGCACGACGCAGGCCGTGACCGCCATCGTCTGGAACGCGCTCATCGGGGACGCGTCGATCGTATTGCGGATATTTTCGCTCACGTCAAAGATCCTTGATAAAAATAGTATGACTAATCGAATGGGATGAAATCGAAGCCGGCAGCGGCGAATGGGGCGAAAGCGAATGCGTGGGTTGACGGGCAACGCGGGGAACTCCCGTCGCGGCCGGCTCGCGTCGTTCGCGCGCCGGCGCGAGGGTTACGCGGGGTCGGGCTGTAGCAGCAGCCGCTCGATCACGCGCCGCGCGCGATTGGGGCCCGCGTCGACGTGAATGTCGATCTGGCGGCCGTCCGGAAACCGCAACTGATTGCGGTATTGCGCTTCGATCACCGTCTTGTCTTCATCGAACGTCGCCGCGGATTGCTCGATGACCGTTTGCGCGATGCGTTCGACGTCGTGTTGCGGATTGGTCGCGACGGTCCAGAAGTAGTGCGTCGTCGTTTCCGTCTCGGGCGTAATGCCGTGGAAGCCGCGCATGTGAAAACCCCCGCGCGCCGGATCGTGCAGGTCGCCGGTGCCGGCGTCCATCGCGCCGGTCCAGATCCGGATATGCGACACGTGGAATTCGATTTCCTGCCAGCGGTCGACGCGGCCCGCGAACGGCCACGCGGCCGTGTAGGTCGGCGGCGGGTCGGATTCCGGCATCCTGCGGACCAGCGTCACCGTGTCGCCGTCGCTGCTGACGCGGGTTTCCGCGCCCATATGCAGCGGCGCGTTACCGCCGATCGTTTTCAGATGAACGTAGCCGAGGTGGCTCAGGTCCATCAGGTTGTCGTGAATCAGCTGATACGGCGCGTCGTAATGGTAGTGGCCGCCGCCGAACCGGTATTGCGGATCCGTGTGGAACGCATAGCGCGGCGGCGCGCAGGTCGGTTGGGCGTGCGCGTCGGCGCCGATCCAGATCCATACGATCGCGTCCTGCTCCTGAACCGGATACGACGCCACGCATGCCTTCGCCGGAATGCGTTCCTGCCCGGGAATCTCCACGCAGGTGCCGCCGCGGTCGAACAGCAGCCCGTGATAGCCGCAGCGCAGGCCGCGCGCTTCGAGCGAGCCGCACGACAGCGGCAGCGACTTGTGGCAGCAGCGATCCTCCAGCGCGCCGACTTCCCCGGACGGCAACCGGAACAGGACGACCGGGCGGCCGAGCAGCGTGCGGGCGACGGGGCGGTCCGTCAGTTCGGATGACAGCGCGGCGACCCACCATCGGTCGACCGGGAATTGAGCAGTACTGATGGGGGCCTGGGCAGGTCGTTCCATTGATCGTCTCCAGTATTGTGGTTGGCCGCCGCGTATCGGGCGGTCCGTCTACAGATCGAGGACCAGCAGGTCACTTCGCGATCGGGAGCAGCACGGCATGAACTGGTCGCCGGCCGCTTGTTCCGCTTCCGTCAGATACGAATCGCGATGATCGGGCTCGCCTTCGAGCACGCGCGTCATGCAGGTGCCGCATACGCCTTGTTCGCACGACGTCAGCACGTCGATGCCGTTGGCCGCCAGCGCCGCGATGACCGTGCATTCGGCCGGCACGTCGATCACCTTGCCGCTGCTCGCGATCCGGACCTGGAACGCGCGATCCGCGCCGGACGACGCAACCGCGCCGCCGAAGAACTCGTAGTGCAGCCGCGCTTCGGCCCAGTTGCGCTCGCGCGCGGCGTTCAGCACCGCATCCATGAAGCCGCGCGGGCCGCATACGTACAGGTGCGCGCCGTCCGGCGCGGCGGCGAGCACCGCGGCGAGGTCGAAGCGTTGCGCGGGGTCGCCGTCGTCGACGTGGAAGCGGACGCGGTCATGGAACCCGGCAGCGTTGATCCGCTCGACGAAGGCCATGCGATCGGTCGAACGCGCGCAGTAGTGCATGTCGAACGGCAGGCCGGACGAGAACAGCCGTTCGGCCATGCTGAGGATCGGCGTCACGCCGATTCCGCCGGCGAGCAACAGGTGGTGCGGGGCGTCGGGCGCGAGCGGGAACTGATTGCGCGGCATGCCGATCCGCACGGTATCGCCTTGCCGGACTTCGTCGTGAATCGCGCGCGACCCGCCGCGGCCGTCGGCATCGCGCAGCACCGCGATCTGGTAGCGATCGCCGTGCTCCGGGTGGTTGCACAGCGAGTACTGGCGCACGAGCCCGCCCGGCAGATGCACGTCGATATGGGCGCCGGCGTCGAAGCGCGGCAGGGGCGAACCGTCGTCGCTGACGAATTCGAAGCCGCAGATGTCGCGCGCTTCCTGCCACTTGCGGGCCACGCGAACCGTCAGCGTCGCGGCGCTCATGACGCCTCCTTGATCTGCGCGACCGGAATCACGGGCCGCTGCGGGCTCGCCGCATTTTCCTCGGCGAGCAGCCGCTCGATCACCTTGCGCGACAGCACGCCGCCGGCGTCGATGTTGAGCTTGAGCAGCTTGCGCTCCGGCCACTGCTCGAGGTTGAGCTGCTGGCGCTCGAGCATCTCGAGATCCTCGGCGAAGATCTTGCCCTGGCCTTCGCGGATCTCGGCGGTCAGCGCGTGATCGTCGGGCCGGAAGTTGCGCGCCATCCCCCAGAAGTACCAGATCGAGGTGTCCGTCTCCGGTGTGATGAAGTCGACCACGATCGACGACGCCTTCAGCTCCGCCGGCGCGTCGTAGCCGCCGTGGCCCGCATGCGCGACGCCCACTTCGATCATCACGTGGCTCGGCGGCGTGAAGCGGCAGATCTGCCAGCGGTCGACCGGCACGTCGTCGGCGAGGCCGTTGCCGCGCAGCGCCATCCGCCAGAACGGCGGCGGCATCACGTTCTCCATGAAGCGGCTGGTGACGACTTCGTCGCCATTGCTGGTGGTCTTCGGCGCGGCTTCGTCGATTTCCTTCTGGCCGATGCTCGTTGCATGCACGTAGGTCTCGTGCGTGAGGTCCATCAGGTTGTCGATCATCAGCCGGTAGTCGCAACGGATGTGATACAGGCCGCCGCCGTGCGCCCAGGCCGGATCTTCGGCCCATTGCAGCGCGGGCAGCCTCGCGGGATCGGCTTCGGACGCGTCGCCCGGCCAGACCCACACGAATCCGTACCGTTCGACCACCGGAAAGCTGCGGATCGGCGGGAAGCCGCCGACGCGTTGGCCCGGCATGCCGGCCGTCTTGCCGTTGCAGCCCATTTCGAGCCCGTGATAGCCGCACACGAGCACGCCGTCACGCACGAAACCCAGCGACAGCGGCGCACCGCGGTGCGGGCAGAAATCCTCGAGCGCGGCGACCCGGCCGTCCGCCGCGCGGTAGAACACCATCGATTCGTTGCAAATCTTGCGTCCCAGCGGCTTGCCGTCGATCTCGTCGGGCGTGCAGGCCACATACCAAGCGTTCTTGAGAAACACGTTGTTCGTCTCCTTCAGGGCGGTGCCGCCGGTACGCGGCAACCAGTCATTCCGTGTACTGAATGTGATTCAGTGTACTCATTGAGATTGGCTGGAGCAAGGCGAGCGGTATACTGGTTTTCCCGGGAAATGGCGTGAGGCAGCGCCATGCCGTCGGCGCACGCAACGGCGTGCGCCGCCTATGTCATCGACTCATTCATGGAAAAAACGAATCCCGCCGACGCGCCGGTTTTCCCGCTCGACCTGTACGACGAGCCCGGCCACCTGATCCGGCGCGCGCACCAGATCGCGGTCGCGATGTTCTACGAGAAGCTGGGCCGGGACGTGACGCCGGTGCAGTACGCGGTCCTGCGGATGCTCTACGAGTGCCCGGGGCTCGATCAGGTGACGCTCGCGCAGCGGGTGGCGCTCGACACGTCGACCACTGCCGATCTCGCGGTCCGGCTCGAGGCGAAAGGATTGATCGTCCGCGAAGTGCTGCCGCGGCGTCAGCGGCGCCTGCTGCTGACGCCGGCGGGCGTCGAGCTGCTCACGCACCTGATTCCGTCGGTGAAGGAATTGCGTGCCGGCCTGTTCGACGGCATGGGCGAGGACGATTCGCAGGAACTGATGCGCCTGTTGCGCAAGTTCGTCCATCTGAATAACGAGCAGAGCCGCGCGCCGCTGCGGGTGAGCGAGGAGTCGTAGCGGTTGGACTCGGCTCGATGGAGCAGGTGATGCGGCAAGGCGCCAGGCGCGCCGCACCGCCTGCCCGCCTCACACGCGTGACGCTTCGCCTTCCAGCCGCCGCACCGCTTCCGCGACTTCGTTCCTGAAGCGCACCAGCGCCGCCTGCTCCGGCGCGGGCGGCTGCACGGCCGCCCACAGCATGTCGATCAGCTGCGTGGCCGTCGTTTCCGTATCGAGCTTGCGGTGCCCGAGGATCGCATCCCACAGCACGTGCTCGATCGGCCCGAACACCATCGAGCGCAGCAGGCTCAGCGGCATGTCGCGGCGCACCTGCCCGGCCGCCTGGCCGCGCGCGAGCACGTCCATCAGCGGCGCCGTGTAGCGGCGTTGCAGCGCGGTGAGCTCGTCGCTCAGCGCATGCTGCTTCGCACGTCCCTCCGACAGCACCAGCGCGCACAGCCCCGTGCCGTTCACGAGCATCAGCCGCAGGTGCGTGCGCACGATGAACGCGAACTGCTGTTGCACCGGCGCGTCCTGCGGCATCCCAAGTTCGAACGCGGCAATGATTTCGTCATACCAGTCGGCGATCACACGCGCGCACAGCTCGCGCTTGCCGCGGAAGTAGCTGAACACCGTCGCCTCCGACACGCCGACGCGCTGCGCGATCTCGGCGGCCGTCGCATGCTCGTAGCCCTTTTCGGCGAACACTTCGCGGCCGGCGCGCAGGATGTCCTGCACGCGCTGCTGGGACTTGCGCCCGGCGGGGGCGCGCGACGGCTCGGCGCGATCGGCTTTGGCGGTGGCGGTCATGGTGTCGGCGGTAGCGGCTGTCATCTCGCAATGATATCTGAGTGTCACTCAAAAAACTATTGACGGCAAGCCGGGCGAGGCGCGAAACTGTGCAAAATTTCCGCTGTATTGGCTTAATGAATCGACGCATTGATCCGATTTGAGCGAAACTCAGAAATCGGCGCGTGCGACCCACTTTCTGGAGACGGAGGAGACATGATCAACCTGCCCGGTGTGCAATTCATGCTCGGTGAGGACATCGAGATGCTGCGCGACGCCGTCGCGACGTTCGCGGCGAAGGAAATCACGCCGCGCGCGGCGGAGGTCGACCGCACCGACCAGTTTCCGATGGATCTGTGGAAGAAGTTCGGCGATCTCGGCGTGCTCGGCATGACGGTGGCCGAGGAATACGGCGGCGCGAACATGGGCTACACCGCGCACATGGTCGCGATGGAGGAGATCTCGCGCGCATCGGCGTCGATCGGCCTGTCGTACGGCGCGCACTCGAACCTGTGCGTGAACCAGATCCACCGCAACGGCACCGACGCGCAGAAGCAGAAGTACCTGCCGAAGCTCGTGTCGGGCGAACACATCGGCGCGCTCGCGATGAGCGAGCCGAACGCGGGCTCCGACGTCGTCAGCATGAAGCTGCGCGCGGACAAGCGCGGCGACCGTTACGTGCTCAACGGCACGAAGATGTGGATCACCAACGGCCCCGACTGCGACACGCTCGTCGTCTACGCGAAGACGGATATCGACGCCGGCCCGCGCGGCATCACCGCATTCATCGTCGAGAAGGGGATGAAGGGCTTCTCGGTCGCGCAGAAGCTCGACAAGCTCGGCATGCGCGGGTCGCACACGGGCGAACTCGTGTTCCAGGACGTCGAGGTGCCGGAGGAGAACATCCTCGGCCAGCTCAACGGCGGCGTGAAGGTGCTGATGAGCGGCCTCGACTACGAACGCGCGGTGCTGTCGGGCGGCCCGACGGGCATCATGGCCGCGTGTCTCGACGCGGTGGTGCCGTATATCCACGACCGCAAGCAGTTCGGCCAGTCGATCGGCGAATTCCAGCTGATCCAGGGCAAGGTCGCCGACATGTACACCACGTTCCAGGCGTGCCGCGCGTACCTGTACGCGGTCGGCCGCCATCTCGACTCGGCGGGCAGCGACCACATCCGCCAGGTGCGCAAGGACTGCGCGGGCGTGATCCTCTACACGGCCGAGAAGGCGACGTGGATGGCCGGCGAGGCGATCCAGATCCTCGGCGGCAACGGCTACATCAACGAATACCCGGTCGGCCGTCTGTGGCGCGACGCGAAGCTCTACGAGATCGGCGCCGGCACGAGCGAGATCCGCCGGATGCTGATCGGCCGCGAGCTGTTCGCGGAAACGATGTAACGCCCCACGTCACGCGAACGGAGCCCCGTCGATGCCGATCATCGAATCGAAACTGAACCCGCGTTCGGAAGAATTCCGCGCGAACGCCGCGGCGCTGGAGGCGGTCGTCGCCGACCTGCGCGCGAAGATCGAACAGCTCGCGCAAGGCGGCGGCCCGGCCGCGCGCGACAAGCACCTGTCGCGCGGCAAGCTGCTGCCGCGCGACCGCATCGCGCAACTGCTCGATCCGGGTGCGCCGTTCCTCGAGCTGTCGCAGCTCGCGGCGAACGGCATGTACAACGACGACGCGCCGGGCGCGGGCGTGATCACCGGGATCGGCCGGATCGCGGGCCGCGAGTGCGTGATCGTGTGCAACGACGCGACGGTCAAGGGCGGCACCTACTACCCGATGACCGTGAAGAAGCACGTGCGCGCGCAGGAAATCGCCGCGGAAAACCGGCTGCCGTGCGTGTATCTCGTCGATTCGGGCGGCGCGAACCTGCCGAACCAGGACGACGTGTTTCCCGATCGCGACCACTTCGGCCGCATCTTCTTCAACCAGGCGACGATGTCCGCCGCGGGGATCGCGCAGATCGCGGTCGTGATGGGCTCGTGCACGGCGGGCGGCGCGTATGTGCCGGCGATGAGCGACGAGTCGATCATCGTGAAGAACCAGGGCACGATTTTCCTCGGCGGCCCGCCGCTCGTGAAGGCCGCGACCGGCGAGGAAGTGAGCGCCGAGGACCTCGGCGGCGGCGACGTGCACACGCGCCTGTCGGGCGTGGCCGACCACCTCGCGCAGAACGACGCGCATGCGCTGTCGATCGCGCGCAACATCGTCGGTCACCTCGCGCCGAAGATCGCGTCGCCGGTGGCGCTGCGCGAACCGAAGCCGCCGCGCTACGACGCGAAGAGCCTGTACGGCGTGATTCCGGTCGACACGCGCAAGCCGTTCGACGTGCGCGAGGTGATCGCGCGCATCGTCGATGATTCGGAGTTCGACGAATTCAAGGCGCGCTTCGGCACGACGCTCGTCACGGGCTTCTCGCACATCTGGGGTCATCCGGTCGGGATCGTCGCGAACAACGGCATCCTGTTCTCCGAATCGGCCGTGAAGGGCGCGCATTTCATCGAGCTGTGCTGCCAGCGCAAGATTCCGCTCGTGTTCCTGCAGAACATCACGGGCTTCATGGTCGGCCGCAAGTACGAGAACGAAGGCATCGCGCGCCATGGCGCGAAGATGGTGACGGCCGTGTCGAATGCGAAGGTGCCGAAGTTTACGGTGATCATCGGCGGCTCGTTCGGCGCCGGCAACTACGGGATGTGCGGCCGTGCGTTCGGCCCGCGTTTCCTGTGGATGTGGCCGAACGCGCGGATCTCTGTGATGGGCGGCGAGCAGGCGGCGTCGGTGCTCGCGACCGTGCGCCGCGACGGCATCGAGGCAAAGGGCGGCGCGTGGTCGGCCGAGGACGAAGAGGCATTCAAGCAGCCGATCCGCGACCAGTACGAGCGCCAGGGGCATCCGTACTACGCGAGTGCGCGCTTGTGGGACGACGGCGTGATCGACCCCGCGCAGACGCGCGACGTGCTGGGCCTCGGCCTCGCCGCGTCGATGAACGCGCCGATCGACGACACGCGCTTCGGCGTGTTCCGCATGTAACGGCCGGGAGGGCTGACCGATGCGATACGAAACGATCAAGGTAAGCGAAGCCGGCCGCGTGGCGACCGTCACGCTCGCGCGGCCCGACGTGCGCAACGCGTTCAACGAGACGACGATCGCCGAGCTGACCACCGCGTTCGAGTGGCTCGACGCGCACGCCGGCGTGCGTGCGATCGTGCTCGCCGCGGAAGGCGCGGCGTTCTGCGCGGGCGCGGACCTGAACTGGATGAAGAAGATGGCCGGTTACTCGGACGACGAGAACCGCGCCGACGCGCGCAAGCTCGCGCGCATGCTCGAGGCGATCCACCGCTGCGGCAAGCCGGTGATCGCGCGCGTGCATGGCGACGCGTATGCGGGCGGCGTGGGTCTCGTCGCGGCGGCCGACATCGCGATCGCCGCCGACGGCGTGAAGTTCTGCCTGTCCGAAGCGCGGCTCGGGCTGATTCCCGCGACGATCGCGCCGTACGTCGTGCGGGCGATGGGCGAGCGCGCGGCGCGCCGCTACTTCACGACGGCCGAGGTGTTCGACAGCGCGCGCGCCGCGTCGCTCGGCTTCATTCACGACGCAGTGCCGGCCGATGCGCTCGACGAAACGGTCGCGAAGCTGGCCGCGACGCTCGTCGCGAACGGCCCCGACGCCGTGCAGGCGTGCAAGCGGCTCGTCGCCGACGTGGCCGGCCGGCCGCTCGACGCGACGCTGATCGAGCAGACAGCCGACTGGATCGCGCGCACCCGCGCCGGCGCGGAAGCGCGCGAAGGGATCGCGTCCTTCCTCGAGAAACGCACGCCTTCGTGGCGTGAATGACGGCGTGCCCCTAACTTTCCGGACGACATCGAAGCCATGTTCGACAAGATTCTGATCGCCAACCGCGGTGAAATCGCCTGCCGCGTCGCCGCGACGTGCAAACGTCTCGGGATCGCGAGCGTCGCCGTCTATTCCGACGCGGACGCGAACGCGAAGCACGTCGCCGCATGCGACGAAGCCGTGCACATCGGCGGCGCGGCGGCCGCGGACAGCTACCTGCGCATCGAGCGCATCATCGAGGCCGCGCGCGCGACCGGTGCGCAGGCCATCCATCCGGGCTACGGCTTCCTGTCGGAGAACGAGGATTTCGCGCATGCCTGCGAGGCGGCCGGCATCGCGTTCATCGGGCCGCCGGTCGACGCGATCGCGGCGATGGGCTCGAAGGCTGCCGCCAAGGCGCTGATGCACGCGGCCGCGGTACCGCTCGTGCCCGGCTATCACGGCGACGACCAGGACGCGGCGAACCTGCATCTCGAAGCCGACGAGATCGGCTACCCGGTGCTGCTGAAGGCGAGCGCGGGCGGCGGCGGCAAGGGCATGCGCGTGGTCGAGCGCTCCGAGGACTTCCCGGCGGCGCTCGCGTCGTGCCAGCGCGAGGCCGCGAGCAGCTTCGGCAACGACCGCGTGCTGATCGAGAAATACCTGACGCGCCCGCGTCACGTCGAAGTGCAGGTGTTCGGCGACACGCACGGCAACACCGTCTACCTGTTCGATCGCGACTGTTCGGTGCAGCGTCGTCACCAGAAGGTGCTCGAGGAAGCGCCGGCGCCGGGGCTGCATGAAGACGTGCGCCAGGCGATGGGCGAGGCGGCCGTCGCGGCCGCGCGCGCGGTGAATTACGTCGGTGCGGGCACCGTCGAGTTCATCATGACGGGCGAAGCGTTCTACTTCATGGAAATGAACACGCGCCTGCAGGTCGAGCATCCGGTCACCGAGATGGTCACGGGGCTCGATCTCGTCGAATGGCAGCTGCGCGTCGCAGCGGGCGAGCCGCTGCCGCTGAAGCAGGACGAACTGCGCGTGCAGGGTCATGCGATCGAGGCGCGTCTTTACGCGGAGAATCCGGCGCGCGGCTTCCTGCCGTCCACCGGCACGCTGAAGCACCTGCGGCTGCCGGAAGGCGTCGAGTTCGCGATCGGCGCGCCGGTGCGCGTCGACAGCGGCGTGCGCGAGGGCGACGCGATCACGCCGTTCTACGATCCGATGATCGCGAAGCTGATCGTGCACGGCGCGGACCGTGCGGAAGCGCTCGGCCGGATGCTGCGCGCGCTGCGGGCCTGCGAGGTGGTGGGCCTGCACACGAATGCCGCGTTCCTGCAGCGGATCGTCAACTGCGGGCCGTTTGCGAGCGCCGATCTCGACACGGGCCTGATCGAGCGCAACCACGATGCGCTGTTCGCGCCGCAACAGCCGCCGCGCGCGACGCTCGCGCTGGCCTGTGCGGCACTGCTTGCGCGCGAACGCGGCGCGGCCGCACGGGAAAGCGCGTCGCCGTGGGGCGCGCTGCCGGACTGGCGGCTGAACGGCGGCTATCGCCGCACGCTCGAATGGCATGCGCCCGATCGCGAAGCGGACGTGACGGTCACCTACGAGGACGACGGTGGCAGCACGCGCCTCGCCACCGGAGACGCGGCCGCGCAGCCGTTCGCGTGGACGCGCGGCGCGACGCCGCTCGACTTCGACGTGACGCTCGACGGCGTGCGCAGCAGCGGCCGGGTGTATGCGGACGGCGACAGTTTCCACGTGTTCACGCAGGGTGTCGCCGAGACCTTCGAATGGCGCAACGTGCTCGCGCACGCGGGCGATGCCGAGCATGGCGGCGGCCGCCTCACTGCACCGATGCCCGGCAAGGTGATCGCGGTGCTGGTCGAGCCGGGCCAGAAGGTCGAGGCCGGCACGCCGCTGATCGTGATGGAAGCGATGAAGATGGAGCACACGATCGGCGCGCCCGGCGCGGGTGTCGTCGCGGAAGTGCTGTACGGCGTCGGCGACCAGGTCGCGGATGGCGCGCAGTTGCTGATGATGGCGGAAGGCTGATCGCGGCGTGTGCCGCGCACGGGCCGGCGTGGCGCCTCGCGGCGCGGCGCCGGCCTCGTCGCATTTCGCATCCGGCCGTCGGCGATGGCGTGCATGGCCAGGCCCGCACGGTGCGGACGACGGCTCTCGGCCGCATCGCGTATGACCATGCCTGACAGTCTGGCGGCCGGCGCTCCGCTAGACTGGCGGATTGCTCACGTGGCCACTGCCGTGAGCTACACTGCATCCATTCAATCACGCCCCCCGCCGACGAGATGAAGTCTCCTGCCCTGAACGGCCTGCGCATCGGTATCACGATCGGCCTGCGCGCCCCCGACGAAAGCCTGTGGATCAACGGCATCAAGCAGAACGCGTTGTTTCTCGCGAAGTTGTTGATGGCGTCGCCGCATGGGTATCGCGTGACGCTGGTCAACACGACCGACGTGGCGCTTACCGACGCGCTGCCTTGGGATCGCCGCGTATACGACACGCGCGCGTTCGCCGACATGAAGGATGCGCTCGACGTGGTGATCGAGCTGGGCGGTCAGATCGACGGCGAGCAGACGGCCTACCTGAAGGCGCGCGGCGCGAAGATCGTCAGCTACTGCTGCGGCTTCGAGTACATCACCTCGATGGAATCGATACTGTTCGGCCGCCGCATGTGGGATTCGCTGTTCATCAACCGCGGCTACGACGAATTGTGGGCCATTCCGCAGATCGCGGAGTCGTCGCTGCCGTTCCTGCAGTCGCTGCGCCGTTGCCCGGGGCGCGTCGTGCCGTTCGTGTGGGACCCGATGTGTCTGGAGGCGCGTGCGCAATCGCTGCCGGAGCGTGGCGAATACCGGCCGCGCAGCGAACCGGGCAAGCGGCTGACGGTGATGGAGCCGAACCACAACGTCGTGAAGTTCTGCATGTATCCGATGCTGATCATCGACGAGGCGTATCGCCGCGATCCCGACGCGATCTGCTTCACGCACGTGACGAACGCCGATCGCCTCGCGCACAACAGCCCCGAGTTCGTGACGCTGATGAACTACCTGGACATCGTGCGCGCGGGCAAGGCGAGCTTCGTCGGGCGTTTCGACACGCCGTTGTTCCTGGCCGACATGACCGACATCGTCGTGTCGCATCAATGGGCGAACCCGCTCAACTATTTCTATTTCGACGTGTGCTGGCAGGGTTATCCGCTCGTGCACAACGCGAGCCTCGTGCCGGACCTCGGCTACTACTATCCTGGCAACGACGTGCAGAAGGGCACCGAGGCGCTGCTGCACGTGCTGCATACGCACGACGACGACTGGCAAGGGTATGCGCGGCGGCAGCGCGAGATCCTGCGCCGCTATACGTCGGCGAACCCCGCGCTCGTCGCCGACTACGACGCGCTGCTCGCGAACCTGATCGGCGCGACGGCGGCATAAGGCTGCACGACGCGGCACGCGCCGCTGCCTGCGGGCGCATTCGATCGCGATTTGCGCGATCGAGGCGGTCGGCTCGATTTCGCCGCCTGCCGTCAACCGGATTGTCCCGGGTTAATGTCTGAAGAAATGAGCCGTTAAAAAAGAAACCGCCGAACCGGGGAGATTCGACGGTTTTTGAAGGCACGAATTTGACGGCTCCGAGGGAAGTCCGTCAAAAATAATTTTATAGGTTAACTAGTCGGAAAGATTGTTAAATATCTTTCGATAGATGGTTGCCGTATAATTCGACTTAATTATTGTAGTTCAAGTCAGCCGGATTATCATTGAAATATTTTCAATATCGTTTGAAACGGCAAAATTGAATTCTGTGGAGACCGAATGCGTCGTCGCAACGCAATGGCTGCACGGTTTGCCAGCGGCTGCGAGGAATCCGGCCGTCGGGTCCGGGTAGCGTTTCGCTGGCGCGCATTTGTCATATGATATTTCAAACATCCGATTTTTGAAACGGGTCTTGCGATAAATCGATTCACCCGAAGATGTTCGGGTGGGGCAAATAACGAGTATCGATCGGAGTATCGTCGACGTTTTTGTGTAACCTGTCGCACTGTTGTCGACGTGCGCGTGTGGTGTATTTTCGGTGTTTGAATATCATTGACAATATCTGATTTGACGGCACGCCGGAATAAAAAGTACGCTCCCGAAAAAGATCGAAAAAGAGGTTGGGCCGGGTAGGCGGTGGTGCGCGTCGTGGTCGGCTCGCGCCACATGTATCGAGAGCGCGGGCCGTCATCGGCGGTCCGACAATTGCCGGAGCGCCGGATGAATGCGGTCGAACCTCGCCTGGAGGCGAACAGCGTAGCGAATCGGGACGAGATCGATCTCGTATTCGGCGCGCCTGACGATCACCCCGACCTTGCGTCGGTACGCAGTTTCGTCGAAAGCCGGCTCGGATTCGCGCGAGAGCCGGTTTGCCGCGCCGATTTGTCGGGCGGCGTGCTGTATCACGAATGCCTCGCGCGGCTGCGCTGGGGCGCGCGCGATGTCTTGCCGCCGCTCGCGTTCCTGCCGCGCCTCGAATCGCTCGGGCTGATGCGCTGGTTCGACCGGCTCGTGGTGGGCCGGACGATCGACGCGCTGCGCGCCGATCCGAAGGCCGTGTACGGCTGCAACGTCACGGCGACGAGCGCGGTCGTGGACGACGCGTGGCTCGCCCTGTTCAGGCGGCTCGAGCGCGAGCCGTCGGTCGCGGCGCGGCTGGTCGTCGAAATCACCGAGACGGGGCCGCTGAACCCCGTCGCGGGCCGGTCGTTCGTGAACCGGTTTCGCCAGGCCGGGTGCCGCGTCGCGATCGACGATTTCGGCGTCGGCTTCAGCGCGCTGAACAACCTGGTGGTCGGCAATCCCGACATCGTGAAGCTCGACAGGTCGGTCCTGTCGCTGATCAAGCGCAACGCGATCGGGCGCTACCAGTTTCGCCGGCTGATCGCGTTCGCGCACGAAAGCGCGCGGCACGTCGTCGTCGAAGGCGTGGAGAACGAGATCGACCGGCAGATCATCCTGGATTCCGGCGTCTCATGGGCACAGGGCATCCGCTTTACATGGCGGTCACCGGCCGCCGCATGACGCCGCGGCGCGGGCGCGGCGCGCCGGCATCGGACAACGAAGAATTGAATAGGGGCGTGGGCATGGCGGCGACGAAGAAGGCCGGGCACGGAACGGGCACGCAGGCGGCCGATGCGCGCGAGCTCGTCGCGATCGCCGAACTGGCCGAGATGCTGGAGCAACTCGGCGCTGATGCGATTGACGCGACCGCTTCACCGGTCGACGTCATGCCGTTTCTCGACGGCCTGAAGGACGTCTCGCAACACATTCACCGGATGAAACCGCTCGATGCCGACGGTCGCGAGCGCGCGGCGCGACACTATTTCGCCGGTGTGTTCGCGGGCGCTTGCGGCGACGATTCGGCGATCGCGTGCGGCGTATCGGGCAGCCTGGCGCAACAGGCCGGCGATGTCGGCCCCGCGGCGGCACGTTGTTTCGCGAGGCTTGCGCGCATCGGCCGGCGGCATGGCCGTGCGTTCGCCGAGCGACGCGGGCAGCGCGTGCCGGCTTGACGCCGGTTCGTGCATCACGTCCTCGTCAGGTTCTCGTCACGCTCCTCAGGAGTACTACCGCTTGCGTCGCGCGGCAAGGTCACTCGTCAATCCTTCCCGAAGCCACCCAGCACGAGCGCCAGCGCGCGGTCGACCGCATCGTCCCAGCGGCCCGGATGCGCGGCGCGCACGATCCGGATGCCCGGGTACAGCGCGGTACGCGAGCCGGTTTCCCAGCGTGCATCGGCTTTCGGGCTCAGCAGCAGGACGGCCGGCACACCTAGCGCGCCGGCCAGGTGGATGTGCGCGGTGCAGGTGGTGACCACGGCGTCCATCGCGAGCATCAGTGCGGCCAGGTCGCTGAAATCGCCGATCGCGTGATGCGGGAACGTGACCGGCAGATCCGACGGCTCGGACTGTGCGGCGATGTCGCGGTTGATGCAGTACGCGGCATGGCCGCGCAGCCGCGCGAGCGGTGCGAGGTCGCGCAGGCTGGCCGCCCGCAGGAAGCGCGCATCGCTTTCGTCGCGGCCGCGCCAGTTGAGGCCGATGCGGCGCGTGCCCGGTGCGCTGCCATCGCGCGCGACGCGTTCGCGCCACGCCGCCGTCTGTTCGGGCGGGCACGACAGGTAGGCGGCCGGCGCGCCGGCCGGTGCCGGCGCGTAGCCGAACTGCGCGGCCAGCACCAGGAACGAACACCAGTAGTCGTGAGCGATCTGCGACGTGTCGACCCACGCGCCGTGTGCGGCGACGACTTCGATGCGCGGGAACGTATGGCGCATCAGGTCGGCCAGCGCGGCGGGGACGATGACTGTCACCGCCACGCCGTCGAGCGCGTCGAGCGCATGCAGGTAGCGCGCGTACTGGAGCTGGTCGCCGACCCCGCCGTAGCTGATCACGAGCAGCCGCTTGCCGTGCAGCGGCTGGCCGTCGTAGAGCCGTTCCGTCGGCAGCCCGAACCGTGCGGCCGTGAGCACGTTCTCGCTGGCGATGGTCGCGCGCGCGGCTTCGTCGCACCGGCCGGCACGCAGCAGGAGCGCCGAGCGCGCGAGTTCGACGCGCCCGCGCAGCGCGTCGGGCAGCGCGGCCGGTTCGCCGATGCGTTCGAGTGCCGCGAGCCCGGCGTCGGGCGCGCCGGCGAAGCCGTAGCACGACGCGAGCTGGAACGCGATCGCATCGTCGTCGAGGCCCCGGCCGCGCGCGCGCAGCCAGCGGGCGATCGCGTGGCCCCATTCGCAGCGGGACTCGTGGTCGAGCGCGCGGTTCCAGTGCGTTTCGGGCGCGTCGTCGGTCTCGGCTGACACGGCGGCATTCGCGTCATCGTCTGCGCGGGCGGATACGCGGCCGACGGGCTCGCCCGAGATGAACAGGCGTTGCCGGTCCCAGCGCGGGTTCGGCACGCAGAGCATGTTCAGCCCGTCGATCCGGTAGAACGTGTAGTCGAGGCTGGCGAACGTATCGATGATCGGCGCCTCGCCGACTTTCCAGTATTCGATCCAGCACCACGGCAGATGCGTTTCGATCAGCCGGCGTGCGCCGCGCAGCGCGTCGATCTCCATCCCTTCGATGTCGAGCTTGAGGAAATCCAGCCGCGGCAGGCCGAGCGAATCGAGCCTGACGACCGGCGTCGGCGTGCCGCCCGCCGCTTGCTCGTCGACGAGCGACACCGTGCCGAAATCGGCATCCTGCCCATAGTCGATGTCGGGCACCTTCATCGTGCCGTTGGCGCTGGCGAGTCCCATGTTCAGCAGATGGAGGTTGTCGAGCTCGTTGAGCGCGACGGTGCCGCCGAGCGCATGGAACAGCGTGCGCTGCGGCTCGAACGCATACACGCGGCCGCCGCGCGCGCGCAGCCGGTGCGCGATCGGCACGCACACGAGCCCTGCATTCGCGCCGCCGTCCACCGCGATCGCGCCGTCGGGCAATTGGTCGATCACCTGCAGGATCGTGTCGAGCTCGGCCTGGATATGCGGCCGGCCTGTCTTGATCAGCGCCTCGGCCTGCAGCGCGCAGTGCCGGTTGATAACGAACGGGCCGTGGATCGAATCGATCACGACGAAATTGCGGACGGTCTGATTCATGGGCGGGAGCGCGTGCGAAGGAGGTTAGCCGAGCGCGCGCCCGGCGAACAGGCGCTGGATCTGCCCGGAATACGCGCGGACGTTGTGGTCGGCGAGCGTGTCGACCTGCTGCAGGCAGCGGCGGGCCGCTGCCGCGTAGTCGTCGAGCCGCGCGTCGTGCGTCTGCGCGGCGGTCGCGATCGCGCGTGCCGCGTCGAAGATCTCGAAGTCCGGGTAGTAATAGCCGACGTCGCGCAGGAACGGCGAGTTGTGCACGAGCGGATAGTTGCCGTACAGCGCGTCGTACAGCAGGTAGTTCAGGCCGTTTTCCCAATGGTGCGACACGACGATGTCGGTGTGATGCGCGGCCCACGCGACGAACGGCGCGCGCACGTCGGCCGTCGCCTTGCCGTCGCGCACCATCTCGAGCCCGAGCGCGAGATGCTTGAAGGCGACGTTTTCCTTCTTGTCGAACGTGTTGGTCATGTACACGTGTTCGACGAGTTCAGGATGCTCGACGTAGCACGCGTTCGCGGCCAGCATCGGCACGATCGAACTCTTCACGACGTTCAGGTTCGGCTCGAAGAACGCGATGCGCTTGGCCGGACCGTGGTTGCGGTAGCCGAAGCGCGCCTTCAGCTCGGGGTCGGCGTCGAGGCTGCGTTCGATGAAGTACGGCGACCAGATGTGCGGCAGCTCGATCACCGGCGCGCGATATACGGCCTGGAAGTAGGCCGCGCACGTGTGCATGTGCTGCGGGTTGGTCCAGACCTCGTCGAACTGCACGCGGTTCGGGTTCGGCCGCCAGTTGTTCTTCTCGAAGTTGATCGTCTCGACCGCGATCACGTAGTCGTTGCCGAAGCGGTACGACACGCACTTGCCGCCGCGCCGGCGCACCGCGTCCGTGTGCGACGGGTCGACGAACGCGTTCATCTCGATCAGCAGGTCGGTCTGGTGGACGATCGCCGACAGCGGGCGCAGCGCGTCGCCGAACGCGTCCATCATCAGCGCCTGCGGGTAGTCGGTGATGCCGTCGTCGTGCGCGAGCCACACTTCGCCGATCAGCGGCGAGCGCTTCAGCAGCATGTACAGGTACACGCAATGCTGGTTCGCGCCGTTGTACCAGATCGACTGCGTCGCGTCGCGCTGCACGTTCATCGTAATCGCGACATTGATTTTCATCGGCGGCTCCGGGCGGACGGTGCGCGTCAAGCGTCGCGATAGAGCGACGCGATCGCGTCGGAATACGCGGCGACGTTGTCGGGGTTGTAGATGCTGACCGAGTCGAGCACGTACTTCGATTGCTCGCGGTATGCATCGAGATTCGCGTCGTGTTCGGCAAATGCCCGCAGCAGCGCGCGGCCGCCGGCCTGGCAGTCGAAGTCCGGATAGAAATACCCGGCCTTGCCGAGGAACGGCGAGTTGTGGATCAGCGGATAGTCGCCGTACAGCAGTTCGTAGTACAGGTAGTTCTGCGCGTTTTCCCACGTGTGCGACACCACCGCGTCGCCGTAGGCGGCCATGAACTCGTACACCGCGTAGCGGCTTTCGAACGTCGTGATCCCGTGGTTCACGATGTCGAGACTCTTCGCGAAATGA
>NZ_CAJPGY010000031.1:0-82354 GCF_905339915.1 Burkholderia sp. BCC1985
GGATCTGCAGGCGCATGAGGCAGGCATTGCGTGAGGGGGGCGAGCCCGATGAGCGTGATAAAGCGCGCTTATCGAAAAACATCGCCAACGGCAATTGGACCTGATCAATTTGGCGGCGGACGATGACCCGCACGACGAACCGAACCGGACACACGAACGATCGAGGCACGATGCAGCGCAAGTTCGACAATGCTGGTGAAATGTTGAAGGGGTAAGGAGATGGAGGTGGAGATGGAGATGAAACTGAATATGGACGACGTTCAAATAGAAACGTCTCCGCAGAAGAAGCTGTCGGGCAGCATGGGGGCCGTCGGTCTGGCGCTTACCGTGCTGGCGTTCTCGGCCCCGTTGACGACCGTATCGGGATACATCCCGTTCGCGCTGATGTTCGGCGGAGTCGGCAGCCCCGTGATCTTCATACTGACGACGCTCGTATTACTGCTGTTTTCCGTCGGCTATGTGACGCTCAACAATATCGTGAAGCGCCCCGGTGACTTCTATGCGTTCATCAGCTATGGCATCGGAAAGTCGACGGGACTCGGTTCCGGCATTCTCGCCGCGGTCTCGTACTTCCTGCTCCTCGCCGGTGTCACGTCGTTCTTCGGCGTGTCGTGCTCCGATCTCGTGCACGACATGACCGGCGCTTCGATTCCGTGGTACTGGCCGACGCTCGCTTGCTGGTTAGTGGTTTCGATGCTGGGATACCTTCATGTGGAACTGTCCGCGAAGGTGCTGACGTGGGTAATGATTCTCGAGATCGTCGTTTGTCTGGCGTTTTCATTCGGTGTGCTGTCGAAAGGTGGCGTGCCAGGTGTTTCCGCGTCCGCTCCATTCATGCCGAGCCAACTGGCGAACAGTACCAACGTGCCGTTCTGCATGTTGTTCACCGTGTCGTTCTTCATGGGATTCGAGGCCACCGCGTTGTTTCGCGACGAAGTGAAGATGCCGGACCAGACGATTCCGCGTGCGACATATGGTGCAGTCATCTTTATCGGCGTGATCTACACACTGTGTGCCTACGCGATGATCATGGCTTACGGGCCGCAGGTTCAGGCGATCGCGGCCAAGACGCCCGCGGCGATGTTCCCTGACGCCTTCGCGAAATTCGTGAGCCCTAGCCTGCACCTGATCGTTTCGATGCTGGTGATGACTTCCGCATTTGCGGCGAGCCTGTCCACGCAGAACGTGCTTTCGCGCTATATGCACAACCTTGGCACGGACGGTGCGCTTCCCCGCTTCCTCGGGAAGGTGCATGCGAAGCACGAGTCTCCGTATCTGGCTTCGATTACCGTCTCGGTCATGGTTCTGTGCGTGCTGATGCCGTTCATCCTGATGGGCGCTAAACCGGATCTGCTGTACGGGCAACTCTCCGGTGTCGGGACCTCGGGCATCATCATCCTGATGACCATCGTCAACATCTCGTCGCTGGTCTGGTACGTTCGTCGGGGCCGGCACCAGGGCGTGAGCTTCGCCAAGTCGTTTCTGGCGCCGGCGATTTCATCGGTATTCTTTATCGCGCTGGTTTATCTCGTCGCAGCACACTTCGACGTGCTCGCGGGTGGCGACCCGGGGCAGTATGTGTGGATGTTCTACTGCCTGATCGGTGTGCAGGTTGCGGGCATGGCACTTGCCCAATACTTCAAGCACCGGCGCCCCGAAGTCTTCGAATGCCTGGGACGCAGCCAGAACGGTTGACGATCACGACAAGTCAGGACTCGTCGAGTCCTGGCTTTTTTTTTGCGCTTGTGCAAAGCGAGCGCAGTGCGTTGCCTACCGCCCTTCGTAACGAGCGGCGACGTTTTGGGCGAGCGTGGCCACGATCGAACTCAGCGGCATGTCGACGCGGCGAACGAAACTGGCGGTGAACGGCATCACCGGCATCTCGTGGCCGGTATCGATGCGGCGTAGCCGGCCGGTCGCAAGATGCTCCGCGACGACGTGATGCGGGATCGCCGCGATGCCAATGCCGTCGAGCGTCATCCGGACGATCGACGACAGCGACGAGTTGCCGAAGATCCTCACGTGATGCAGATGTGACCGATCGAACATCTCCTTCAGCTGCATATACGGACGCGTCGATCGGGAAAACGTGATGACCGGATGCCGCGCGAGATCGTTCAGCGTGAGGTTCCCCGCGTCGCATTCGAAATCCGACGAGACGATCCAGCTGATCGGATAGCTGCACAACGGCAGATTTTCTGCGTTGCTCGCGTTGACGGGGCCCATCAGCAGCGCGACGTCGATCGTGCCGTCGGAGAGGCCCGCGGTGAGGTTCGGCGTGGCGTCGACATTGACCTCGAGGGTGATCTCCGGGTACTCGACGCTGAGTCGCTTGAGCAGCGCGGACAACCATGTATGCACGATCGTGTCCGACGCGCCGAGCTGGACCGTCCCGCTCAGGGCCGTGCGGCCTGCGACAGCCTCCACCATCTCCGCGCTCAGCGAGATCATTTGTTCGGCGTAGACGAGCAACTGCCTGCCCTTGATGGTCAGGAAGCAACCCCGTTTGTCTCGCTCGAACAGGCGCCCCTTCAGCTGCTGTTCGAGTTGCGCGATGCGCGCGGATACAGCCGGCTGTGTCGTGTGCAACCTTTCCGCGGCACGGTGAAATCCTCCCAGCTGGGCGACGGCGTAAAAGGTCTCCAGATTTCGAAGATCGATCATGTGACGAACTCCACCCCACGTGGGGAAAAGCGATTCGATCGCAGTTGCCCGGCGCTCGATTGCCGGTCAGATAAAGCGACGCATCTCCCCATTGCGGGGAAGGTCCGATCGATCATAACGACGAAGGTTTGAGCACTCAACACCGAACGCGTGAAACCGGCGCTAGCGCGCCCGCGGCACATTCTTTCTCCACCTTTAGGTGGACGAACCTCATTAGGCGTCTAACTAGAATTTCAACAACGCTGAACGAACGGTGCGTTCGTGAAGGTTGAAGCGAGCGGTCGATGATTGATTGCGAGTGCGTGGTTTGCGCGTCAACGTGCATCGAGGATCGAGATTCCGACCCGTGCTCACGCACTGATAAGCATCGTTGATCGCGCGATATCGCCAATCACGATTGGACCGGGCGAAATTGTCCGGTGACGATTGAAATGGCATGTCGGCACTGCTGTCACGATATTCGTCGGGCGATCGGAATTGGCAAGAAAGCTGAGGGTGCCGCGTCGAAGCGCGCTGCCACGCACACCATTTGAATAAAGGAGATTGGAATGTCCGCCTTGAAGTTTCCCAGTGAGCGGCTCGTGGACGCTTATCGCGCCATGCGAACGATTCGCCGCTTCGAGGAGCGGGTGATGGACGAGATGTCGACCGGCGACATTCCGGGCAATACCCATCTTTGCGCGGGGCAGGAGGCCAGCGCCGTCGGCGTGTGTCTGCATCTCACGGATAAGGACTACATTTCGTCGACGCACCGTGGGCACGGTCACAGCATCGCCAAGGGGTGCGATATCGGCGCAATGATGGCCGAGCTGTTCGGTCGCGCGACTGGAACGTGCGGCGGCAAAGGTGGCTCGCAGCACATCGCGGACCTGCGCAAGGGGATGCTGGGCGCGAACGGCATCGTGGCCGGCGGTGCACCGATCACGTGCGGCGCCGCGCTCACGGCAAAGTTGCTCGGTACCGGTGGCGTGGCCGTCGCGTTCGCGGGTGACGGTGCGATGAACGAAGGAGTGATGGCGGAGAGCTTCAATCTCGCGAAGATCTGGATGCTTCCGATCGTCTTCGTGATCGAGGATAACGGCTTCGGCGAGGCAACGGCGAATTCGTTCGTCTCGGCTGGCAGCTTCACGCGGCGCGCGCAGAGCTACGACATTCCGGCCGCCGAAGTGGACGGTACCGACCTTTTTGCGGTCTACCAGGCCGCAGGCGAGGCGATCGATCGTGCACGCAATGGCGGTGGCCCAAGCCTTCTTCAAATCCACGTACCGCGCTACTACGGTCACTACAGCGGCGACCCCGACAACTATCGCACCCCCGAAGAAAAGAAGGCCATGCGCCAGGAGCGCGATTGCCTGGCCAACTTCCGCCGGCAAGTGCAGGAAAGGTCGCAAGTAGCCAGTGGTGAGTTGGACGCGATCGACGGGCAGATCGAGGTCGAAATCGACGCCGCCGTGAGTGCTGCGCGAGCCGCACCGTTCCCGCCGCTTTCGGCACTGACCGCCGACGTTTACGTGAAGTATCTGTAAGGACCCACTGCAATGGCAAAGAAATCGTTCCGTCAAGCGCTGAATGACGCGCTGCACTCGGAGATGGCGCGCGATCCGCGCGTGATCATGATGGGTGAAGATTTGACTGGCGGCGCCGGCGCCAACGGTGTCAAGGATGCGTGGGGCGGTGCATTCGGTGTGACGCGCGGGCTGCTCGAGGCATACGGCCCCGAGCGCATTCGCGATACGCCGATCAGCGAGGCCGCATTCGTTGGCGCAGCTGCCGGCGCGGCCCTCACGGGTTTGCGCCCGATCGCCGAGCTGATGTTCGTCGACTTCGCGGGCGTATGTCTCGACCAGATCATGAATCAGATCGCGAAGTTTCGGTACATGTTCGGCGGCCGCGCCAAGACGCCGCTCGTGATCCGCGCGACGTACGGGGCAGGCACGCGCTCTGCCGCGCAGCACACGCAGGCGTTCTATCCGATCTTCACGCACATTCCCGGTCTCAAGGTCGTGATCCCGTCGAATCCGTACGACGCGAAAGGCCTGCTGCTCCAGGCGATCCGAGACGACGACCCGGTGATCTTCCTCGAAAACAAGATGCTGTACGACACGACGGGCGAAGTACCCGACGGGGCATACACGATTCCATTCGGCGAAGCACGCGTGGTGCGGGACGGGAAAGACGTGCTGATCGTTGCGCTCGGCCGCATGGTCGGCGTGGCCGAGACGGCTGCTCGCCTTCTCGCGGCGGACGGGGTGTCGGCATGCATCATCGATCCGCGCACGACATCGCCGCTCGACGAGGACACGCTGCTCGAATACACGGAGGACATCGGACGGGTCGTGATCGTCGACGAGGCGAATCCGCGCTGCAGCGTGGCGACGGATATCTCCGCGCTGCTGGCCGACAAGTGCTTCGACTCGCTGAAGGGGCCGATCCGGCTCGTGACGGCGCCGCACACGCCGGTGCCGTATGCACCGAACCTGGAAGACGCGTACGTGCCGTCGCCGGAAGCGGTCGTGAATGCCGTCAAGTCGATTCTGAAGGGGTAATCAATCATGTCGTTCATTGAAGCCGTCACCATCCCCAAGTGGGGGATGACGATGACCGAAGGCACCGTGCTCGAATGGCACGCGAAGGAGGGGGACAAGGTCGAGCGCGGCCAAGAACTCCTCGAGGTCGAATCCACGAAGGTCAACAACGCCGTGGAAGCGACCGTGTCCGGGATCCTGCGGCGTATCGTGATCAACGAAGGTGAAATCGCGCCGGTCGGTGCGCTGATCGGCGTCATCGCCGACGAGGCGGCGACCGAGGAGGAAATCGACGCGCTCATCGCAAGCTACGCGCACCGCCTGAATGCGGGTGACGGCGAGGCGGGCGGTGTCGTCGCACCGAAGGCGATTGCCGTGTCCGGGGGCAGCGTGAACGTGCTGGAGCTCGGCCCCGAAAGCAACGAGGCGGTGCTGCTCATTCACGGCTTCGGCGGCGATTTGTCGACTTGGCTGTTCAACCAGGGCGCGCTCGCCGAGCAGTTCCGGACGATTGCGGTCGACCTTCCCGGGCACGGCGCATCGACGCCGATTACCGGCGGCGACGTGATCAGAAAGATCACCGAAGCCGTCGAGGAAGCCGCGGACGCCGTGACGTCCGGGAAACTCCACTTGGTCGGCCACTCGTTCGGCGGTGCGATCGCCGCCGCGTTCGCTGCCGGCAAACCGTCGCGTGTCGCGTCGGTGACGCTCATCGCGCCGATCGGCCTCGGCAAGGAGATCAACCGGTCGTTTGTGACTGAATTCGTTGCTGCAGAGCGCCGTCGTCCGCTTCAGGCTGCGCTGGAAAAGCTGTTTGCCGATCCGTCGAAGATCACGAGCGAAATGGTCGAGGGCACGCTCCAGTTCAAGCGTCTGGAAGGTGTCCAGGAGGCGCTGTCGGCCATCGCCGACACCATCGCCGATGAAAGCGGCCAGGTTCAGACGATCGGCGCGACGCTGGCGGGACTTGCCTGTCCCGTGATGCTGCTCTGGGGTGAGCGTGACGGGATCATTCCGGTCCCGCAGGCCGACAGCCTGCCGTCCACGGTGCAGCTGCGCGTGATTCCGGACGTCGGCCACATGCCGCAAATGGAGGCAGCGTCGGTTGTGAACGATGCGGTGCTGGACAACATCAATCGCGCCCGATAACCGCGCCTGCCGAGCGGCGGGATGCCGATTCGGCGGCATGGTGCGGTTATCCGCGCAATGATCTTGAGGAAACTGTGATGTCAGGACGTTTGACAGGCAAGCGAGTACTTCTGACCGGCGGCGTTGCCAATATCGGTCTCGCCATTCTGGAGTCGTTCGTTGCCGAAGGCGCGACCGTGTCGGTCGTCGATATCGACGAAGTCAAGGGCCGTGCACTCGAATCCAGGTTCGGCGACAAGGTGCGCTTTTTCCGAGCGGACATCTCGAGCGAAGAAGAGATCAAGACCGTAATCGGGAAGTCGTCCGAATGGATGCACGGCATCGACACGTTGTGTCTGAATGCCGGCGTCCAGCTCTCCGGGCGCGTCGAGGATTTCAGCACCGAGAACTGGGACAAGGTGTTCAGGATCAACGTGCGGGCCAACTTTATTTTCGCGCGCGAGTCGCTTCGCTACCTGCGAGCCGCGAAGAAGTCATCGATCGTGATGATGTCGTCCCTCGCGGGCAAGCGCGGTGGTACTGGCCTCGCATGCTATTCGGCGTCCAAGGCGGCCATCATCGGTCTCACGACCACGCTGGCAATCGAATTCGCACCCGATGGCGTGCGTGTCAATGCTGTGTGCCCCGGCTGGATCGATACGCCGTTCAACCAACCGGTGATCGACTTCATGGGCGGACGCGACAAGCAGGAGTCGGTCGTTCGGACGGCCATCCCCCTCGGCCGACAGGCGACGCCGGACGAGGTCGCGCCGCTGTTCGTCTACCTCGCATCGGACGAGTCGTCCTACGTTACCGCACAAGCGATCAATGTCGACGGCGGCGTGTACAACTAACTGCGGGATACGACCAGGAAGAGATCAATGAGCAAGCAGATCACATATGAAGCCGCGCGGCGGGCGATCGATGCGGGCGTCGCAAAAGCGAACGAACTGGCGCAGCGCTCGTCGCTGTCGATCGTCGATGCGGGTGGCCATCTTGTTGCGTTTACGCGTGTGAACGACGCCGCATTCGGCACGATTGAAATTGCGCACAACAAGGCGTATACCGCCGCCGCACTGCGGTTCCCTACTGATTACTGGATGAAACTCGTCCAGCCGGGCGCCGAGCTGTACGGGCTCGAGCGCGCTGCGTCCCGTCCGTTGGTCGTGTTCGGCGGCGGCCTGCCGGTGAAGAGCGGCGACGAGGTTATCGGTGGTGTCGGTGTGTCGGGTGGCCCGGAGGAAGCGGACGTGGCGATTGCGCGTGCGATGGTCGCTGCGCTCGGCGAGAACTGAACAACTTCGGGTAAGGGTGCTTTCAATGGAATCGACTGCAAGTACGCGGACGATGTCGGCCGACCAGGTCCGCCTGCTGATTCGCGACGGCAAGCTGCGTGTGCCGACGACGGGATACGCCGATGGCTTCATGCAGGCAAATCTGGCGATTCTGCCGAAGCGGTACGCAGATGATTTTCGCGAGTTTTGCCGGATCAACCCCAAGAGCTGCCCGCTGGTGGGAGTCGGGCAGCCCGGCGATCCGGGACTGGACGGACTCGGCGCAATTGACATCCGGACCGATGTGCCCCGTTACCGTGTGTATCGGAACGGGGTTCACACCGATACGGTCGACGATCTGATTGATTTGTGGCGCGACGATCTCGTGACGTTCGCGCTCGGTTGCTCGTTTTCGTTCGAGAGCGCGATTCTGCAGGCCGGGATCGATATCCGCCACATCAGTGCGAACCGGAACGTGCCGATGTACGTGACGAACATCCAGACCGCGGCTGCGGGGCCGTTTCATGGCCCGATGGTCGTGTCGATGCGTGCGTTCAAGCCTGCCGATGCGATCCAGGCGATCGTGCTGTCGGAGCGGTTTCCGCTCGCGCATGGCGCGCCGGTTCATATCGGCGACCCGGCAACCATCGGGATTCGCGACGTCGCCCGGCCTGAGTTCGGCGATCCGCCGGTGATCGAGGCAGGTGACATCCTCGGTTTCTGGGCGTGCGGCGTGACGCCTCAAATGGCCCTTCAGGCTGCGAAGCCGGACTTTGCGATCACGCACGAACCTGGGTACATGCTCGTCACGGATTTGCCGGCGAACACGGCGGTCGTGTGAGCAAGGAGTCGTTGCAATGTTCGATGCAGAAATCGCTGCGAAGCTGCTCAATCGCGCAACATCGCAGGCGTCGGACGACTGTGGCATGCAATATCTTGACGTATTGCGCGAGGGGTTACTCGATTTTTCTCACAGGACCGAGCGTCTGGTCGTAGAGGACGCCGGTTCCGATGTTTCTCGCGAAATCGAGTGGCTGACATTCGGCGACGGCTCCCGCGCGTTGCGCATTCGTACCGATGACGTGCAGATGTGTTGGAGCGAATGGGTTTCGATTGTGAAATCGGGTGACGTCAAATCGATAAAGAGTGTGAAGAAATACATTGCGGCGGAATGAGCAGACGAAGCCGTCGCAGTCTGTCCGCAATGGAAATTGACTGATTGGCGAGGAAGCTCGCCGGGAGACACCGATGTCCGAGCATGGCGTCCGATTGGAATGGAATGTTGAGAGGCACCACGAGCGAGAAGGGACCTATAGCAGGGACCACCGGGCGATCATTAGCCCGACCGTGACGATTCCCGTATCCGCGGCTCCCGATTATCTCGGGAACGAAAACCTGGCTGACCCGGAGCAGTTGCTCGTCAATGCACTCGCAAGTTGCCACATGCTGTACTTCCTCGCGCTGTGTGAAGGCAGTGGCTATGCGGTCGAGTCGTACTCTGACAATGCAGTCGGGAAAGTCGAGAAAAGCGCAGAGGGGTTTCACTGGGTATCTGAGATCGTGCTCAGGCCTCGCGTGACCTTCACGTCCGAAAAGCAGCCGAGCCAGACGCAACTGGAGCGACTGCATTACCGTGCCCACAAAGGGTGCTTCATCGCCAATTCGATCAAGTCGAAAGTGGAAATCGATCTCGGCTGAGCTTGGACCAGGATCGACTATCAGCCGATCAACAACCGTAATGAGGAAAATGAGATGAAGAAGCAAGGTCTGGTCGTGGTCGCAACCGTCGTTGCTCGCTCCGGTAGCGAAGACGTGCTGCGCGAAGCGTTGAAGGAGCTGGTGCCGTATGCAAAGACGGAGCCGGGGTTCATTCAATACGATCTGCACGAATCGACCGAGACGCCGGGGCAGTTCGTCTTCTACGAAATCTGGGAGGACGAAGCGGCCCTTGAGACGCATGCGAATACCGAGTTCGCGAAGGCGTTCGGCGCACGGGCGGGGCAATGGATCGAGTCCGTGTCGCTCAGCAAGTTCCGGAAAATCGCGTGAACCTCGCACGAACGCTCGAGCAGCATCGTGTGTCGTGCATTGAAGGAATCCTGTAGGCAGCGTCATGGTAAGCATTGATTTGAACTGCGATCTCGGTGAGAGCTTCGGCGCCTGGCGGATGGGCGACGATGCGGCGATGCTCGACATCGTGACTAGCGCAAATGTTGCTTGCGGTTTTCATGCCGGCGATCCGGCGGGGATCTATACGGTGCTGCGTGAAGCTGCACGGCGCGGCGTCGCCGTCGGCGCGCACGTCGGTTATCGCGACCTGGTGGGTTTCGGGCGTCGCAACATGCAGCCATCCCGCGCAGAATTGACGGGCGACGTGATCTACCAGATCGGTGCACTGCAGGGACTTGCAAAAGCCGCGGGCACGTCGATTCGCTATGTGAAGCCTCATGGCGCGCTGTACAACACGATTGCGCACGATACCTATCAGGCGGCGGCCGTGATCGACGCGATTCTGGCGATCGATCCGACGCTCGTGCTTATGACGCTGGCCGGCGCACCCGTCGCGGATCAGGCGCGGGAAGCCGGCCTTGCCGTCGTCAGCGAGGCATTTGCCGACCGGGCGTACAACGTGGATGGAAGCCTCGTGAATCGCCGCATGGAAGGAGCTGTCATTCATGATCCGAACGTCGTTGCGCGTCGCATGTTGCGGCTCGTGCAAGGGGGTGTCGTGACGGCAATCGACGGTACGGACATCACGATCGAGGCACAGTCGATCTGCATCCACGGAGACAACCCGTCGGCGGTCGAGACCGCTCGCGTGCTGCAAACGCAGCTCACCGCGCGGGGCGTTACGCTTCGGCCGTTTGCCGGTGCGTGCAGGGGGGAGAACCGTGCCTGAGCAGATGCGCATCCTTTCGGCCGGCTCCGCCGGCATTCTGGTCGAGTTCGAGAGTCTCGAAATGACGCTGGCGCTACTCGATCGGCTGCTCGCGAGCGAAGTGGAGGGAGTCGACGAGGTCATTCCGGGCGCGCGTACCGTGCTGGTTCGCTTCGACCCGGTTGTCATCGATCGCGCGGCACTAATCGAGCAGCTCGGGCAGTTGGACTTGTCTGTTCGCCGGGAGCGCAGCGGGAACACGTTCGATATCCCGGTTTCCTACGACGGGGAGGATCTGGGTGAGGTCGCCGAGCTGCTGGGATGGTCCGTGGCGGAACTCGTCCAGCGGCATCTGGATGCAGTCCACTCGGTTGCTTTTACGGGATTCGCACCGGGGTTTGCTTATATGACCACCGACGATCCGGGATTCGATGTTCCTCGACGCAAAACACCTCGTGTGCGTATCCCGGCAGGCTCGGTCGCGATTGCGGGCAAATTCAGCGGGATCTATCCGTCGGACAGCCCCGGAGGATGGCAGCTTCTCGGCACGACACAGGTGCCAATGTGGGACACGAAGCGTCCGCGTGCGGCATTGCTTGCGCCCGGCGATCGGGTTCGATTCCGCGATGCGAAGAAAGGCGCCGCCGTGCCGGTTTCGGAGCGACTGCAATCGACGCCGGTGCGCCACGTTTCAGGCAGCGGCATCTTGGTCACGCGTGCGGATCGCACGGTGCTGTATCAGGACCTCGGTCGGCCTCGACAGGCTGACCAGGGTGTCTCCATGTGCGGTGCCGTCGACAGAGCCGCGCTACGAATCGCGAACACCTGTGTCGGCAATCCCGACAGTAGCGCCGCGCTCGAAGTGACGTTCGGCGGTCTTTCGCTGGTGCCCGATCGCGCGGTGACCCTGGCCGTGACGGGGGCGCCGTGTCCGATTTCGATTCGCGACGCGAATGGCCGCGTGACGGTTGTCCCCCACTCGCGTCCTTTTGCCGTCGATGCGGGCGAGGAAGTCACGCTCGACATTCCCGGCCGCGGCATGCGGAGCTATGTCGCACTGCGTGGCGGGTTTGTTGTCGAGCGCACGTTGGGGTCCGCGTCGACCGACACGCTTTCGAGGATCGGCCCGGCGCCGATTGCCCGTGGCGATGTTCTCGTTCCGGCCGACGAAGCGGCTACGTTCGTCGAGCCCGAGCCGCCGGCCGCGCGGCCGCTTCCGCGCGCCGGCGACGCAATCGAGGTCGATGTCGTCCCGGGTCCGCGCACCGACTGGTTTACCGACGAAAGCGTCACCCGGTTTCTGTCCCAGGAATGGCGTGTCACGACCGAGTCGAGCCGCGTCGGCATGCGGCTGTCGGGCGACCTGGCGCTGCAGCGGCGCGACGACGCGGAGCTGCCGTCGGAAGGCACGCTGTTCGGATCGATTCAGGTGCCGCACAGCGGGCAGCCGGTGCTGTTTCTGACCGATCACCCCGTCACCGGCGGGTATCCGGTCATTGCCGTGGTCGCGGCACATCATCTCGGCATGCTCGGGCAGATTCCGATCGGCGCCCGCATTCGCTTCAACCCGATATCCGCATTCGATCCGCAAGTGAAGGAACTCGTTCGATGAAGAAGCTGCTCATCGCAAATCGTGGCGAAATCGCCATTCGCGTCATTCGTGCCGCGCGCGACTACAACGTGACGTCGGTCGCAATTTACTCGGACGCCGACGCCGGTTCGCTGCATGCCGAACTGGCCGACGAGGCCTACGGATTGGGTGCGGGGCGCCCGGCGGACACGTATCTCGACATCGCGAAGATTCTGGCGATTGCACGTCGCGCCGGCGCCGATGCGGTTCACCCCGGCTACGGCTTCCTGTCGGAGCGGGCGGAATTCGCCCGGGCGGTCATCGATGCCGGGTTGATCTGGGTCGGTCCGTCGCCGGAGGTCATTACCGCGCTCGGCGACAAAGTGCAGGCGCGGCGTATCGCGTCGAAGGTCGGCGCGCCGCTAGTCAGGGGATCCGACGGGCCGTTGAACAGTGCGTCGGATGCGGTGGCGTTCGCACGGGAAGTCGGCTTGCCGCTGGCGATCAAGGCGGCGTTCGGCGGTGGTGGCCGCGGCATGAAGATCGTCCGACGGATGGAAGATGTCGCGGAGATGTTCGATTCGGCCGTCCGTGAGGCGACCGAGGCGTTTGGCCGGGGCGACTGCTATGCCGAACAATTTCTTGATCGTCCGCGCCACATCGAGGCGCAGATCATTGCCGACCATCACGGCAACACCGTGGTTCTCGGCACGCGCGACTGCTCGCTTCAACGCCGAAACCAGAAGCTCGTGGAAGAAGCGCCCGCGCCCTTCATCACCAACGAGCAGCGCGCGCGGATTCACGACGCGGCACGGCGGATATGCGTCGAGGCCGGATATACGGGGGCCGGAACGGTGGAGTTCCTGCTCTCGCAAGATGGCGTCATTTCGTTTCTCGAGGTGAATACGCGGTTGCAGGTCGAGCATCCGGTGACGGAAGAAACCACCGGGGTCGATATTGTGATCGAGCAACTGCGCATCGCTGACGACCTTCCCGTCTCGATCACGGCTACGCCGGAGCCGCGCGGTCATGCGATCGAGTTCCGCATCAACGCGGAGGATCCAGGCCGCGGCTTCCTGCCGACACCGGGTGCGATCACGCGCTTTCGTCCGCCGGCAGGTCCCGGTGTGCGGCTCGACTCCGGCGTCGAATCGGGTTCGCAGATTCCGGGGCTGTACGACTCGCTGATGGCCAAGCTGGTAGTCACGGGCGAGACGCGGCAACAAGCGTTGGCCCGTGCGCGTCGCGCGCTCGCCGAATTCAGTATCGAGGGCGTGGCTTCGGTATTGCCTTTCCATCGAGCGGTGCTCGAGGAAAAGCGCTTCACCGGCGAAGACGGATTCAAGGTTCATACCAACTGGATCGAAACGGAGTTCGGCGGGATTGCGCCTGCTGCACGCGTCGCGCCGGCCGAGGGGGGCGTGCTGAAGAGCTTCATCGAGATCGATGGAAAGCGTCACACGATCGGCTTGCCCGCGTCGCTGTTTGCGAACGTCGGTGCTCCGCGCGCATTCGACGATGTTGTGAAGATGGAAGCTGGCGCCGGCATCGTGACGGCACCGGTGCCTGGAACGCTGCAGAAGTGGCTGGTGGAAGAGGGGGCGACGGTGGCCGAAGGTGATGGCGTCGCCATCATGGAGGCGATGAAGATGGAGATGCGTGTCGTCGCGCCGAAAGGTGGTCGGATCAGGATCCAGGGGGAATCGGGGCGTGCGGTCGCCGCGGGCGAGAAGATCGCGGTTATCGAGTAAGGAGCGAACGAGACATTGAATCTGAATTGAGCAATCGAGATGTAATGGATGTACGTCATGTGATTCGGAATCCTGAGTGACTGGCGAAAGATCAAGTTTGTGTCGAAAGAGTCAAGTAATCGGCTGAGTGCGTCACGAGTACGACAGCCTTAATGGAGGAAAACCGTGAAAAAACTGAATGTCGCTCTGGTGGGCACTGGCTTCATGGGCAAAGCCCACTCCATCGCTACTGCCGTGGTGCCGATCCTGTTCGGCTCGCCGGTAGAAATCGAGCGCAAGGTTGTGGTCGATATCGACGACGAACTCGCACGCAATGCGGCTGCGCAATACGGGTTCGCAGAGCATGCGACGGACTGGCGTGAGGTCGTGTCGCGCCCGGATATCGACATCGTCGACATCTGCACGCCGAACGACACGCACGCGGCGATCGCGATCGCGGCCGCGAAGGCGGGCAAGCACGTGATGTGCGAGAAGCCGATGGCCATGACGGTGGCAGACGCGGAAGCCATGCATGCAGCCGCAAAGGAAACCGGCGTGGTTACGATGATCTCGTACAACTATCGCCACACGCCGGCATTGCAGATGGCCAAGCGCCTGATCGACGAAGGGCGTATCGGCGAGATCCTTACGTTCCGCGGCTACTACTTGCAGGACTGGGGTGCAGATCCGAGCACGCCGCTGTCGTGGCGCTTCAACAAGGAAAAGGCTGGCTCGGGCACGCTCGGTGATATCGGCACGCACGTCATCGACGCAGCGCGACTGCTCGTCGGCGAGTTCGAATCGGTGAACTCGATCGTCAAGACCTTCATCGCCGAGCGGCCGCTGCCGGCCGGTCGCTTCTTCGGACCGGCAGGCCAGGCTTCGTCCGAGAAGGGCAAGGTCGACGTCGACGACATGGCCATGACGATGATCAAGTTCACCAACGGCGTGTGCGGGACGATCGAAGTGACGCGCAACGCGTGGGGCCACCACAACCAGCTCGGCTTCGAAATCCACGGCACGCGTGGTTCGATCGCGTTCGATTATCAGCGTCTGAATGAATTGCGTGTGGCATTCGCAGATGATCCTTCGGACGCGTTCGGCTTCCGCACGATCTACTCGGGCCCGCATCAACCGTTCGGCGACAAGCTGTGGCCGGTTGCCGGGATGGGCCAGGGCTACATCGATATCAAATCGATCGAGTGGTACAACTTCCTGCAGGCAATCGCGGGGAACAAGCCCGCCGCACCGAACTTCGAGGACGGCGTCCAGATCGAGCGCATCGCCGACGCGATCCTCGTCTCGGGCCAAAGCGGGGTGTGGGAGCACATCCAGCAGCCGGCTCGCGGATAACACGGCCGCCGCCTGAAGTCGTGCGGAGACGGCGAGCTTCCTCGGTGAGTGGCAGATCTGTCTGGCGGCTCGTCGGCAACCGACCCGACGAGCGCCTCCTCATCGGCTACTCACGTTGAAGCATCACCGTCAGGGCGGCGCAATGCGATAGATCCGGATGCGGCCACCAGGCCGACCGCATTCGAACGATGGCGCGTCAACAGATCGGAGGCAGGAGATGTCCCTGGCAATTGGGGTGATCGGCGTCGGCGTAATGGGATCGGAGCACGCGCGCATTTTGCGCGAAGAGACGTCGGGTGCGGAGCTGGTCGCAGTCTGCGATGCGGACGAAGAGCGTGCGCGCACCGTGGCGGGCGGCGCGCGAGTTTATACGGACCCGCGAGCGCTGATCCGCTCCGAGCATGGTGATGCCGTTCTCGTTGCAGCACCGGACCCGCTGCACGGCGATCTCGTACTGCAGTGCATCGAGGCCGACAAGCCGGTCCTGTGCGAGAAGCCGCTGGCCGGTACGGCAGCTGAGGCGCTCAAGGTCGTCGACGCGGAAATCGCGAAGGGCCGGAGGTTGGTCCAGGTCGGTTACATGCGTCGTTTCGATCAACCGTACATCGAGATGAAGCGTGCCATTGGTGCTGGGGAGATTGGTGCACCGGTTGTCGTACACAACGTCCACCGCAATCCCGTCGCGCCGGACTGGTTCAACGGCCCGATGTCGATCACCAATGCGTTCGTTCACGAAATCGATGCAACCCGCTGGCTGCTCGATTCCGAGCCTGTCGGCGCACGTGTCTACAGCGGCGGAAGCGGTGATCCGTTGGTCGTCGTGATGGAGATGGCCGGCGACTTGATCGTGTCGTCGGAGGTGTTCATGAATTGCCAGTATGGCTATCACGTGCACGTGCAGGTTGTTGGGCGAACCGGAACGATCGAGACCGCTCCACCCGGATATGTCGGCAGGAACGCCGGCGGCTACGGTATGACGGCCTATGCAGGCAACTGGATCGACCGATTCAGGTCGGCCTATGTGAAGCAACTCAACGAGTGGATCCGATCGATCGACACCGGTACGGCAAGCGGCGGCGCAAATGCCTGGGACGGCTATGTCACGACGTCCGTCGCGGAGCAGATCGTCGCGGCGATGGGCCGCGGGACGTCAGTAACGTTCGCGTCTGAGCGCCACCGGCCGACGATTTACGCGTAGTCGTGTCGATACACGGAAATGGAAAAGTTTGTGCGACTCGGGAGGAAAAATGATCAGAATCGGCATTCTCGGATGTGGGCGCATTGGTCAGGTTCATGCACTGGGTATCAAGCAGATTCCATCGGCGACGCTGGTTGCGGTTGCCGACGTCGACGAGCGTGCCGCGGGCGCCTGCGCCGACAGGTTTGGGGTTGAGGCACGCGATGCAACGGAAATTCTCGAAGGGAAAGACATCGATGCGGTTGTGATTGCGACATCGTCATCGACGCATTTCGATCTCGTTCATGCGGCAGTGGTTGCACGAAAGGCCATCTTTTGCGAGAAGCCCATCGATCTGTCGTCGGCCCGGGTAAGAGCGTGCATGGAAGCCGTCGAGAACGTGGGGGTGCCATTCATGACGGCGTTCAACCAGCGATTCGATCCGCACTTTGGCGAGTTGGCGCGCCGCGTACACGACGGTGAAATCGGGGATGTCGAGACCGTCACGATCACCTCTCGCGATCCGGCGCCACCGCCATTGTCGTATCTGAAGACGTCCGGTGGCCTCTTTCGCGACATGATGATTCACGATTTCGATCTTGCGCGATTCCTGTTGCGCGAAGACCCGGTGCGTGTGTTCGCTACCGGGTCGGTACTGGTCGAGCCGTCCATTGCGGAGGTAGACGACGTGGATACGGCGGCGGTGATCCTGACGACGAAGTCGGGGCGGATCTGCCAGATCTCGAACTCGCGTCGCTCGACCTACGGCTATGACCAGCGTATCGAGGTGCATGGATCGCGCGGCATGCTGCGCGTCAAGAATGTGCATGAGTCTCAGGTGGAGCGAGCCACGGAATCCGGATTCGCTATGCCGGTCGCACAACCGTTCTTTCTCGAGCGCTTCGGCGCCGCCTATCTTGCCGAAATGCGCTACTTCGTCGACACCGTATCGGCTGGAAAACTGCCGAGACCAGATGCTGGCGACGGCCTGAAGGCCCAGTTGATCGCCGACGCTGCCACGCTTTCGTGGCAGCGCGGGCAGCCGGTGGACATCGCCGGTTGATCGACGCGGCTGGCAGGCGAAAACCTGCCGGTCGCCACATTACACATATCGGGTGCTCCCATGAAGATCGGAATCGTCGGCCTCGGCAACGTAGCAGAGCTGCACGTGGCGGCTCTCGCCGAAATGGATCCGCAGTTGTTTTGCGGCGGTTGGAGTCGGACTTACAGGAAGGCGCTGGCATTCGTCGACAGGTTCGGCGGGCGCGCATACGAAACCGTTGACGAACTGTTGGGCGACAAAGCGGTCGACGCGGTTGTCGTGTGCACGAATACCGCGTCACACTTCAACATGGCCAGGCGTGCGCTGCTGGCAGGCAAACACGTATTGCTCGAGAAGCCATTGTGCGAGCAGGCGACGCAGATTCGCGAGCTTGCGGAGATTGCACGTTCGCAATCGAGAATCTGTATGCCGTCCCACAATTACGTCTATGCGGAGAGCATGCGCCGACTGCATGCGCATGTCGCTTCCGGGAAACTGGGACGGATCGTCAATTTCTGGGCGATCTACAACAAGCGGCATGACGCTTCGATCGGCGCGCCCGATCTGACGATGCGCGAGCTGATGGTGCATCACGCGTACTGCATGCTGTACTTCGTCGGCCGTCCGTCCTCGGTATTCGCGACCGGCTCCAATGTGCACTTCGATGATCCTGATGCCGACGATCAACTGATGATCACCGCGGAATACCCGAACGGAACGATTGCGAATCTATGGGGAAGTTTTTCAGCCGACGATCGCAGTCGGGATCCCTGGTCCGTCTATTTCAAGATCATCGGCTCCGACGGAAGCGGTGTGATCCCTTGGGATGTAACGAAGTTCGGCGACGCGAGACTTCCGTTCTGGGATGACGCGACCTACTGGGACAGCTTTCTTCAGGTCGAAAGCTTCTTCGTGAACGAGTGCGTCGCGAAAGGCACGACGCCGTTGTCCACGCTCGACGACGCCCATGACGCGGCAGTCGTTCTGGATGCGGCGCGTCGGTCTCTGCGCGAGCGGAGCGTCGTGCCGGTGGTCTACGGTTCCTGAGCCACGCAGAGGGGCAAACATGATCAGATACGCTGTTGTAGGTGCGGGATGGATATCGCAAGAAGCGTTCATGCCGGCCGTTGCCCAGACCGGAAATTCGACGATCGGTGCGTTGGTCTCCGGAAATCCTGACGGGGCGTGCAAGCTCGCGCGATTCTACGGTGTCGACACGATCGTCGGGTACGACGACTACGAGCGGATGCTGAACAGCGACGTCGTCGATGCCGTCTATATCGCTGTGCCCAACCCGCTTCACGCCGACTACGCGATTCGCGCTGCGCGGGCAGGCAAGCATGTGTTGGTCGAGAAGCCGATGGCGACCAGCATCGCGGATGCCGAGGCGATGATTGCGGCCGCCGCCCGAGCTGGCGTTCTGTTGAGCACCTGTTACCGCTTGCATCACGAGGCCGGGACGATCGCGGCGCTGGAAGCGATCCGGGAAGGCCGCATCGGCGATCCGAAGTACTTCAGCGGGGTGTTCGGCTTTCAGTCCGCGACGGGCAATCACCGGCTGGACAGCAAGAACTGGGGCGGCCCGCTTCAAGACATCGGGATTTACTGCGTCAACGCGGCGCGGCATGTCTTTTCTGACGAACCCGTCGATGCGTCGGCGATCACGACGCGCCGGTCCGGAGATCCCCGCTTCTCAGACATCGACGACGCCATTGCGGTCACCCTGCGCTTCCCCCGCGATCGAATCGCACAGTTCTATTGCAGTTTTGGCACGGCTTCGATCGATATGTACAGAGTGCTGGGGACCGAAGGGGACCTGACCATGGAGCCTGGTTTCAGGTTCGAGACGCCGACGCGGATGGTACTGAACACGAAGGACGCTTCGGAGACGATGCATTTCCGGCACTGCGACCACTTCGGCGGGATGATCCAGCAATTCTCCGAATGCATACAGAGAGGCAGTAAACCTGCGGCGAGTGTCGAGGAGGGCCTGGCCGATTTGAAGACCTTGTTGGCGATTGAGGCATCTGCGCGCACGGGAACGGTGGTACCCGTCGAACTGACGCGGTTCAGCCGTCGGAACCTGACGCTGGACGATGTGCGCGCCGTGCCGAGAACGGAAAAACGCCTGCTGCTGTAGGTGTCGAATCAGAAGAACCCGCGCGATGCACCGCCCGAGGCTCGCCCGGCGAGCCTCGCATTCCTGCCGCGGATCGCGACGCGCGGCAAGCGATTCAGTTGTAGCCGAGGATCGATACGGACCGGAGATCGGGGCGATCGGGAACGTTCGCCGCGATCGAAGCCATGGGCTCTCGCAGAAGGGCCGTGTACGGCGAGGTTGTTCGCGGGTCGGTGGCGGATAGCGTTCGATGGCTCGCCCGGGTTGCCGGGCCAGCATTGTGAAGAGCGGTGCCGAGAACTTTCCGTGACGTCATGGGGAGAGGGTCCAGATAGATCCGTTGTTTCGGGATTCACGGTTGCCGAGTGGTTTCCGCGTTCTACGCCATAAAAGAAGGAATGCGAATGAATAATAGGATCGGAAATGATCTTGCGCCAACGAGAAATTCCGCTCACGACTGTCAACATTTTCCTGACAGGCAGTGACGAACGTCTGCGTGTTCAATGCAGCTGCGCTGTCGTCGTGTCGACTCGAGCCGGCAGGTGTTCCATGCCGGAAGCCGGAGCGGACCTTGGATTCCTTCAGGGCAGGGCAATGAATACGCGCTTCCTGGAGACGTTCGTGACGCTCGCGCAACAAGGCAGCTTCCGGGCTACGGCGCGTCTTCTTCATACTTCGCCTGCGACGATATCGACACGCATTAAGGCGCTCGAGGACGAATTGAGGACCGAGCTCGTCGATCGGACGGCGGCGGATTTTCGTCTCACCCTATCGGGGCAGAGCTTGTTGGCGCTGGCGAGGAACGTGGTGGACGCGACCCGTGCGCTCAAGCAGGCAGCCGGCCTCGAACTCGCGTTGCGCGGGCCCATACGTTTCGGTGTCGTCGACACGATCGTCCATAGCTGGCTCTCCCTGTATGTGACGCAGTTGAGGGAGCGTCTACCTGGGCTGGTGATCGAGCTTACCGTCGATTCGAGTCCGGCATTGAACAAGAAAATCCTGCACGGAGAACTCGACATGGTCGCGTGCGCAGAGATCGTCGATAGCAACAAGATCACGTCGAGCCGGATTGCAAGCTATCCAGTTCGATGGATTGTCAGCCGGGAACTGCTTTCCGACTCGGACGTGGACCCGATTCGCCTTGCCTTGGCGCGGCCGATACTTACTTTCGGAAGAGGCACGACGTCGCACCTGGCGGTGGAACGCATCGTCCGAACACTCGCGAGTCGTGCCGGCATCCCGGACGACGCGATACGTATAACCTGTGCCTCTTCTGTCGCCGCGATCGTGCAATTGGTGCGTGATGGATATGGTGTCGGGGCAGTCCCGCATCTTTTCGTGCGTGACGAACTGGAGAACGGACGCTTCGCCGAGCTCGCGCTGGAACCGCAGCCACCGTCGATCGACGTGTCGTTGTGCATGTCGGTGAATGCGTCCCCGGCCGTCGTCGCGGCAGCCGACGCAGCTAAGGACGTATGCGCCGCATACTGCAGCGGAAGGCCGGCAACCCTGATCCGGCCTGCATGACGGTCATCCCGCTTACGGTCGTTCGGGCAGTGGCGTGTTCCGGTTGGCTTCCCGGATATGGTCGCCGGCCTGTATATGACTTCCCCTAGTATGAACCGGCGGCATGTTGCGGTAGGCTGTCACATTAGGTATCAGATGTTAGTCTGGTGCGAATTTCATGCTTCATGCTCGTGCGGCCGCCCGCTTGGTGCTGAGTACTCGTCAGGCCGCGGATTTCGCGCGATTGGTGTGCGTACTCATCCCTTCCGGCAAAGAGAATTGGCGATGTTAGTCGAAGTCAGCAAATTCAGGGAATCCCAGGAGTTCGCCCTTCAAACCGTTAACTTCGCACGGTCGATGCTCAATTGTTCAGCAGCCGTGTTTACATGGCTCGATTCGCACGACCAGCTATTGCCGCACACCCAGATGGGATGGCCGGAAGAAACCATCAAGGACTATTACACGGTATTCGCCTCAGCCGATCCGCTGAACGTCTATCGTCTGATCAAACAGCGTGCGACCGTCGTGACCCTCAAAGGTGCAAAGCGCGACGACCAGCACTCTAGCTGGTCGGATTACCAGAGAAAGTATGGTCTCGTGGACGAAGTCGGGTTCCTGTTCTGGGCAGGGGATACACCATTGGCGTGTCTCTCCGTCATCAAGAAGCAGGGCGACAGCCCGTTCTCGACCCCGGAACCCTTCGGACAGATGTACGACTACATGCAGCACAGCTTCTCGATGCTTGCCTCCGTCAAGAAGGTCCAGGCCGACCATGTGCTGCGAAACGAGTATTTCCTGACGGAGCGGGAACTTGTCGTTGCGTCCCTCATGACCGCAGGCCTTTCAAACAAGGACATCGCGGAGACGCTGGGCATCGAGCTTGCCACCGTCAAGTCGCATGTCATTCGCATCTTGGGCAAGCTGGGAATCGAGAGCCGTACGCAGCTTGCGGCGTTCTCCGCGGACTTGGGCACTCCAACAACGAAGTAGCCTGAGCGCACCGGGGCGGTGCATTCATATTCGCCGCCGGCTGCGTCAATGGAAATTTTTCTCATCCTTTGGATGGACGAACGGCGTCTTGGCCATACATACAATGGTTTCAAGGCCGGCGGACATCATCCGAGAGGTCGGAACGCTCGCATTGGCCATCGCCTGTTGCGTGGACTGACCGTTCACTTCATCGACCAGAATCTTCAACCTTGAAGACGGTGCACGTTGCGCACGGTACGATCGATGTTCGAATATAAATTCGCACAACGAATTAAATTACGGTGAGTGATGGATGCTTGCCGAGCGACGATTGATTGCGGACACCGCGTCCGCTCTGGCTTGCCGAGTTGATAGAAATTCGTGATCTGCATACATCGAGAATCACAATTGGACCTCGTCTAATTGGCGCAAGACGATGCAACGACACGAATCCTGGAAACGCAAAGCGCACGATTCGCCGGCTCAATGAGCAGCGCACGTGCTGGTCAAAGTGAAGTCAAGGAGACGTTTCAGTGAATGATTATTCCGGGCGTGTGGTTGTCGTAACCGGTGCCGGCTCTGGCATGGGGCGGGCAATGGTTCGCGAGTTCGTCTCGAGAGGGGCGAACGTAGCCGCACTCGATATCAATCTCAAGGGCGCCGTTGCCACCGTTGAAGCGTTGGCGAATCCGTCGATGGCGTACGCACATCAAGTAGACGTCAGCGATCCGCGTAGCGTCGAGACCGCTGTCAATGCGGTGATCGAGCGCTGGGGGCACATCGATCTTCTGTGCAACAACGCCGGCATTCTGGATGGACACGCGACGGCTCACGAGGTGAGCATCGAAGAGTGGGATCGCGTCATCGCAGTTAACCTCACGGGACCGTTCCTGATGGCCCGAGCGGTCATTCCGCAGATGCTGAAGCAAGGCAAAGGGGTGATCGTGAACACATCGTCCACCTCGGGCTTCAGCGCTGCAGGCGGCGGGACTGCCTACACGGCATCCAAGCATGGCGTGATTGGTTTGACTCGACAACTCACCTTCGAATACGGCGCGCGCGGTATCCGCGTCAATACGATTTGCCCGGGCGCGACCGCGACTCCGCTGGCGATGTCGGAACATACGACGGCGAATTCGCCCGATATGGAGGCGGCGCTTCAGAAATTTCCGGCGCGCCGGTGGTGCCAGCCGGAAGAAATTGCCAAGCTCGCCGCGTATCTGGGTGGCGACGATGCCGACTTCGTGCACGGCAGCGAGTACGTAATGGATGGGGGCTGGCTTGCAGCTGCACGGGATCCGTTCTGAGCGTGCGTTTGGCTACACGCGTGCGCGGTGCAGGCACCTGCGTCCGCGCCTGCACATCTCGGTGGAACAATAGGAGCTTGTGAATGTTTTCGAATCGTGAATGGCCGGAAACCGGCATTGAAGGCTTCGAGCGAGGCTTTCAAACGGTTGATGGCGTGCGGATGCATTATGTGAGCGGAGGCAAGCCGGACGGCGACGTGCTGGTTCTGATTTGCGGTTTCCCCCAAAGCTGGTATGCGTGGCGCAAGGTTTTGCCTCTGCTTGGGCATCGGTACCGTGTTATTGCTCCGGATCTTCCCGGGCAAGGTGACTCGGATCGTCCCGCGGGTACGCTTGATACGGTCAAGGCGGCCAGGCTTCTTCGTGGCTTGGTTGAAAAGCTCGGTGTCGATCGCCATGCACTGGTCGTGCACGACATCGGCGGATGGGTCGGCTATCCCTATGCAGCGATGAACGGCAACAAGGTCACCGGCCTCGCGATTCTCGACACGGGTATTCCGGGCATCAGTCTTCCGGATACGCTGCCGTGGGCTTCCGACGTTGCGTGGCGGACGTGGCATGTCGCATTCCACAACATCCCCGATCTTCCGGAAGCACTTCTTGCCGGACGCGAGCACATCTACCTCGAGTGGTATTTGCAAAGGAAGGCGGCAAATCCGCAGGTGTTTTCCCAAGCGGACTTCGAGGAATACCACCGCGTCTTTCTGACGAATGGCCTGAAAGGCGGTCTCGCTTACTACCGTGCTATCTCAGTGTCTGCCGACCAGAATCGCGAATTGAGCGCGAAGGGTAAGCTCACGATGCCGGTTCTCGCCGTGCGTGCCGATCAGGGATCAATGCCTGATCTGGTCCCGCAACTGCAGGAGGTCGCTGCGGACGTACGCGGAACGATGGTCGCTTCCGGGCACTACATCCCGGAGGAGGCGCCCGAGGCGCTTGCAAAGGAACTCGAGAGTTTCTTCGGCTAGTAGGAGCGGATATGCGGGCGCCGGCTTTGACGACCTTGCCGGCGTCTGAAGATATCCGTCACCCGGTTCGAACGGGTACGGGGTTCGCGCCGCATGCTGCCGATCGAAGTCAGTGCGTCGTGGGAGCTGCGCTCCACCGGTGAGAGATTGTTGATCTTGAAAACGGCCAGCACCGACTAAAGAATTCAATTAAATTAATCAGTATTCCTAGTGAAATTAACTTCTGATATTGGGGGGGATATGAAAAAGAAAGTCATCGCAGTGGCCGCGCTGAGCATCGTAGCGTTCTCGCAAGCAAAGGCTCAAAGTTCCGTAACGCTTTACGGGATCGTCGACACGGGTGTCGGGTACGTACACAACAGCGGCGGGCAGAGCTCGCAAGTGAGAATGTTGCCCAGCAATCTGTCAGCGTCTCTGTGGGGATTGAAGGGAACGGAGGATCTGGGCGGTGGGCTCTCGGCCATCTTTACGGTCGAGAGCGGCTTTGATGGCACGAACGGTGCGCTTGCAACACCGGGCAAGTTGTTCAGCCGACAAGCGTTCGTGGGCATTTCGAGCCCGTACGGCACCCTGACGCTTGGTCGTCAGTACGACCCCCTGACGGACCTCGAACAGCAGTTGACTGCCGACGTTTACAGCGGCTGGTTCGCTACGCCGGGTGACGTCGACAACTACGACTCGAGTGCTCGGTTCAACAACGCCGTGAAATGGGTGAGTCCATCGTGGGGGGGTGTTTCGGCCGAGGTCATGTATGCGCTTGGCGGCGTCGCTGGATCCACGGGGTCGGGGCAGACGTGGAGCGCAGCAGTTGGCTATCAAAGCACGTCGTTCAGCGTCGGTGGCGGCGTTCTCCACATCGACAACGGCAATGCAACGTTAGGCAATCGCGGCACATCCTCGTCCGACTCGCTTTTTAATTCGCCGGTAAACGCGGCTTATGCGTCAGCCCGGTCGATCAATATCGCGCGGATCGGCGCCAATTACGTCGCGGGTCCGTTCACGGTGGGCGCAGCGTATGGCTATGCTCAGTATTCGGCAGACTCCGCATCGACGTTTACGGGGTCGGAAAAGTATCACAACGGTTCGGTCTTCGCCCAGTATCAGGTGACTCCTGCGTTCCTGTTAATCGCTGGCTACAACTACACGCGCGCACTGGGAGATTCGTCTGCCAAGTACCACCAGGTGAATATCGGGGCCGACTACAGCTTGAGCAAGCGCACCGACGTCTATGCGCTCGCAGGGTATCAGCACGCGAGCGGGCAGAATGGGCAAGGTGCTGCCGAGGCTTCCATCGGTTCGTACGGAATTGCGGCGGGCAAAAGCACTCAAGAAGTTGTAGCCGTCGGCCTGCGGCACAAGTTCTGAAGCGATCTACATGAGGCGCCGCGGACCGATACGAGGACGATTCCTTCGTGAGGTCCGCGGCGCCGCGTTGCTCCTTTTTCTTACACGAGCGTATTGGGATTTCTGTATGCCGGCATCAACTCACTCCGATGAGGATTACGCCTCCAGTCCGGTTCCTGAAGATGCAAGGACCAGTTGGAGGGGCATATTCTTCGCTACGTTAGGTATCGCGACCGCGCTTTTCTTTGCTCAGATTGCGTCGATCATTACCGTGAGGTTTGGCGTAGTAGCAGCGCTGATCGGACTGGCTTACGGATACTGCGTTTCGACATTTGTCGGTGTGCTGCTTGTTCGCCGATCCATCGAGACAGGATTTGGCATCAATATCTGGGCCAGAACCGTGCTCGGGTATCGTGGAGCGGGATTGTTCAGCCTGGCTTACGGAGTGGCCTGCCTCACTTACTTCGTTGCAGAAGCCAGCATCATGGGGGCTTCGCTGCAGGCTCTCTTTCCTGAGGTTCCTCATGCGTTGATATATGTCTGCTTGGTCTTCGTCATGTTGCCGCTTGTGTGGTCGGGAATGAAGGTCCTTGCAAGATTCCAGACGATAAGCCTAGTGCTGTTTGTTGGGTTCGTCGTGTGGGCGATAAGAAATGCGCTTGGTGTTCCAGTTGCAGGAGCATCGCTCCCGGAGATTCAGCTTGCGGCGGACCCCTTCACGAGCCTGCTTGAAGTATTGGGCATTGTTAACGGTCTCGCCTTCATCATTGGTCTCGTGACGGCCGACTATGCAAGATTTGTGCGCAAACAAGAACTCCGAGCAGGGACTGTGTTTGTCGGAGCGTTGTTTCCCGCGTTCTGTTATGGGATCACCGGGATATTGGGGATCTGGTTCGCTGTCAAGATGCGGGAAAGCAATCCTGGCGTCTATTTCGTTTCGTTGCTGGGTGCAGGGGGGATCATTTTCGCCTGTACGACTCAGCTCAGAATCAATCTCGGAAACATCTACTCAGGCACCGTTGCCTTCGTCAACGCAGTCGAGCATCTATTTGGCGTTTCCGTCAGCAGAAGAGTCGTCATCGTTGTTTTCTGCGCGGCTGCGGCCACTGTGCTGATTTCAGATGGTACGCGCTTGCTAGCGAGTGCCCTGAACTATATCGGTATGTCCATGGCTTGCTTCGTCACGTTGCTTCTCGTCGATCAGTTCTGTGTTGGGCGATCCCGCGACGTGTCCGATGCGATGCCTCATGTGATCAAAAACTGGCGATGGACGGGGTTGAGCTCATGCCTGATCGCAACCCTCTTTGGAGTGTGCATCGGTAACGCGTCGCTCTTCCCGTCCTTGTACCAGTGGGCGACACCGGTCTCAGTAGTTGTCCAGGCGATCCTCTTTCTTGGTATCGAATCGTACTCCAATCGACGAAGAGGAATGTCGTCGCATGCTGCCTCGAGTTAGAGGGGCCATGTGACAACCTGACGTGTTCTCTGGAGCGTGAGGCAACCCTGCACGAGCGAAGGTCACTATCGAGGAAGATATGAGGATGAGGAAGCGCTTTACGGACGAGCAAATCATCGGCTTCTTGAGAGAGGCCGAGGCTGGCGAGGCGGTCCAGTATCTGTGTAGGACGTACGGTTTCAGCGATACCTCCTTCTACTCCTGGCGGGCGAAATTCGGTGTCAAGGACGGCGTCGAATCGCAAAGGTTGAAGGACCTTGAGGCCGAGAACGATCGACTAAGGAGGCTATTGGCAGAAGCCTTGGCCAAGCAAGGGGCGTTGGGTATTGCCACAGAAGATGTGTAGATCGTCGACGTCGCCTGAGTCGTCGTCGTTCCGATGTCGTTGTGATTGGCATCGAGCGATCCGTCATTCGACTTGGACAGATCATGATGCTTCACGCTTTGTAAATTACCGCCACCACTGCGCTTCGACGCCGAGTATGGTGCGCCCTCAGTAGTGGCCTTAACAAGGAATCGAGTCATGCGAAAGATATTCCTACGATCGCTGCAAAACCGTCATCCGATTGGTTCAACAGAGGTCTCTGCTTGTCAGGCGGATTCCGATCGTGGATCTCGTAATGTTGAGTCGGACCGAAGCAGCTTGGTTACGTACTATAGCCTCGGACAAGTAGTTGCGTGCCTGAGTTTCGACGCGTGGAATGGAGGGCAGAGCTCGACCGAGCGTAGCCGAAAATGAAGAAAGCCTGACGTGATCGGCATCATCGGCGCTTCGGCCTTAGCCAAGAACACATTCCTGCGCTGCATCAATTTCCTCGAGCGGCGGAATTCCAGGCCGATCATCGTCGACAGAGGCGGTGCGCACGAAGACCAATCGCGCGGGAGTGCTCGAAGTTGCGGACCCTAAATAACCGCTGCGGAATCGCCCGAAGCTCGCGATGGTGTTCCAGCACTTCAATCTGAAGGCGCACTTTAATGTGGTCGAGATCGAGATGGACGCGCCGCTGCAACGTGCCGGACTTGTCGAAGAAAGATGTCGAGGAACGCGTACGCGAATATCTGGAGAAGATCGACCTGCCGCCCCGCGTCGAGAAGCGGTAGCGGCTTGAGCGGAGTCGTCCGTAGACGGCATAGCATTTGCGAGATTCAACCTACAAGCAAGCCTTTGATTTTTAAACGATTTATGGGTGCTCTTCCTTCGGAGGCCATCTTTTCTGCGAATTTTGTAGGAAAAGGTCACCTTTTCTGCCACTTCTTCGGGAGGAAATTCTCAGAAAAGGTGCTCAAGCCATTGATTCATTTGGATGGCAGAGACCACCTTTTTTGCGAACCTACATGCAGGTTCTCGATGAAGTTTTTTCTCTCGGGTCGAGATTCTCGGAACCGCACGCCGCTCACGCCCCCGACTCGACTCCGCTCTCCCCGCCATCGGATCCAGTCCCGCAGCGCCTGCCTGTGTCGTCGTCGATAACCGTCTGGTGCGAGGCGCTGCACGTCAAGAAGCAGTTCGCTCCCAGTCAACTTCTGAAAATTTCCGCGCCGGACGATTGCCCTGACGCCACACCGACACGCGACACGTGCCGGAACGGGTCAACGGGTTGACGTACGTGCTGATGACTGACTGCGGGAGACGCAAGGGGGTTGCACCATGAATACAAACATCAGATCAAATTCGACATATGAACGGCGGGCGATTGCGTTGCTCGCGCTTGGCTTCGGGCTGGTCGGTCTCGACCGCTGGCTCATTACACCGCTGTTTCCGCAAATGATGCGGGACCTGGGCCTCACCTATCAGGATCTCGGGAACGTCACGGCCGTGCTGGGCCTTGCGTGGGGCGCGTCCGCAATCCTGATGGGACGGCTGTCCGACACGGTCGGCAGACGCAAGATCCTGATCCCCGCGATCATCCTGTTTTCGCTGCTGTCCGGGTCCACCGGCCTCGTCGGCGGTGTCGGCGTGCTCATGCTGACGCGTGTACTGATGGGCGTCACGGAAGGCGCGTACTGTCCCGCCAGCTTCGCGGCAGGGGACGACGCGTCGCCTCCCGTGCGACGCGGCCTGAACCTGGGAATCATTCAGGGGTGCTTCGTACTGTTCGGGCTCGGCCTCGGGCCGATCATCGCCACGCAACTGCTGTCGGTCGTGCCGTCGTGGCGTATCGTGTTCGCCATCGTCGCCGCACCCGGGTTGCTGCTCGCATTCCTGATGTACCGAACGATCCGTGAGCCGGTTCACATCGCGTCGACGGCGTCGCCCGATCGCGCGCCGCATCGGGAGAGTTGGGGTTCGGTGCTTCGGTACGGCAACGTGCGCGTCGGCATGGGCGCCATTTTCTGCGCAATGGCCGGACTGTTCGTTCTCGCGGCCATCACCCCCGTGTATCTGACCGACTTCCGTCACATGTCGACGGCGCAGATGGGTTTCGTGATGTCGGGCCTCGGATTTGGCGGATTTGCCGGCCAGATCTTCGTGTGCGGCATATCCGATTCCATCGGGCGCAGGAATGCCGCGAAGATCACCTTTCTCGCCGGCTGTGCGTCGCTGCTCGCCTTCGCTTATGCACCGACGATTCCGGCGGTGTTGTTCGTACTCCTGTTTGCGATCGCCTTCTTCTGCTGCGGCGCGATTTCGCTGATGGCGGGGCCTGTTGCGGCCGAGGCCGTGCCTTCGTCGCTAACCTCGTCCGCAGTGGGCGCCGTCGTCGGCGCCGGCGAGATCTTCGGCGGCGGTGTCGCCCCGGCGATTGCCGGCTTCATTGCCCAGCATATGGGCCTTCAATTGACGATCCTGTTTGCCTCCGCCGCGCTCGGTGCCGGCTTTCTGCTCGCCTTTCTGCTGCGGGAAACGGCACCGGGAAAGCGAGGCCGCGCCACGACGCGTGAAAGCCTGAGCGCTCAAAAAAACTAAATTCCATCGGAGATCGTCAAATGAAACTGCTTCATCGACCGTCAGCCACGTTGCTGGCAATGGCAACCCTTGGCGGCGTATCGACACACGCACTTGGGCAATCGAATGTCACGTTGTACGGCATCGTCGATACCGGCCTCGTCTACCAGACCAAGTCCTCCGGCAACGCCGGCGCTTTGAAAGGCGCACTCGATGGCGGGTGGGCGCCGTCGATCTGGGGTCTGAAAGGACAGGAAGATATCGGCGGCGGGACAAAGATCGGGTTCGCGCTCGAGAACGGGTTCTCGACGACCACAGGGCAATTCGGCAATTCGAACGGCGGTATTTTCGGCCGCCATGCATACGTCCAGGCAACCGGCGGTTTCGGCGACATCAAGGCAGGCCTGCAATTTTCGCCGTTCTTTCTGGCGATCGGCGGTCGCGACCCGCGCGCCATGTCCAATTTCGCGAGCGCGTTCACGGAATATCTGGGAAAGGTCGGTATCAACGGGATTTTCGATTCGAATTCGCTCGTGTATACGTCGCCGACATTCGGCGGTTTCACCGGCAGCGTCCAGTACGCGCCGGGCGGAATCGCAGGCAGCGGCGTCAAGGGGCGCCGGCTCTCCGGGTCGCTGACCTATGCGGCCGGACCGTTCTCCGCCGACGCGGCGTACTACCAGGCGAAAGACACGGCGACGGGCCAGACCGCCGTCGACGGCGCCACGCTCGGTGCGTCATATTCGTTCGAATCGGTGACGGGTTACGCGCTCGCCATTCGTCTGCGCAATAACGAGGCGCCTGGCAATCCGAACTACATGACTTACGCCGGCGGGCTCTCGTGGAAACCGTCTACCCCGCTGCTCCTGGACTGCGGGGTGTATTACTCGAAGGACAGATCGGCGAGCGGCAGTCATTCGCTGATGTATTCGGCGGGGGCGATGTACTCGTTGTCGGTGAGGACGTCGCTTTATGCACAGGTCGCGCTCGTCAACAATCACGGCGGCATCGGAACGGGCGTCGCCGCCAACGGCGACCTCACCCGCATCCCGGACGGCAATACGCTGGCAGCGTCGGTCGGCATTCAACACCGGTTCTAGTCGAAGCGGTGATCAGTTCAATCACGGGTACTCAAATGACACTGGAACATCCGAAGTACATCGCGGCCGTCGTGCAGGCCGTGCCCGAATTCCTGAATCTCGACAGGGGAATCGAAAAAACGATCGCGCTGATCGACGAAGCCGGGCACAACGGCGCCTCACTGATTGCATTTCCGGAAACCTGGCTGCCCGGCTATCCGTTCCATGTGTGGCTCGGGCCGCCCGCATGGGCGCTCGGGGCCGGTTTCGTCCAGCGCTATTTCGACAACTCGATGACGTACGACAGTCCGCACGCCGCGGCCCTGCGGGAGGCGGCGGCACGCAACGAGATGACGGTGGTATTGGGCCTGTCGGAGCGCTGCGGCGGCAGCCTTTATATCGCGCAGTGGATCATCGGCCCGGACGGCGCGACTGTCGCCACGCGCCGCAAGCTGCGGCCGACTCATGTCGAGCGTACGGTGTTCGGCGACGGCGACGGCAGCGACCTGGCCGTGCACGATCTCGCCATCGGCCGCCTCGGTGCGCTGTGTTGCTGGGAGCACATTCAGCCGCTGACCAAGTACGCGATGTATGCGCAGCACGAACAGGTGCACGTCGCGGCCTGGCCGAGCTTCTCCATGTATGAATTCGCGCCCGCGCTCGGCCATGAGGTGAACAACGCGGTCAGCCGGGTATATGCCGTCGAGGGTTCGTGCTTTGTGCTCGCGCCGTGCGCGGTGATCAGCGAGCACATGGTCGACATGCTGTGCGATACGGAAGACAAGCATGCGATGATCCGCGCCGGCGGCGGGCATGCCACGGCCTACGGGCCGGACGGGCAAGCGCTCGTGGAGAAACTGCCGGAGACGACGGAAGGGTTGCTGTACGTCGACATCGATCTCGGGCGCATCTCGCTCGCGAAGGCCGCGGCGGATCCGGTCGGGCACTACGCGCGCCCCGACGTCCTGAAACTATGGTTCGACAAGCGGCCGCGGCGGTGCGTGGAGCATGCCGGCGAAAGCGATGCATTGCGAAGGTCGCAATCGCCGGTGCGGGATGCGGCCTCGAACGAACCCGACGACGGTCAGGAAGGCGTCCACTGATGGATTAGCCGGTATTCGCGCGGCGTTTTCATGTAATGGGCACGAAACGCCCGGCTGAAATGCGCCGCGCTTGCAAATCCCCAGGTTCCGGCGATCTGCTCGATCGAGCGATGTGCGTGGCATTTCAGCGAGAGCCACTGCGCACAATGCTCCAGGCGTGCGACGAGAATCATGCGGCCGATGGTGGTGTCATCGTGCTGAACGAGGCGATGAAGATAGCGTGCCGACACGCCAAGTGCTGCTGCGGCCATCTCGGCATTCAGATCGGGATTCCGAAGATTGTTCGAGATGAACTGACGCAACTGTTGCAAGTGCATTGCATGAAGATTGGTGCGGGGGCCCGGACGGACTTGCAGCCACTCCGCCAGCAGTCCGCCGACCAGATCCGCGGCCGACGTGGAAATTTGCGGCGCGCTCGGGGAACGGGCGAGCTGCTCGCGTTCGGCGCACAGCGTGATGAGGTGCTGCGCCACGAGCATGCCCAGGCCCTCGGTGCCGGAGATCGTATGCGCGACGAAGGTGTCCCGAAGCGGGATCCGGTACGTGACCAGCGACATCGGGAAGCGGATGCAGATTTGGTCGAACGGCTCGGCGAGCTCCCAGCGAAACGGTCTGCGCGAATCGAATAAAACGAGGTCGTGATGTTCGACCGACGCGCAGCGTCCGTCCTGAATCAGCTTGCCCGCTCCCTGCAACTGAAGACTGGCAAGAATATAGTCTCCGTCCGTGTTGGAGACCGCCTGGACATCATGCACGGCGACATGCCTTCCGGCAGAAATCCGCGAGATGCAGACGTTGGCGATCGTCGCACTTTGTATGCTTCCCGAGAAGTGCGCATCCCGCTCGTGCGATATGGCAAGCGGAACGCAGCATTGCGCCGCCGCCTGCTCCCATTGGGCGAGCGATTCGCTGGCACGGCAATTCGCATTCAGGTTGTCCGGCGATCCCATTCTTCGATTTTCCCACGGCAGGCGGCTGCGGCCACATGAGTCATCTCGACAAATATGGTTCCGCAAAATTCCGGCGTCAATCGGCGGCTTCCTGCGTGCCGTTTTCGATGTGTCCGGTTCGTGCGGAACGGGTGATCGCCGCCGCCGCGACGACCACCGGAATTGCATATGCCTAACCGCGGCTCGAATGTGCGGCTGCGGGAATATGCTGACGGACGACGGCAAGGGCGACGAACACGACCACCATCGCCGAACCGAGCATCAGCAGGTAGCCGGTGCCCCCGGTCGCGGTGATGACGGCCGCACCGGCAAATGCGCTGAGGATTGCGCCGAGCCGGCCGAAAGCAAGCGCGGACGCCGTGCCGGTTGCCCGCACGCCGGTCGAATAGACGTATGCGCAGAGCGCATACATCGTCGACTGGACCGCATTGACGGTTCCTTGATCAGGACCGGGATCGCGAAGCCGATGAGCTGGCTGTCGAAGCCGTCCACGATAATGGAAAGCGCTGCCAGGACGACGGCGATTCGCTGTACGAGCGCGTACGGGCCGTGATCGAGCGTGTGCCCGATATCGAGCGAGCCGCCGCCGTGCAGGCCGGGATCGCCTGATGGGGTTCGCGCGTCGGACGACGCGGAAATGGACGGGTTCATTTTGTCTCCTGGTGCGCGCAGCGCGCCCTTGTGTTTTGAAATGGCCGCGGCAGGTTGCGTGACGCTCCGCACCGCGGCCGGCTGCGTGGATGTGTCGACGGACGCTTCGACGAAGCGCCCGGCGGCAACCGCCACGCGCTTCAGTGTCGAGCCGTCGCGCCGTCCGACTGACGTGTACGCTCATCGACGAGCCTGACGAGGCTGGCCAGGCTGTGCGTATACGGCACCGCCACACCGGCCTTGCGAGCAGCCTCGACTACCGCGCCATTGATCGCTTCGATCTCGGTACGCCGGCCGGCCAGCACGTCCTGCAGCATCGATGGCCGATGCGTACGATGATGGGCGAGCGCATCGCGCACATTCGACGTCACGTGCGCTTCACTTGCCGAAATGCCGAGTGCACGCGCGACGGCCATCACCTCTGAAACGATCTTCAGCGCCAGTGCTTCGCCGTCGGGGGTATTCGTCAACTCGCCGACCGTGCATTGCGTCACGGCACACAGACTGTTGAGGGCGGCGTTGAATGCAACCTTCTCCCAAATCGCGGCCCATACGTCGGGATCGACATGGCACGAGAGGCCGGCGTCATTCAACGCGTGCACGGTCTGTTCGAGCGCGCTCGTATGCGTGCCGTTCGCGTTCATCAGCCGGATCGTGCCCTGGCCATGCGAGCTGACGGCGCCAGGTTCCGACTTGTCGGCCGGCCACGTGGTCACGCCGACCATGACCCGGTCGGGCGAGACGGATCGGGCGAGCCGTTCGGCGTTCCCCAGGCCGTTCTGCAACGACAGGATGACGGTGTCGGGGCCGAGTACGGCGCTTGCGGCAGCGAGTGCGGCGGTCGTATGCATCGTCTTCGTGAAGACGATGACGAGGTCGACGGGCTCGCCGGCCTCCTCCGGCCTCAGTGCGACGAGATTGCGCACGATGTGCTCGCCGGAATCGGTCGAAAGCCGCAGGCCGTGGCTGCGAATCGATGCGAGATGAGCGTCGTCGATATCGAGCAGGCTGACCGAATGACCTGCCAGCGCGAGGCGGCCGCCAAAGAACGAACCCATCGCACCGGCACCCAGAATGGCGATCTGCATGGCGTGCTCCTCAGAACGGATCGTGGTGGAGAGTGGTCTGCAGGGTAATCCCCCGCAAGTCGGTGAATTCCGCGACACCCGCGCGGCCGCCGAAGCACCGGAAGCCGCTGCCCCGCTTGAGCGGGCCGAATCCCGACCAGATCGGGAATGCGCGGGCCGCGGCATCCACCGCTGCCTCGGCATCCTCGACGCCGTCGTCGGCGGGCGCGCGCGACGCTACCTCACCGTCGATGAGCATCGACACTGTCTTCATCGTTTGTCTCCTGGATTTCTTCGACGCCGATGTCCTCGGCGAGACAGGCTTCACTCGGCGCGTGCAGCGCGAAGGCGACCGACATGCGCTCTCACCCGGACCGGGCGCAAGCGCGCGCGGCGGAAACTGCCGGGGCGCCTAGCGGCGGGAGGCTGAGCTCCATTGAAGTCTCCTGTCGTTCAGTACGGTTCTGGTGAACGCATTATCGAAACATCAGGAAGAATCCGAAATTGCCGATTTCACAAAAAGGCATTACCTTCAGGCATGACTTTCAATCTCCAGCAGCTTCACGCATTCGTCACGATCGCTTCGGCCGGCAGTCTCGGGCGCGCGGCCGAGACCTTGCACGTCACCCAGCCGGCCTTGAGCCGCGCGATCCGCCGGCTCGAAGACGAGGTTGGCGCCCCTTTATTCGAGCGCCATACGCGCGGCATGCACCTGACGGCGGTGGGAGAGGCGCTGCTGCCGCACGCGATTCTGTTGCAGCGCGAGGCGGAGCAGGCGCGTGAAGAGATCGACGCGATGCGCGGGCTCGCACGCGGGACGATTCGCTGCGGTGCGGTAGGCAGCATCGCGAGCCTCGTGCTGCCGCTCGCCGTGAGCGGCGTGTTGCAGAAGTGGCCCAATTTGCGCGTTCACGTCATCGAGGGCGTCTGGGATCGTCTTGCCGAGGCGCTGGTGCAGCGCGAAATCGATCTCGCACTCAGCATGGTAATGCCCGACACCGAGGAGATCGTCGCGATCGAGGACTGTCGCTGGGAGGACAACAGCTACGTGGTCGCGGCGCTCGATCACCCGTTGCGGGCAAAGCCGGGGATCACGCTGGCCGATACGCTGGATCAGCAGTGGGCGATCCCGCCGCGCGGCACCGCGCCGTTCGAGCACATGCAGCAGGTGTTCGTCGCAAACGGGCTCGGCTTGCCGAACGTCGTGGTCGAAACCCGATCGATCACCGTGCTGAAGAGTCTCGTCGCCCGATCCGGTTTTCTGAGTTGGATGGCCGAACCGATGTACGTGACGGAGAGCAAGGCGGGGGTGTTCGATACGCTCGAATTGCCGGGGGTAGTCGGGCGGCGCACGTTGACCGCATTTCGGCGTCGGCACGGTTTGTTGCCGAGTCCCGCCGTCAAGCTGCTCGAACAGTTGCGGCAATTGACGGCTGAACCGCGCTAGCGCCAGCGGTTGGACACATGCACGTCGGCGTTGCCCTTCGAGAAAAAAAAGTCGGCGCCGACGGTGAACTGATTTGCGCTGAAATCCACCTCCTGTCGAAGGATCCGGTCGAACGCTCAAACACGACGGGTGACGGATCGGCTCGTGTTGCCTGCCGGACGTCGATTGTTGCCGGTTGGACAACGCGGTGTGTGCGTTCCCGACGCTACTGGCGTTTGCCTCCCCCTGACTACAATCCGTCTCACGTTCGGTTGAAATGCGAGCGAAACCAGGCGAGCGAAATTCGTGGCCGCGCTCGTGAATCGCGCCGCGCCGAGCGCCTCACCCACTTGACCAACAGGACAATCGAAGATGAGCGAAACGACCCGCAATGTGCAGCCGGTTACCTCCGGGCTCGGCAAAGAAGGATCGGGAGAACTCGTGCCTTCCCGTTACGCCGTGCGCGTGGGTAACGTCGACGTCGTGCTGATCAGCGACGGCGTTCTGCCGCTGCCGACTTCAACCATGTCCACCAACGTGAGCGAAGCAGACCGAAACGAGTGGTTCGACGGCCGTTTCCTGCAACGTGACATGTTCGACTGGGCACTGAACATCGCACTCGTGCGAAGCGGCGAACGCCTGATCCTGATCGACTCGGGCGTCGGCGACGGATTTGAATACTTCACGCGTGCAGGGAAGTCGGTGATGCGACTGGAATCGGCCGGCATCGACCTGGCTGCGATCACCGATATCGTGATCACGCATATGCACATGGATCACGTCGGCGGGCTGAACGTCGATGGCGTCAAGGCCAAGCTGCGTCCGGACGTGCGCATTCATGTATCGGCCGAAGAAGTGGCGTTCTGGAAAAATCCGGATTTCAGCAAGACGGTGATGCCGGAAACGGTTCCTCCCGCGCTTCGCAAGGCAGCTTCAAAGTTCGTGGAACTCTATGGCGAAAACATCGTGCAGTTCGATCAGACCGTGGAAGTTGCAGCGGGCGTGTCGGCGCGCGTGACGGGGGGGCACACGCCGGGGCACTGCGTGGTGGATGTCGCATCGAACGGCGAGAAGCTGACGTTCGTAGGCGACGCGATTTTCGAAGTCAACTTCGACAATCCCGACTGGCAAAACGGCTTCGAGCACGATCCTGAAGCCGCTGTGGACGTACGTATCTCGCTGTTGAACGAAGCAGCCGAGACCGGCGCTCTGCTGGCCGCGGCACATGTCGCGTTCCCGTCCGTCGGTCATATCGCAAAGAAGGGGAGCGGTTTCAGTTTTGTGCCTGTTCTGTGGGACTACTGATTGATTTTTTAATGTCGACGGCCGATGCGGAAGGAGTCCGTACTTCGTCGGGCGAACGCACACAAGCGAGCAAGGTGATCTGGGCGGGGTGGCATGCGCGCCGGCACCCTGGCAGCGCAAGTGTCGTCTCGTCTCGACCCGCTCGGCCGGATCGTTCTCACCTCCTGCAGAAACGCCCTCCTTTTCAACGGAGCACACCTTGAGATTCAACTTCTTTACGCGCTCGACCCTCTGCTCTGCAATGCTCTTGTCGATCGTGCCGACGATCGCTGTCGCGGGCGCGTTCTCCGTTAAAGTCGATGGCCCGAACCGTGGCCGGTTCGTGAACGAACAGGTCTACGGCGGCTTTGGCTGCCACGGCGACAACGTCTCGCCACGCATTTCGTGGTCCCATCTTCCTCACGGAACGAAGAGCGTCGTCGTGACCATTCACGACCCCGACGCCCCGACAGGCGGGCTGGGCTGGACGCATTGGGGCGTCGTCAATATTCCGGCGTCGGAGGCGTCGATCGAAAAAGGCGCGTCCGGCAATCCGAAGCGGATGCCGGCGGGTGCCATCGAAACGCTGACCGACTTCGGGGCGGCGAAATACGGCGGGCCTTGCCCGCCTCAGGGGGAGTCGCACCGATACATCGTCACGGCATCGGCGCTCGCCGTGCCAAGTATCGACGTGAACGCCACATCGAGCCCGGCCTTCGTTGCCTATCAGATGCACGGAAAGGTGATTGCGCAGGCACGCTACGTTGTGAAGTATCACCGAGCGGCGGAGTGAGCGCCCTGGCGAGAGGTCAGCGCAGCGACATCCCGCCGTCGACATACAGGTTCACGCCGTTGACGAAGCTCCCTTCGCTGCTGACGAGAAACAGTGCGGCGCGAGCCAGTTCTTCCGGGCGGCCGAAACGACCGAGCGGGATGCTGTCCGCGACGGCCGCCTCGAATGCCGGTCGGTCAGCGGATTCGATACCGAGCTTGGAAAGAATGGGCGTGTCGGTGGGACCGGGACTGATTACGTTAACCCGGATGCCGCGGGTATTGAATTCGAGCACCCAGCTGCGGGCAAATGCTTCGATGGCGGCCTTCGTTCCCGCATAAACGGCATGGCCGTCGAACACTTTGGAACTGGCGATCGAACTCGTCAACAGGATCGCTCCGCCGTCGCGCATGTGGGGCGCGATCTTTTGCACACCGAAGAACACGGCTTTGGTATTGGTGGCGAAATGATCGTCATACGACTCGACGCCCACCTGGCTCGACGGTGCGATCGTATTGACGCCGGCATTCGCGACGTATATGTCGACGCCGCCGAACCGTTCGGCCACCAGGGTTGCCACGCGCTCGTGCGTTCGAAGATCGGCGAGATCTCCTGTCAGTCCCGTCGCGCGATTTCCGAGTTCAGCCACGGCCGCGGTCACAGCCTCGGAGCGACGGCCCACGATGACGACGTTTGCGCCTTCCTCGACGAACAGCCTTGCCGTGGCATACCCGATTCCACTGTTGCCACCCGTAATGACGGCAACCTTGTTTGCGAGTCGATTCATTGAAATCTCCGTTGTTTCGCGCCGATCTGGCGTATGGCGCCAATATAGTCCGGGGAATTCGAGCGCTGTAGTCATGCAACGGAACTATCAATTTTGCCGAAGAGTCACGAATGGCATTCGAGAAATTCAGCGGTCTTCCAGCGTTCGTGAGGTCGGTCGAGGCAGGTTCGTTCACGGCCGCAGCACGGTCGCTTGAAACGACGCCGTCCGCCGTGTCGCGGAGCGTCGCAAGGCTGGAGAAGCGGCTCGGCGTAACGCTGTTTCAGCGGTCGACGCGGGCGTTCGTCCTGACGAGCGAAGGGCAAACATACTATGAGCGCGTTGCGCCGCTCATGCGAGGTCTCGAGGATGCGAGCGACGTTCTGACGACGCCCGAAAGAGCAGTAGGAAAGTTGCGCGTGAGCCTTCCGGTCGATCTGGGGCGGACCCTGCTGGAGCCGATCACGCGGGAATTGATGGGCAGCAATCCCGAATTGTCACTCGAAGTCAACATCAGCGATCGTCACGTCGATGTGATCCGTGAGGGCTTCGATATCGCCATCAGAGCCGGGCGCGCCGTCGACAGCAGGCTCTACGCGCACACGCTGATGAGCCTGCCGCTGGTGCTCGTGGCTTCCCCGAACTATCTGCACAAGCATGGCATGCCCAAGGGAAAGGACGATCTCGTTGCGCATCTTCATGTGCGTTACAAACTCGACGGACGCGTCGTACCGATCGTTTTTGCCGACGGAACGAGCATCCCCATCGATGGCATATTCGATGCCGACAATGGTGATGCGATGAGAGTGGCTGCATTGAACGGACTCGGTATCGCCCAGATTCTGAGAACGGCAGTACAGCCTGATCTCGATTCCGGCCGGTTGACAGAGGTGCTGCCTGACGTGAAGTTGAGTGCGGTGCCGGTCATTGCGCTGCACGCATTCGGAAAAGGTTTGCCCGCCCGCGCGAGAATATTCATCGATTTCGTCTCGCAACAGCTCGCTCGATCCAGATAGCGCGAGAAGGAACATGGGCCGACATGAATGAGACGCTCAAATTTGGCCGGCGAGACAAAATCGTCGAGTGATTCCTGTCGAAATGCGTGAGGTGCGGATATTCGGCCAGGCGTCTGCTCCGGCGTCAAAATCTCGATGGCCGACCGCGTTCATCTTCACGCCGCAATCCCCCACATCTCCTGGTCCGGGCGAGGGCATGTTCCGACGCGCGGATTGGTGCTGTTTGAACAACACCGTGAGCACTTCTACGTAGCTACCGCCGGGTTAATGGCCGTCCTACGATTCCCGCCATATCGAGCAAACATGATCGCGAGTTCCAATCTCCTCGTGAGCGCGTGCTTGTAACTGAAATTCGCCAACGGCGCGGCGGGTTCGTCTGGCCGATCGATCGGCCGGCATGACGATTTCTTTCACAACAGGAGCATATTGCATGAAGCCTGATTCTCACCTGTCTCCCGACGATGCCAGCCGTCGAGGTCTGATGCTGGGCGGTGTTCTGGCAACCGTCGCTGCCGTTGTACCGGCTGCAGCGGACGCAACGACTGGGCGCTTGTCGAAGTCCACTGCGGTTTCCGGCGCGGGGAGAAATCAATCGGCGGACAGGATCATCACCAGGGACGGCGTGGAAATTTTCTACAAGGACTGGGGACCGAAGGACGCTCCGGCAGTCACGCTCAGCCACGGCTGGCCCCTTAGCTCGGATAGTTGGGACAACCAGGCATTTTTCCTTGCGTCGAACGGCTTCCGGGTGATTGCTCATGACCGGCGTGGGCATGGAAGATCAAGCCAGCCGTGGGACGGCAACGACATGGACCACTACGCCGACGACCTGGCTGCCGTCATTGACAGGCTGAACCTCAAGAACGTGACGGCGATCGGCTTTTCGACCGGAGGGGGCGAAGTCACGCGGTATATCGGCCGCCATGGTGGCTCGCGTGTGACGAAAGTCGGCCTGATCTCGGCCGTTCCGCCGTTGATGCTCAAGACTCCCGCCAACCCGCAGGGGGTACCGATAGAGGTTTTTGATGCCATCCGTTCGGGGATGGTGGCTGACCGGTCTCAGTTGTTCAGGGAGATTGCCAGCGGCCCGTTCTATGGCTTCAACCGTCCCGGCGCCAAGGCGTCTCAGGGGATGATCGACTCGTGGTGGAGCCAGGGAATGATGGGAGGCTTCAAGAACACTTACGACTCGGTGCGGGCATTCTCGGAAACGGATTTTTCTTCGGACCTGAGCAAGTTCGACATGCCGACGCTGATCGTGCACGGGGACGACGATCAAGTCGTGCCGGTCGACGTCGGCGGGCGCGCCATGAAGAAACTGGTTCCGCACGCCATTCTGAAGATTTACAAGGGGGCGCCGCACGGTTTGACCGAAACGCACAAGGCGCAGCTCAACCAGGACCTTCTTGCGTTCCTGCGTAGTTGACCGGTACACGGACCTGTCGACCAGGGACCGCCCGCCCCATTGATTGCGCAATGAAACCGGTGACGGGCGTTCCTGATGACTGGTCGGAAACCGGGAACCGCGAATGAGGCGTCGGTGGTCGATCGTTTCAATATCCAAACCGCGAGCCCGCAGGGACTGACACCGCTTCAGAGTACGTGGCATCTTGCGGGCGCGTGGCGGGGCGACGCTTCAAGGAACCGGCATCAGGCACCGTCCTGTATCGACGAGACACCCGGCAACGTCAGGATGAACGTGCAGCCTTCGCCCGGGCGGGTATGCAAATCGATGTTGCCGCCATAGCGCTTGGCGATCGTCTTCACGAAAGCCAGCCCGAGACCGGCGCCCGAAGGGTAACGAGGCGGTTCGACTTGCAGGCGTTGAAATGGCTCGAACAGACGTTGTTGGGCTTCGGCCGATATGCCGGGCCCGTGGTCTGCAACGGAAATGGCGTAGCCATGTTCGACGCCGGTCAGGCGCACGGTTACCGTCGCATTGCCAGGACTGAACTTGATGGCATTGCTCACGAGATTGACGACCGCGCGCATCAGCAGGAAGGGTTCCACGCGTGCGATGCAGATCTCGTCCCCGACGTTCACGTCGAGCCGGATGCCGCGCGCTTGAGCGAGTGCCCACAGTTCGTCGATCGCATCGAGTACCACGCTGCCGATATCCGTTTCCACCAGTGACCAGGTCGGTGCTTCGGCGCGCGCCAGCAGAACGAAGTCGTCGGCCAGTGCCAGCGTACGGCGCGCGTACGCGGCAATTCGATCGAGCAGGTCCTTGGCGGGCGGGGCCGGTTCAGCGGCTCGCTGAAGATCGATCAACGCGAGAATCGATGCCTGAGGCGAGCGCATGTCGTGGGAAATGAAGTGCAGCCATGCCTCCCGGCGCCGCTCCGCCAGACGAATCTTCGTCACGTCGAGCACGAACCCGATCGTTCGCTGGGTCACGCCGTCTTCATGCTGCGGATAGGCGGTGGACTGAACCCATCGAATCTCGCCGTTGGGCTGAATGACGCGATACTCGACGCGATAATCCCTGCCGAACGAATTGAATTCCTCCGCGGTCCGAGTGACCTTCATCGCCTTGTCGACGTCGTCCGGATGAATCAACGCGCGAAACTGGTCGATCGAGGTAATCGCCCTCCCGGGAGCGTGGCCCATGATTCGATGCCAGTTCTCGTCGCAGTGCAGTGTGTCCGATGCGATGTCGTAGTCCCAGATTCCCAGTCCGCCGACGCGGGCCGCGATGGCCAGCCTTTCTTCGCTTCGCCGAAGCAGATCGAGCGCCACGCGCTCGCGCGTCACGTCTCTCGAAACACACAGAATGGCGGTCGTTTTTCCATCGGCGTCCAAGATCGGCGTCAGCATGTTGTCCCAGTATTGAACGTCGCGCCCCGGACGCTCGCTGCGCCCGGGAAACCTGCCGAATACACCGTTCCTGGCGGATTCGAGCGCGACATTTCCGTCGGGCCACACGTCTTCGGGCAGGAGCGGCAGCCACGGCATACCGAATCCCGACTCTTCGTCGACGCCCAGCGCCTGGCATCCGGCGCGGTTCATGTGCAGCACGTTGCCTGTCGGCGAAATCAGTTTGATGCAGTCGATGCTGATATTCAGCATGTCTGTCTGTATCGACGTGTGACTCTTCAGTTCGATTTCCTTGGCCTTCAGGTCATGGATATTCGTGCAGGTGCAGAGCCATCCGTCGTCGACACGGTGAAGGTCGACGGTGAACCACTGGTCGATGCCGTGGGAACCCGCCAGCCGGCACTCCAGCGTTTCGTGTACCGAGCCGGGTTGCGCCGCGTGAAGTGTCGACTCGGCGGTGCAGCGGTGCTCCGGATGGATCAACTCCGTCCATTGGAGTCGATACGTGGCCTCGGCCGAGCGATCCGCGTAGGCAAGCCATGCATCGTTGATGCTCACGACCCGCCCGTTCTCGTCGAAATGGCATGCCGGTGTCCGAAGGACATCGATCAGGCGGGCAATCCTGAGACAGTCGGGGCGTGCGGGGGCTGTTTCGTCGGGCGAAACAACAGGAGATTCCGTCTTCGAACGTGTGGGGGGCGCAAGGTCCGGGCCGTCTACGTTGCATGCGCAAGAAATTTCATTTTCAAGACGAAATCCATTCATGTTTGTTACATTCCATGCATCGCTGACACGCTTCCAGAATGTCAGACATCAAATGATGCATCAATGGGTAGTCAGCACTATGGATTGGCACCGTAGTAGTGCATATTATTTTCGAGTGATGGAATCAGGTGAAGATGCGGAGCTCGTCGAGTGGAAGTTGGGCCTGATTGTGGCGCGTGTTGCACATAGTGACGGCTTCAAGCGTCGCATTGAATGCTGATCATGTTGAATGACTGGTGCGGAGGCCGGACGGGGCGATACGCGTGGTATCGCCGATTTTTTGCAGTAACGGACCGTCGAGCCGACACGCCGGAATCGCAAGTGGACGATCGCATGTGCGTTGGCCGACGTCGTCGAACGGTGCCGAGATGACACGAATGCACGTGGGGTCGACACCGGGCGGCGATGCCAGGCTGCGGATGATGCATATTTCCCCGGGGCACGCGAGCGTCGCCCCCGAGATCGTTCATCGAAGCCGCTGCAGTTCGCGGTGATCCCGCTTCACGCCTCCGAAATACCGCGGCACGCGACGCGATACGCGCCCGGGCTGCATCCGAACCGTGCCTTGAACGCGCGCCCGAAATGCGTGATGTCCGAGAAGCCGCACGCGATCGCCAGCTCCAGCAGGTTGCGGTTGGGATCCGCCGGATCCTCCAGCGCGCGCTTGCTCGCCTGCAGCCGGTATTCCTGGATCAGGCTCTGCGGCGTGCGCCCGGTCGCGGCCAGCGCGCTGTACAACGTGCGCCGCGACACGTTCAGCGCACTCGCGAGCTTGTCCGGCGACAGGTCGGGATCGCTGTAGTGGTGCGACAGATGGATTTCCGCATTCATCCGCAGCGTCGCGCTGCGCGCATCGGCGCCGCTCAGCGAATCGCTCGCCTCGCGGCGGATCACCGAATCGAGCAGCATCAGCGTCGACTGCTCGAAGCCGAACAGGCTTTCCGGATCGTTCGGCACCTGCCCGTCCATCAGGTAATGGATCGACTGAAGCGCCAATTGCGCATTGCCGACGGTTCGACGGACCTGCACGCCCGCGCGCTCCACGAACCAGCGCCACATCGTACCGCTTCTCGGCGGCGTCAACGCCGCGACGAAGCGCGACGCGTTCGCCGATTCGATCATGTACGGCTGCGTCGCATCGTAGATCACCCACTCGCCGGGATTGACCGTCGACGCCGCGTTGCGCTGCGTGACGCGGCTTTGTCCGGCGATCTGGAACAGGATCTTGTAGCAGTCGCTGTCGGCACGCGACGCGAGCGAGCGGTCGCGATCGACGCGGATCGCGGTGGTGTCGACCTCGGCCATCCGCAGGCCGCCGACCGTGGCAACCCGCACCGACATCCGGAACTGCGGGCCGGTGTCGTGAAAGACCAGCGGCAGGAAGCTGTCCGCGATCAGGTCGCGCAGATTCGCGTTGCTGTTGCTGGCGTCGACGACGAGTTCGTGTGCCATTGCCGGAAGAGGGAGAGGGCCGGGGAATGCGTCGAGCTTAATGCATTCGGCGCGGACGCGGGGGCGAAACGCAATCATCGTCGGCAGCGGCGACTTTCAGCGTCAATGGTGGTTTCCACAGGGAAACCGCTGCGTCGCACCGTTCTGCACGCTGAAGCCAAAAGTGTGCACGCAACGCCGATCCGCGTGCGCGACGCGTCCCTAGAATCGAAGAGCGGCCGGCAAGTCGGGCCTTTCACTCAATTCGAATTCCGGAGGGACACAGATGGCACGGGTACGGATGCTGGACGAAGTCGGCGCGTTTCTCGCGCGCGAACACGGTCACTACATCGACGGCCACGCTGTAGCCGGCCGCGGCGAGCGGATCGACGTGCGCGATCCGTCGACGCGTGCGGTGATCGGCTCCGTCGCGCAGGCGACCGACGACGACGTCGAGGCCGCGGTCGCGTCGTCGCATCGCGCGTTCCGCGGCGAGTGGGCCAACCTGACGCCGGCCGATCGCGAGCGCATCCTGCTGCGTTTCGCCGACCTGATCGACGCGCACGGCGAAGAGATCGCGCAGATCGAAACCGCGCAGTCGGGCAAGCTGATCGGGCTGTCGCGCGTGATCGAAGTCGGCTGGTCGGCCCGCTGGCTGCGCTATTACGCGGGCTGGGCCACGAAGATCGCGGGCGAAACGCTCGCCCCGTCGTTCCCGAGCATGAACGGCGAGCGCTACACGTCGTTCACGCTGCGCGAACCGCTGGGCGTCGTGTTCGGGATCATTCCGTGGAATTTCCCGGTGATGATCCCGGTATGGAAATTCGGCGCGGCGCTCGCGACCGGCAACACGGTACTCATCAAGTCGTCCGAGTTCACGCCGCTCACGATGCTGCGCATCGCCGAACTGGCGACCGAAGCCGGCCTGCCGCCCGGCACGCTCAACGTGATCAACGGCACGGGCCAGGTCGGCGCGAAGGTGATCCGCGATCCGCGCGTGGCGAAGGTGTCGTTCACGGGGTCGGTGCCGACCGGCCGCAACATCGGCGCGGAGGCCGTCAACGCGAACTTCACGCGCTTCACGCTCGAACTGGGCGGCAAGAATGCGGCGGCGTTCCTGCCGGATACGCCGGTCGAGAAGATCCTCGACGGCATCGTCGAAGCCGGGTTCCTGCATAGCGGGCAAGTGTGCGCGTCGGCGGAACGCTACTTCGTGCATCGCGCGAAGTTCGACGAGGTGGTCGAGAAGATGAAGGCGCGCCTGGACAGCTTCCAGCCGGCCGACCCGATGGACGACGCCGGGATGATCGGCCCCGTCTGCAACGAGCCGCAGTTCCGCAAGTGTCTCGACGCGTTCGAGCTCGCGCGCACGGAGGGCGACACGATCGTCACCGGCGGCGGCGCGTATGCGCGCGACGGCTTCTACGTGAAGCCGACGATCGTGCTGCCGCGCTCGCTGGAATCGGCTTCGTATCGCAAGGAGATCTTCGGGCCGGTCGGCGCGTTCGTGCCGTTCGACGACGAGGAAGAACTGATCGCGATGATGAACGACACGCCGTTCGGGCTGACCGCGAGCCTGTGGACGAACGACCTGTCGAAGGCGCTGCGCTACGTGCCGCGGATCGAAGCCGGCACCGTGTGGGTGAACATGCACACGCTGGTCGACCCGGCCGTGCCGTTCGGCGGCGCGAAGGGCTCCGGTATCGGACGCGAGTATGGCTCGTCGTTCATCGACGCTTATACCGAGCCGAAATCGGTGACCATTCGCTTCTGACGGCTTCGCTTCTGACGACATGACCCGCCAATGGAAACCCGCCCGGCATCGACCGGGCGGGCGTTTCCGTTCAAGGCCGACATCAATCAGAACCGCGTACTGAACCCAATCCGCGCGACCGACTGCAGCGCGCCGCTCGACGCGCCGTTCGCGTCCATCACGCCGTTGATCTGCGCGTTGCTGCCGTGGCCTGCACGCTGATGCACGCCCGCGACATACACCATCGTGCGTTTTGACAGCCAGTACTGGACGGCGGCCAGGAGCTGGTGCGCATGCGCGTTGTCGAGCGTGTCGTTGCCCTTCATGTACGTGTAGCTCGCCCCGATCACCCAGACCGGCGACGGATGCCACGCGGCGCCGGCTTCCGCCGACCACGCGCCGGCGCCGTTCCACGCGTTGTGCACGGTCGTGAAGAGCGCCTTCGCCGTGATCGTGCCGAGCGTGTAGTGGGCACCCGCGCCCCAGTTGCGCACGGTGGTGGCCGACAGCCCGCCCGCCGCGCCGTACTTCTGGTTCGTATAGGCCGCGCCCGCGCCGAACGGGCCGTTGTCGTAGCTCGCGCCGACGCTGACCGTATCGTTCGCGCCGACCGATCCCGCGACGTTGCCGAAGCCGTACAGCGCGCCGAAAGTCAGGCCCGAGATCGACGCGCTCGTGTACTTCACGGAATTCGCGACACGGTTGCTGCCCGCGACGCGATCCCAGTCGAACGCGCCGGTCGGGTTGTTCGGCAGCGCGAGCTTGTCGAACGGGCCGTTGCGAAAGCCGTACAGCCCGACGAGATCCTGCGCGATCTCGTTGCCGCTCGCGGCCAGCGCGTCGACCATGAACTCGTACTGGTTGCCGAGCGTCAGCGTGCCGTAGCGGTCGTTCTGCAGCCCGACATAGGCCGTGCGCGCGAACAGGCCGCCGCCGATCATCGATCCGTTCGCGAGCGAGAACTGATTGACGAGCCGGAAGATCGCGCGCGTGCCGGCGCCCAGGTCCTCCTTGCCCTCGAAACCGAGCAGGTTCGGGAAGAAGATGTTGTCGTCGAATTTCGCGTTGCCGTGGCCGCCTTCGTTGCTCACATAGCTGAGGCCGGCGTCCAGCAGCCCGAACATCGTCACGCTGCTCTGCGCGAACGATGCGGCCGGAATCGTGCAGGCCGCGAGGGCGAGCAAGGTCTTTTTCGTCATCTCCAAGGTGCTCCTCACATGTCCGGTCTCGCCGGAATATTTTTGATGGGACTACTGATTGATATGAAGATACTGAAACCTGCTACGGTCGATCGGGGCGCGCCCGGAAACGGGAGCCGGAAGCAGGAGCCGAAAACGGAAGCCCGAGACGGCGCGCAGGCATTCCGACACGCGGACACCGGCGCACGCCTCCTGCGCCGATGCCCGCGCGCGCCGGCGCTAGACCGTCGAATACCCGCCGTCCACCGGCACGATCGCACCGGTGACGAACGATGCGCCGGGCGAGCACAGGAACAGGATCACGTCCGCGACCTCGTCGGCCGTGCCCCAGCGCGCGAGCGGCGTGCGATCGAGAATCCGCCGCGACGCCTGCGCGTCGGCCATCAGCCCGCTGCTGAGCGGCGTGTCGATCCAGCCGGGCGCCACCGCGTTCACGCGGATGCCGCGCTCGGCCCATGCCTGCGCGAGCGAGCGCGTCAGTTGCGCGATGCCGCCCTTGCTCGCGCTGTATGCCGGGCGGTCCTTGCTGCCGAAGTACGTGTACATCGACGCGACATTGACGATGCTGCCGCCGTTCGCCGAGAGTGCCGGCAGCGCGGCGTCGGACGCACGCATCACCGACGTCAGGTTCACGTTCAGCACGAGTTCGAACTGGTCCATCCGGTATTCGTCCGCGTGCCGGCTGATGCCGACGCCGTTGACGAGCACGTCGACGCGCGACAGCGAGCGGATCAGCCGTGTCAATGCTGCGTCGTCGGTCACGTCGAGCTCGACGCAGCCGATGCCGGGATGCACCGGCGCATGCGGGCCGGCGGCATCGAGCCCGAGCGCGACGACCGACGCGCCCGCTTCCGCGAAACGCCACGCGGTGCGCGCGCCGATGCCCGACGTGCCGCCGGTGACAACGACGGTCTTGCCGTCAAACGACCAGGGGCGGTTCATGTTCGATGCTCCCGACAGTGTGAACAGGGCGCGCATGCCGGCGCGATGGCGCAACCAGGATCTTGATCTGCGCGCGATCAGCGAGCAGCGCGTCGAAGCCGTCGGCGACGGCATCCTCGAGCGAGACGGTGCGCGTGACGATCGACGTGAGGTCGAGCGCGCCCGACCCGATCAGCCGCAGCAGATCTTCGTACACGTGCCGGTAGCCGACGCTCGCCGTGAAGGTCAGCTCGTCGTTGACCGCGCGGAACGCATCGAAGCCCGCATGCGGCATCAGGCCGACCATCACGAGGCGGCCGCCCTTGCGCAGCCCCTGCATCGCCGCCTCGAACGTGGCCGGCAGGCCGGCCGCCTCGAAGCTCACGTCGACGCCGAGCCCGCCCGCCGCTTCGCGGATCGCGTCGCGCAGCACCGGGGCGTCGAGCGAGCGCGCGTCGAACGCGTGCGTCGCGCCGAAGCGCACGGCCGCCGCGAGCCGCTCGGGCGACACGTCGACCGCGACGATGGTCGTCGCGCCCTGCAGTTTCGCGAGCATGATCAGCAGCAGGCCGATCGGCCCGAGCCCGAACACCGCACAGGTGTCGCCGAGCCGCAGCTCGCCGCGCCGCAGCGCGTGCAGCGCGACGGCCGCCGGTTCCATCACCGCGGCCTGTTCGAGACTGACGTCGTCGGGCAGGCGGTGCAGCATGTAGGCCGGCACGACCGCGAAATCGGCCATCCCGCCGTCGCCCATCAGGCCGGCGAAGCCCATCGATACGCACAGGTTGTACGACCCCGCGCGGCAATACGCGCACTGGTGGCAGTGATACTCGGGCTCGACCGCCACGCGGTCGCCGGGGACCAGCGTCGTGACGCCCGCGCCGACTTCGACGACGGTGCCGCAGAACTCATGACCGAGCGTCAGCGGCGCGGTGCGGCCGGACAGCGGATGCGGTGCGTGGACGGGAATCGCGTGCGGGCCGTCCGCGTATTCGTGCAGGTCGCTGCCGCAGATGCCGCAATACGCGACCGCGATGCGAACCTCGCCGGGCCCGGCGCGCGGCGTGTCGAGATCGACCAGGCGGATGTCGCGCGGGCCGTGCCATTGAAGTGCGCGCATGTCAGCGTCCTCCGAGGTTTTGCGTATCGAGACGGGGAGCGGCATCGGCGGGCGCGCGCTTGCGCAGCACCGCGGGTGCGGTTTCGACGAGGCCGAACGACAGCACGCACGCGAGGATCGCGCCGGCGGCCGACGTCCACATCGCGAACTGCAGGCCGTACTTGTCGGCCGCGAAGCCCGCGACGGTCGGCGCGACGAAGCCGCCGATCAGCTCGCCCGCGCCCATGATCAGGCCGAGCGCGCTGGCGATCGCGCGGGGCGGCACCGTTTCGGCCGGGATCGTAGCCATGAACAGCGTGAAGCAGCCGAGGCCGGTGTACGTGACGAACACGAGCGCGCCGAGCGCCCAGAGCGAATCGACGTGGATCATCACGACCGGGCACGCGGCGGCGATCAGCGCGAACGCGATCATCGTCGGCTTGCGGCCGATCCGGTCGGAGATCGCCGGCACCGCGAAGCCCCAGAACACCCACGCGGCGCCGAGGCACGTCATCACGACGCCCATGTCGGCCGGGGACAGGTGGCGGCTCTCGACGAGGAAGACCGGCGCGAACGAGATGATCACGATGAACCACGTGAGGAAGAAGCAGCTGATCAGCACGCAGAGCAGGATGTTGCGCTCCTTCAGCAGCGCCCAGCGGTCGATCGCGGCGCCGCCGGCCGTCTGCGTACCGTGCGTGGCCGCGCCTTCGGCCTGTGCATGCCGTACGCCGCCGGGCGGCACCTCGCGCACCCAGCGCCAGATGCAGAACGCGATCAGGAAGCCGGGCACGCACGACACGTAGAACGCCTCGCGCCAGCCGTAGGCGGTCGCGATGCCGATCACGACGGGCGGGCCGATCATCGCGCCGAGCAGGCCGGCGGCCGAGCCCTGCAGCAGGCCCATGTTCAGCCCGCGGCGGCTCGGCGTCGAGCTCTCGACCATCAGCGATTGCGACAGCGGCAGCACGGGGCCTTCGGCGATGCCCATCAGCGCGCGGAACGCGATCAGGCTCGCGAAGCCGCCGACGAGCCCCGACAGCGCCGAGCATACGGAAAAGCCGAGCACGGCCGCGATCAACAGCGGCTTGCGCGTGCCGCGCGCATCGGACCACGCGCCGGTCGCGGCGCCCGACAGCGCCCACGTGAGCGCGAGGGCGGACGACACCATGCCGAGCTGCGTGTTCGACAGGTGCAGCTCGGCCGACATGAACGGGAACAGGAACGACAGCGCGAGGCGGTCGAAGAACACGAAGCCGAACGTCATGAACAGGATCAGCAGCAGCCTGTTCTCGTACGTCCATGCGAGTTTGGGGGAAGGGCGGGATGTCATGGGCGGCCTCGTCGCGCGTCAGCGGAACAGCTTCTCGATCGCGTGCGCGCCGAGGCCGACCTTCTCGTAATGCGCCTTGCACATCGCGATGTACGAATGCACGTCGAAGTAGCCGTCGGGGTTGCCTTCGTCGTCGAGCCAGATCAGCGGGCCCTTGACGATGAAGAACGCGCGCATCGGTTCCGGATGATCGAACGCGACGAGCGTGTGGCCTTCGCCGGGCGTTTCATACACGAAATCGCCGCGCGTCGCGGTCCATTCGTGCTCCAGATAGCCCCACTTGCCGGACAGCGTGTAAGCGAACACCTCGTGCGGGTGGTAGTGCCGGTTCACGAGCCCGGCTTCCTTCGCCATCAGGATGTCGCACCATTTGTTCTGCGACGGCGAGATCCACAGCGGCCGCGACGAAACCGTTTCGGTGAACGGAACGTAATAGCGCGCGTCCTCGGTCGCCGCGTTCGGGATGTACGCTTCCGGCAGCGCATCGGGCTTGAACGGATTGGCAATCGGCGCGATGTTTTGCCAGAATTCGGATACGGCTTGGTCGACCACGGTTCGTCTCCTTGTGGTTAGGTGTCGTGGGGTCGACTTTAGCCAGCCGGTGCGCGCCGCTCTTGACTGGGCTGGACGAATTGCTTGATCGGGCCGGACATCGCGGGCCAGGCATCGCACCGCAACAACAACCAGACGCACCATCCCCCAATCCGTGCCGCTCCGCACGACAGGCGCCCGCAGGAGGCGACGTGACGAATTCGACCGTTCTTTCATGCACGCGCGGCTCGACGGCCGACGTGCCGGTGCGCGACCGCATGGACTACTGGGATGCGTTCAACGCCGCGACGCTGGTCGGCCTGCGCTGCTCGTCGCTGTCGCCGGCCGGGCTCGAGGTCGAGAAGACCGATCTCGCGCTGCCGGGGCTCGGCGTGGCCGACATCAGCGGCCGCGATCACGTGATCGAGCGCAGCCCCGCGCTGGTGCGCCAGTTGCCGAAGGAGTCGCTGTTTGCGTGCCAGATCCTGAGCGGTCGCGCGTATTTCATCCAGCGCGAGCGCTGCCTGCTCGCGGAAGCCGGCGACGTCGTCGTGTACGACACGCGCGTGCCCTATCTGTTCGGATTCCTGACGCCGATGCGGCAATTGCTGATCGATATCCCGATTGCCACGTTCGACGATCGATTCGACGCGGAGCTGGCGGCGCTGCCGTTGCGGATCGCGCCGAAACCGGGCGCGGGCGCGATGCTCGGCGCGACACTGCGCGCGAGCGTCGAGCGCTTCATGAAGGCGCCGGTCGAAGACGACGCCGCGCGCTTCGTCGAACACACGCGCATGCTGGTCGCGGAACTCATCGACGCGGAAGTGAACGGCGCAGGCGCATCGCGCGCGTCGCTGTCGTACCTGCTGACCGCGAAGCAGTACATCGCGACGCATCTCGGCGATCCGGAGCTCGGGCCGCAGGCTGTGGCCGATGCGGTCGGGCTGTCGTTGCGGCACCTGGGCCGGCTCTTCGCGGCCGAAGGCGAGTCGATCACGCAGCACATCTGGTCCGAGCGGCTGACGCATGCGCATCGCGAGCTGATCGACGCGCGCCTGCGCAAGACGAGCATCGGCGAGATCGCGTTTCGGTGGGGCTTCTCCAGCCAGGCGCACTTCAGCCGTGCGATTCGCGAGCGCTACGGTGCGTCGCCGATGACGCTGCGCAGCGCTTGACGCTGAAGCAGCGAAACCGATGCCGGTGCGGCGCGTGGCTCACGCGCCGCTTTCGTTTTCATTGCATGCCGGTCGCGGCGTGAGTCGCCGCGTCACTCCGCGAGCATGAACTCGGCACAGCGTTCCGCGATCATGATCGTCGGCGCGTTCGTATTGCCCGATACGATGCGCGGCATCACCGACGCGTCGCAGATCCGCAATCCGTCGATCCCTTGCACCGCGAGACGCGGCGTCACGACCGCGCTTTCGTCGCTCCCCATCCGGCAGGTGCCGGCCGGGTGATAGACGGTTTTCGCGCGGCGCCGCACGTAGTCGGCCAGCGCGTCGTCGGTCAGCGCTTCGGCTTCGCGGACGATGCGGGCGAGCGACGGCGCGCGGATGATCTTCCGCGCGAGCGCGACGCCGCGCACGAGGCCGTCGACGTCCGCCGGATCCGACAGTGCGCCGCTGTCGAACCGGATCGGCACGGCTGGATCGTTGCCGCGCAGTTGCACCGAGCCGCGCGAGCGCGGCCGAAGCAGGCATGGATTGATCGACAGGCCGTGGCCCGGCAGCGGTTCGCGATCGACGTCGCCGACGAGCGTCGGCAGCACGTGGAACTGGATGTCGGGGCGGCCGCTGCCGGTCGTATCGACGAACGCGCCGGATTCGACGACGTTCGACGTCAGCAGGCCCGTGCGGGTCAGCATCCATTGCAGCCCGTGCCGCAGCGCCTTCAGCCCGCGATCCTCGCCGAACAGGCTGACCGGCGCGTGGCTGTAGCCGTAGATCGAGACCTCGAGATGGTCCTGGAAATTCGCGCCGACTTCCGGGCTGTCGTGCAGCACGTCGATGCCGTTTGCGCGCAGGTGCGCGCCGGGCCCGATGCCCGACAGCATCAGCAGCTTCGGCGTACTGAGCGCGCCGGCGGCCAGCACGACGTCGGCGCGGGCGGTTGCCGAGCCGGTCGCGCCGTTCTCCATCCGCCATTCGACGCCGGTCGCGCGCCGGCCGTCGAAGCGCACGCGGGTCACGCGGCAGCCGGTCAGCACGCGCAGGTTCGGGTGGCCGAGCGCGTCGGCGAGATAGGTTGCCGCGGTGCTGCCTCGCTGCCCGTCGAAAATCGTCGTGTGGTAGAAGCCGGCGCCGTGCTGCGCGGCGCCGTTGAAATCGTCGTTGTACGCGATGCCGGTTTCCTGAGCGGCCTTCACGAACGCGAGGCTCAGCGGATGCCGGAAGCGCGTGTCGCCGACCTTCAGCGGCCCGTCGGTGCCATGGAACGGCTCGGACAGCCGCAGGTGCGACTCGGCGCGCTTGAACACCGGCAGCACGTCGCTCCAGCGCCAGCCCGCGCAGCCGAGCGCGGCCCATTCGTCGTAGTCGGCGCGCGTGCCGCGCACGTACAGCATCGCGTTGACCGAACTGCCGCCGCCGAGCGTGCGGCCCTGCGGCACGTAGGTCCTGCGTCCCGCCGCGCCGGCCTGCGGCTCGCTTTCGAACGTGACCGTGCGCTGTGTGCCGAGCACGCGGATGAACGTCGCCGGAATCCGGATGAACAGGTTGTCGTCCTTCGGGCCGTCCTCGAGCAGCAGCACGCGCCTGCCGGCCTTTACCAGTCGATGTGCCACCGTGCAGCCGGCCGAACCGCCGCCGACGACGATATGGTCGTACGTCTCCATCCCGCTTTGTCTCCTCGCTGTCAGGCGGCGGAACGAGCACCGCCGCGCAGGAAGCCAGCTTAGCGACGGGCGCGTGTCCCCGTTTGACCGGGGCGGACGCCGGGCTTGCTTCGCGCGGACACGGCGGGGCGCCGCGGCGGCTCATGCAGCGATCTCGTTGCGCTGACCGTTGGCCGTGGATTGCGCAGCGGGAGAACCCGGCGACGAGCGGCTAGCGCGGGTTGCCCGGCGCGCGCGTGTCGCTCGGCGTCTCGCCGAAGCGCGCGCGATAGCTGCGGCTGAAGTGCGCGCTGTTGTTGAAGCCCCAGCGGAACGCGATTTCGCTGACCGTCAGGTGCTTCAGCGATCGGTCGCGCAGGTCGGCGCGGCAGCGTTCGAGACGGCGCGCGAGGATGTAGCGCGTGAGCGGCATCCCTTCGATTTCGAAGATGCGCGCGAGCTGGCGCGGCGACAGGTTGATCGCGCGGCTGACCGACCGGGTGTCGAGATCGTCGTCGGCGAGATGGCTGTCGATGAATGCCTTCGCGCGCGACAGCGTGTGGACGGTCGACTTGGTCGGCGACGCGTCGCCGTCGCGCAGCCGCAGCATCGACTGCATCAGGTCGAGCATCGCGGCGGCGCGCCGTTCGCGCGCGTCGGGCATCGATTCATGCGGTTCGGCGAGCAGCGCGTAGAGCTGCCGCGCGGCCCACGACGTGACGCCGTCGTCGCGGTCGATCTTGACGACGCTGCGATGGCGCCACGGGCCGACGTGCGCTTCGAACACGTCGCGCGGCACGTCGAGCACGGTCATCGCCATGTTCGCGGGAAAGCCGTGACCGTACGGCATCGACGTGTCGTACAGCACGATGTCGCCGGGCGCATGCTGGATGCACTCGACGTCCTGGAACGTATAGCCCTGCCCTTCGTGCATCAGGCACACGAACACGGCGTCGCGCGGGTCCGCGTGGATGTTGTGCGGCGTGCGCACGACCGCATGCCGGTTCGCGACGATGTCGCACACGCCCAGCAACCCGAGGTCGCGCTTGCGCAGCGACGCGTCGATGCCTTCGGACGATTTACCGCTGCATTCGATGCGCACGAGCGAGCGGGCGACATGGTCGACCCAGAAGTCGACGCGTTCGTCGCCGCGTACGGCGCGCGTCGAGATCGACACGATTCCCGTGCTGATATCCGGCATGACGTTCTCCCAATGACCGCCCGAGCGGCGCAGTCTCGGATACGCCGGCGGGCGCGGTCAATCGGTGAAAGACCCGGGGCGGGCCCGGGATGCGCTCGCGGCGGCGCGTTGCGGCCGGATGTCCGTGTGAGTCAACGAATATGGCCGGGAAAGGCAAAACGTGCGGGCGTGTTCGGGGTATGTTGTTCGGTTCGGTTCGAACGATGAGGCGCGCAGCTGCTTCGTTATACGGAATAAAAGTCGCGTGCCGCCGGATCGTTTCGTTGAAGCTGCGCGGTGGTCGCGTGATTCATCAAGCTCGCATCTCGCGCGCTGGCGAAGCGATGGCGGTATGCATGTTTGCGTGCCGCCGAAGACCTGGGGCAGCGGTGTGTCGTGGTTTTTTTCGTTGTGTTGGAGCAGAAGCGCGTGTTGTCGGATCGCATTGCCGAAACCGCGCGCCGGTCGAGTGATTCGCGGCGCTCTTCCCGCGCGCGCGGCGTGAGCGATGCCGACATCCCTGTTCGCGTCACCCGCGCGTCGCACCGGCGGCTTGAAGCGCGAAACGCCGCGATTCAAGCCGTCATCTGCTTGTACGCGACGTCAGACCGCGCTGGCCGCGTCGATCTTCCGAATGTCCTCATCGTCGAGCCGCACGCGAATCGCTTCGCCGAGCAGCGCGAGTTGTTCGAGCGACGTCGCGCTCGCGATCGGCGCGGTGATCGTCGGCCGCGCGATCTGCCATGCGAGCGCGATCGCGGCTGGCTGCGTGCCGTGCTTCGCCGACACATCGTCGAGCGCCGCGAGAATGCGCAGGCCGCGCGCATCGAGATAGCGGGCGACGCGATCGCCGCGCACGCTCTTCTTCAGGTCGGCCTCGCTGCGGTACTTGCCCGACAGGAAGCCGCTCGCGAGCGCGTAGTAGTTGACGACGCCGAGCTTCAGGTCGCGCACGACCGGCTCGAGATCGCGCTCGTAGTCGGCGCGGTTGATCAGGTTGTATTCCGGCTGGATCACCTGGTACGCGGGCAGACCGTCGCGCTTGCTGATGTCGGCGGCTTCGCGCAGGCGCGCGCCGCTGTAGTTCGACGCGCCGATGATGCGCACCTTGCCCGCGTCGATCAGCGCCTGGTATGCGGCGAGCGTTTCTTCGAGCGGGGCCGTGTCGGCCAGATCGCGGTGCGAAAAATACAGGTCGATGTAGTCGGTCTGCAGGCGGCGCAGCGAATCGTCGGCGGCCTTCAGGATGTTGTCTTTCGTGAGGCCCGCACGCGCGTCGAGCAGGCCGACCTTGGTCGCGATCACGACCCGGTCGCGCTTGCCGGAACGCTTCAGCCACTTGCCGATGATCGTTTCCGATTCGCCGCCGCGGTTGCCGGGTACCCAGGCCGAATAGACGTCGGCCGTGTCGATGAAGTTGATGCCGGTGTCGGCGAGCGCGTCGAGCAGCGCAAACGATGCGTTTTCGTCGACGGTCCAGCCGAAGACGTTGCCGCCGAAGGCGAGCGGGGAAACCTGGATGTCCGAGGTGCCGAGGGTGCGTAGTGCCATGTTGCTCTCCGGAATCTGACGGGTGACGGGTTGGAACGACGGGATTGGCCGCGATGAATGCGACGGGACGGCGGTCGGGTGAAGCACGTTCGCCGTTGTCGCGGGACGCTGGAACATTCTCGCCGATCGACCGGATTCGTGCAGCGGGCGCGCGGCCGTGAAGACGGAGGAATTGCAGCGGACGGCGGACGCATCGTCTGCTGCGTGGGTCATTCGTGCCGCCGCGTTCGATCGGGAACCGAATTTTGTTGCGGCCGGGCGTGGCAGCGGGAGAGAGGGGCGGAGCCGGCCGCTTCGCCGCGGCGGAACGAAAAACGGGCGGCAAGTTGCCGCCCGCGATCGATCATTCACCGAGGCCGTTATCGCAACTGCACGGCCGCCAGGAACAGCACCATGCTGCCGATCGCGCCGTCCAGCACGCGCCACGCGACGGCCTTGCGGAACCACGGCGCGAGCAGTCGCGCACCGTATCCGAGCCCGAGGAACCACACGACGCTGACCGACATCGCGCCGATCGCGAACGCCAGCCGCGTGCCCTCCGGCTCCCGCGCACCGGCCGTGCCGATCAGCAGGAACGTATCGAGATACACGTGCGGGTTGAGCCACGTGAACGCGAGCGTCATCAGCACGATCGCGACCGCGCTCTGCGGCGGCGGCGCGACGGCGTCGCCGCGCACGTCGAGCGTTGCATGTCCCGGCTTGAACGCGCGACGCAGCGCGTTGAAGCCGAACCATGCGAGATACGCGAGACCGACGTACAGCACCATGTGGACGAAGGTCGGATAGCGTTCGACGAGGACCGACGCGCCGCCGACGCCGGCGCCGATCAGGATCATGTCGGACAGCGCGCACAGCAGCACGATCTTGCCGACATGCGAGCGCATGATGCCTTGCCGGAGCACGAATGCGTTCTGCGCGCCGATGGTGACGATGAGCGACCCGCACAGGGCGGCGCCGTGGGAAAAAGCGATCCAGTTCATGATGGGGAGCGGTGACGCAGTAGACGGGTGAATCGGTTGGCGCTAGTCTGCGATGAGCTGGAACATAAGAGAAGCTAATTCACCTAATGCAGATTAAGGAAATCTAATGCTCGACTACGCATTGCTCGATGCCCTCGCGGCGGTGATCCGGCACGGTTCGTTCGAGCGGGCGGCCAAGGAGCTGAACGTCACGCCGTCGGCGGTATCGCAGCGCGTGAAACTGCTGGAGGAGCGTGTCGGCAGCGTGCTCGTCAAGCGCGGGCAGCCGTGCGTCGCGACGACGTCGGGTGCGCTGCTGTGCCGGCATACCGAGCGCGTGCAATTGCTCGAGGCCGAACTGGGCGGCCGGATGCCCGCCTTGCCGGGCCAGATCGCGAGCGCATGGCCGACGTTGCGTGTCGCCGTCAACGACGACAGCGTCGCGACCTGGTTCATCGATGCGGTCGGGCCGTTCTGCACCGAGCGCGAGACCTTGCTCGACCTCGTGATCGACGACCAGGACCATACGGCCGCGCGAATTCGCGACGGCAGCGTGCAGGGCGCGGTGACCGCGCAGGCCGAGCCGATCCAGGGATGCCGGTCGACGCGGCTCGGGCGAATCCGCTATCGCGCGGTGTGTTCGCCGGCGTTTTACGCGCGCTATTTTGGTGCGGGCATCACGCGCGATGCGCTGCGCCGCGCGCCGTGCGTGATGTTCAATTCGAAGGACGGCTTGCAGGCGCGCTTCATCCGGCGCGTGACGCGCGCGGATCTCGATCCGCCGCAACACTGGATCCCGCACGTCGCGGGCTACCTGCGCGCTTGCGAAACGGGGCTGGGATGGGGGATGTGCCCGGACCGGATGGTCGATCGCCAGCTGGCGGCGGGCGAACTGGTCGACATGTCGCGCGGGCGGACCGTCGATATCGATCTGTACTGGCAGAGCTGGCGCCTGTCGATCGGCTGGCTCGACGACTTCAGCGCGGCACTGAAGGCGCGCGCCGCGCTGTTTCTCGACTGATCGAGGCGGGCGCGGCGGATCGTGGCGGGTCGCGGCGGGCGGCGGCGCGCAGGTCACGCGCCGCGCGGGGTCAGACGTGGTGCAGGCCGTCGAAGTCGACGATCTGCACGAGGCGGCCGTGCATTTCGATCAGGCCGCGCTTCTGGAACTTCGACAGCGTGCGGCTGACCGTTTCGAGCGTCATGCCGAGGTAGCTGCCGATGTCCTCGCGCGTCATCCGCAGGTTGAATTCCGACGGCGAGTAACCGCGCTTCAGGTAGCGTGCCGACACGTCGAGCAGGAATGCGGCGACGCGCTCTTCGGCGTTCAGCGAACCGAGCAGCATGGTCTGCGACGTTTCGCGCACGATCTGCTCGCTCATCAGCTTGTGCATGCGCAGTTGCATCGTGCCGGCTTCCGAGCACAGCGACTTGAGCGCGCTGTACGGAATCACGCAGACCGAGCTGTCCTCCAGCGCGACCGCGGTGCGCGGGTGCGTGTCGTCGCAGATGCCGTCGAGGCCGAGCGCCTCGCCCGCCAGGTGCAGGCCGGTGACCTGCTCGCGGCCGTCGTGGCGCGTGGCGACGGTTTTCAGCGAACCCGAGCGCACGGCGTACAGGTTGTCGAAGGTGTCGCCTTCGCGGAACAGCGCTTCGCCGCGCTTGACCGGGCGCGCCGCGCAGATGACCGATTCGAGGCGGCTGAGCGCGTCGGGTGCGAGGCCCTGCGGCATGCACAGGTGCCGCATTGCGCACGACGAGCAGTGCGGGGCCTGGCGGGGCGCCCAGGTGCCTGCATGGGACGGAACGGCGGGGCGTGTGGCGACGGGCGTCAACATGATCGTTTACTCCGGCATTGAATCGACGGAATCATTGTCCCACCGCAAGTTGCCGCTGTCGGGCGACAAAACGTCGCGACCGCGCGCACATGCCGCGCACCTGCCGCGGGCATCGCAGCGGCCTGCGTGCAGGCATGCCGCTGCGCGTGCGTGGTGCGCCGCGCACGCTGATGCCGACACCGCTCAGCCTTCCTGATCGTCCGTATGCGCGGCGGCCGGGATCAGCAGCACGGGCAGCGTCGCATGCCGCACGCACTGTTCGGCGATGCTGCCGAGCACGAGGCGACGGAACCCGCGGCGGCCGTGCGTGCCGAGCACGAGGAGGTCGGCGCCGAACGCTTTCGCACCGTCGAGGATCAGCGTCGACACGTCGTTGAGCGACGACGCCTCGCTCGTCAGCGTCTCGCCCTTCACGCCGGCCGCCTGCATCAGCTTCTTGAATTCAGCCGCGAGCGCATTGCCTTGCGCGATGAGCTGATCGCGCAGCACGGACGGGTCGTAGCCCGGCACGTTGTAGTAGATCGCGGCGTTTTCGACGACGTAGAACGGCTGCAGTTCGGCACCGTGCTCCTTCGCGAGCGCGAGGGCGGCATCGAACGCGTGGCGTGCGGTGTCGCTGCCGTCGATGGCAACCAGAATGCGCTTGTACATAGTGTCTCCAAGTGGCGGATTGAACGGAAGTCGGCCGAACGGCCGGGCCGGCCGTGCGTCGCTGCGAGGCAGGGTAAACCAACGGCAGGGACTTTGCAGCGACATGCCGGCGGTCGCGATTGGGCATTGAATCGCATCCGTATCGCGATGACGTGACTTCGATCAACGCCGATGCATCGGCGTCGTGAAATCCCGCGTGCCGAACCCGAACCGGGCGCCGATCTCGATTCCGGCGCCGCTTCGGAAGATCGCACCGCCCGCGCACCGAACGACCGGCCGGCGCGCGAACGCGCACGCCGGTCCGCCGCCATCGGCCGTCGGCGCCCTTCAACCCGCCGATCGAACGATCGATTCAAACGCTGCGTGAGTTATCGCGGCACCGCGGTGATTTCGATCACCCGTTCCGGCCGGCGTCCGTGGCCGGGCCAGTGCGCGCTGCCGTACATCCGGTGAACCGGGCCGTACGGCGCGTCGCCCGCGTGCGACGGCGCGTCGAACCCCTTCTCGATCACCATGTAGCCGGCCCGCAGCGCGAACGCCGGATGATTGCCGCCCGGCCGGCTGTCGAAGCCGGCGAAGCCGTCACCAGCCTCGGGCATCGCGTTGACGAGCGACGCGTTGCTGCCCGTGATCTGGTCGGGCGGGAAGGGGTTGCCGCTCGCGAGACGCGCCGCCTCGCGATTCTTGCCGTCGGTGTCGACGGTGCTGTCGTGCGTGTCGTCGTTGTCGAGTTCGATGCTGCGCGGATGCGCGGCGTGCGCTTGAGCTGACGTTTCCATCACGGCTCTCCTGGCGGCGTAGCGCTCCGGATCGAAGCAAATCCCGTTCCGGGCAAGACGGGAAAATGGTGCGCGGGCGATCGCCGCAGTCGCGTGGCGCGCACTGATTTGTCATGATTTATTTCAGCTAGAACACCCGTTTTCTACAGAGTATGATTCTTTTCCTGCGAAGCGGCGACAGGGGATGCAGTACGCGCCGACTCTGCCCGCACCGGGCGCCGCAGCACCCTTAGAGACGGGTAGCGAACAACAAGCAAAGGGACTAGAGGTGGCGGATTCATGCAAGCGACTACTGCCTTCACGCACCGCGGTTATCTGTTGAATTGCGCGCCCGCGCGCGCCACTGACGGGTCGTTCAAGCCCTACGTCGTGATCTCCCGATCGAGTGACGGGGAACTCGTCGCGAACCGTTTTTTCCCGAGCGAGCTCCAGTTCAACGACGAAGGCGACGCGATCGCGCATGCGCGCGACTGGGCCGTGCGCTGGATCGACGCGAGCAGCGTCACGATCTGACGCCGTCGCGCGGCGGCAGCGGCGGCCGTCCGGCCGATCCCCCGGCGTGCCGCTGCCCGGCGAAAACGCGGTAATCTTGCGGAACCCGTCACTTTATTAGCGGCCGTGCGATCGCGCGCGGCTGCCTGCATTGGCATATGTCGACATCACCCGCCCGTCAGTGGGGCCTCGAAGAAATCGTTGCCGGCTTGCGCGAATCGCGCGAGGAACTTCACCGCACGCGTCATCCGCGCGGCATCCGCGAGCTGCCGTCGCGCGACGCGATCTGCAAGATCGTCACCGGCCTGCGTGCGTCGATGTTCCCGACGCACTACGGCGCGCCGGATCTGACCGACGAAAGCGTCGACTACTACGTCGGCCACACGCTAGAAAGCACGCTGCGGATCCTGTCCGAACAGATCCGCCGCGCGCTGCCGTTCCTGCCGGAGCATGCGGACACGCCATTCGCGGAACTCGACGAACGCGCGTTCGAGATCGCGCGCGAGTTCGGCCGGCAGTTGCCGGCGGTTCGCGCGCTGCTGGTCAGCGACATCCAGGCCGCCTACGCGGGCGATCCGGCCGCGCAGCACATCACCGAGATCCTGCTGTGCTATCCCGGCGTGTTCGCGATGATGCACCATCGGCTCGCGCATGCGCTGCACCAACTCGGTGTGCCGCTGCTCGCCCGTTTCATCAATGAAATCGCGCACTCGGCCACCGGCATCGACATTCACCCGGGCGCGCAGATCGGCCCGAGCTTCTTCATCGACCATGGCACCGGTGTCGTGATCGGCGAAACCGCGATCATCGGCGAGCGCGTGCGCGTGTACCAGGCCGTCACGCTCGGCGCGAAGAGCTTCCCGGCCGATGGTGACGGCACGCTGGTGAAGGGCAATGCGCGGCATCCGATCGTCGAGGACGACGTGGTGATCTACGCGGGCGCGACCATTCTCGGCCGCGTGACGATCGGGCGCGGCTCGGTGATCGGCGGCAACGTGTGGCTTACGCACAGCGTGCCGCCCGGCACGAGCGTCGCGCAGGGCAAGGTCCGCGAAGGCGGCAGCGGCGAGAAGCCGTAACGCGGCGCGCGAACGGCGAAACTGTCGTTCGCGCGGCGAAGACGCAGGCGCAGCGAAGGCGAAGGCGCGCGCCGACACCCGCACACCGGTGTGCCAAGAGGGTGCACGGCTGCCGCCGCACCCCCGCTTCGTCAGTGCTTGCCGGCCGGCGAGCGATGCTTGTAGAGCACGTCCTGGTCGACGCGGATCAGGTTCTGCCCCGCATCGACGACGAAATCCACGCCGTTGTACGCGCTGCCCGTCAGAAGCAGGATCGCGCTCGCGACATCGTCGGGGCCGGCGATGCGCGCGAGCGGCGTCGATGCGCGGCTCGCGTGTTCGAAGTCGGCCTGCGTCTGGTCGTCGCTCGGCAGCATCAGCCCCGGGAACACCGCATTCACGCGCAGCACCGGCGACGACGACAGCGCGAGCATCTGCGTGAGGTTGCCGAGCGCGGCCTTCGCGACCGTGTAGCTGAAATGGTCGCGGTGGAAGTTTTCCTTGATCTTCTGGTCGACCACGTTGACGACGACGCCCTGCGTGCCGGCCGCGCGGGCCCGTTCGTAGAACGCGCGCGTGAGCAGGATCGGCGCGCGGCAGTTGACGGCCCACGCCTGGTCGAATGCCGCGAGGTCGAAGCTCGGGAAATGGTCCTGCCAGAACACCGACGCGTTGTTGACCAGCACGTCGAGACGGCCGAAGCACGCATACACCTGGTCGATCAGCGCGGTGATCTGCGCGGCATCTGACAGGTCGGCCTGCAACGCGACTGAATCATGCCCGCGTTCGGCGATTGCGCGGGCCGCCGCCTGCGCGGCATCGGCGGAGCGGTCGTAATGGACCGCGGTGCGATAGCCGTGCGCGGCGAAATACTCGGCGAACGCGCGCCCGGCCCGGCGCGCGGCGCCGGTCACGAGCACGACCGGCGCGTGTGCCGCTTGCTTCGTGGACTGCATTACGTATTCGTCAGGTTGACTGAAGAAGGATTCGCGACGATCGACAGGAATTCGCGCCGCGTCGACGGATCGGTGCGGAACGTGCCGAGCATGCGCGACGTGACCATCTCGACCCCCGGCTTGTGAATGCCGCGCGTCGAGATGCACTGGTGCGCGGCTTCGAGGATCACGCCGACGCCCTTCGGCTGCAGCACGTCGAACAGCGTGTCGGCGATCTGCACGGTCATCTTTTCCTGGATCTGCAGGCGCTTCGCGAACGCGTCGACGAGGCGGGCGAGCTTCGAGATGCCGACGACGCGATGGTTCGGCAGATACGCGACGTGCGCGCGGCCGATGATCGGCACCATGTGGTGCTCGCAGTAGCTCTCGAAGCGGATGTCCTTCAGCACGATCATCTCGTCGTAGCCGTCGACTTCGCTGAACGTGCGCGCGAGGATGTCGCGCGGTTCCAGCGCATAGCCGGCGAAGAACTCTTCGTATGCGCGCACGACGCGCGCCGGCGTGTCGAGCAGCCCTTCGCGGGCGGGATCGTCGCCGGCCCAGCGCAGCAGCACGCGAACGGCATCCTCCGCTTCTTCGCGGCTCGGCCGGGATGCGGCCGGCTCGGGCCGCGCGTTCTTTTTACCCATCTAGTCGCTCCATCGAATGCGGCCGCCTGTGGCGGCGCGGATATCCGGTCATTGTTTCATGCTTTCGCGGGTCGTGCGTGCGGCCTGCCGCACACCCCGCGTCACTTCGGCCACTCGTCCTGCTCGTCGTTGAACAGCGACGCGACGACGCCGCGCAGCCACGCGGTGCGCGGATCGTTGTGGAACTTGCGATGCCAGTGCTGCTTCAGGTCGAAGCGCGGCAGCGGCACCGGCGGCTCGACCGGCACGATGAACGCATGCTCGGCCGCATACGCATAGCCGATCGCATGCGGCACCGTCGCGATCAGGTCGGTGCGGCTCAGGATGAACGGCAGGCTCATGAAGTGCGGCGTCTCGAGCACCGCGCGGCGCTGCATGCGCTGCTTCGCGAGGTATTTCTCGAGCACCTCCTGGCTGCGCCCTTCGGCGCGCACCACCGCATGCCCGCATGCGAGGAACTGCTCGGCCGTGAACGGGCGCGCCTGTTCGAGCGGATGGCCGCGCCGCATCAGGCAGACGAACCGGTGTGTAAACAGACGCTGCTGGAAGAAGTTGTTGCCGTCGAGATCGGGGAAATAGCCGACCGCGAGATCGATCGAGCCGGCTTCGAGGCCGCGGCCGACTTCGTCGTGTGCGAGCGAGACCGAGCGCAGGTTCGCGTGCGGCGCGCGCGTCGCGAACGCCTGCAGCAGCTTCGGCAGGAACACGATCTCGCCGACGTCCGACAGCGCGATCGAGAACGTATGCGTGCTCGCCGCCGGATCGAAGTCGTGCGGCGCGACGAGGCCGCGCTCGATCTGCGCGAGCGCATCGCGCGCGGCCGGCAGCAGCGCGAGCGCGCGCGGCGTCGGCTCCATCCCGCGCGACGTGCGCACGAACAGCGGATCGCCGAAATACTCGCGCAGGCGGCCGAGCGCGGTGCTCACGCGCGGCTGGCTCACGCCGAGCAGGTCGCCGGCGCGGCTGACGTTGCGCGTGTCGTCTAGCGCGACGAGGTAGGGAATGAGGTTCAGATCGAGCGTATCCATCGCCAGGCCAGTATCTGGAAAACGTATAGAACATATCTCCTGAATCGCGTTGCTGCATAGTCGGGAAAGCGCTCAAATGTGTTCGACGATTCGAATTAATGTTCAGGAGACGAACAATGCGCACCCAGGTCGCCATCATCGGCGCCGGTCCGTCCGGCCTTTTGCTTTCCCATCTGCTGCGCCTGCAAGGCGTGGATTCCATCCTTGTCGAGGCGCGTTCGCGCGAATATTGCGAGAATCGCATCCGCGCCGGCGTGCTGGAGCAGGGCACGGTCGACACGCTGAACGAAGCCGGCCTCGGCGACCGGATGCGCCGCGAGGGGCTCGAACACCACGGCATCGAGCTGCTGTTCTCGGGCCAGCGCCATCGCATCGACCTGAGCGCGCTCACCGGCGGGCGCGCGATCACCGTCTACAGCCAGCACGAAGTGGTGCGCGACCTGATCGCGGCCGGCGTCGAGCACGGCCACGCGATGCATTTCGAAGTGAGCGACGTTGCGCTGCACGATGTCGAGAGCGAGCACCCGTTCGTCACGTTCAAGCATGCCGACGGCCGCGAAGACCGCATCGACTGCGACTACATCGCCGGCTGCGACGGCTTTCACGGCATCGCGCGCCAGACGATTCCAGCCGAGCGGCTGAACACGTTCGAGCGCGTCTATCCGTTCGCGTGGCTCGGCATCCTCGCCGACGCGGCGCCGTCGCTCGACGAACTCGTCTACGCGCATCACGACAACGGTTTCGCCCTGTTCTCGATGCGCTCGCCGACGGTCACGCGCCTCTACCTGCAGTGCAAGCCCGACGAAGACCTCGCCGAATGGTCCGACGCGCGGATCTGGGACGAACTGCACACGCGCTTCTCGAACGATACCGGCTGGACGCCGACCGAGGGCCGGATCACGCAGAAGAGCGTGACGCCGATGCGAAGCTTCGTGTCGGAGACGATGCAGCACGGCCGCCTGTTCCTCGCCGGCGACGCCGCGCACATCGTGCCGCCGACCGGCGCGAAGGGAATGAACCTCGCGGTGGCCGACGTCCGCGCGCTGTCCCGCGCGCTTGGCGCTCGCTACCGCAACGGAGACGCGACGCCGCTCGAGCGCTATTCGGCGACCTGTCTCGAACGCGTTTGGCGCGCCGAGCATTTCTCGTACTTCATGACGAACATGCTGCATGCGTCGCCGGAGGACTCGCCGTTCGTCAATCGCCTGAAGTTTGCCGAGCTGAAGTACGTGACGCGCTCGCGGGCCGCCGCGCAGTCGCTCGCCGAAAACTACGTCGGCCTGCCGTTCGACGACCAGACGCCCCCCGAGGGATCCCGCCTTGACAACGCGCTGTGCGCGACTCTATGATCGGCGCATCGTTCGCTAATCGAATCTCGGTTCGAATAGCGAACAAATGCCGAAGGTCGACGACGGCCTTCGACGCGGCACGCGACACGCGCGTGTCCCCTCGACAGGCCGCGCATCGTGCCGCGGGTTCGTATCAGGAAGAGACATGGTCAACAAGATTTTCGAATCGCTTCAATCGGCGGTCGCGGACGTCCACGACGGCGCGACCATCATGATCGGCGGGTTCGGCACGGCAGGCATGCCGTCCGAGCTGATCGACGCGCTGATCGAGCAGGGCGCGCGCGGCCTGACGATCGTCAACAACAACGCGGGCAACGGCGAGACCGGCCTCGCGGCGCTGCTCAAGGCGAAGCGGGTACGCAAGATCATCTGCTCGTTCCCGCGCCAGAGCGACTCGCAGGTGTTCGACGCGCTGTACCGCGCGGGCGAGATCGAGCTGGAGCTCGTGCCGCAGGGCAACCTCGCGGAGCGGATCCGCGCGGCGGGCGCCGGCATCGGCGGCTTCTTCACGCCGACCGGCTTCGGCACGAAGCTCGCGGAAGGCAAGGAAACGCGTGTGATCGACGGCAAGTCGTACGTGTTCGAGACGCCGATCCACGCCGATTTCGCGCTGGTCAAGGCGTACAAGGGCGATCGCTGGGGCAATCTCGTCTATCGCAAGACCGCGCGCAACTTCGGGCCGATCATGGCCAGCGCCGCGAAGGTCGCGATCGTCCAGGTGTCGGAAGTCGTGCCGCTCGGCGGGCTGAACCCGGAACACATCGTGACGCCGGGCATTTTCGTGCAGCGCGTCGTCGAAGTGCCGCAGGCCGCGCACGCGGCCGAGCTGGCTGCCGAACACGCTGCATCGCAAGCTGCCTGACCGAGGAGACCCGACATGAAACGACTGACCCGCGATGAAATGGCCAAGCGCGTCGCCCAGGACATTCCCGAAGGCGCGTACGTGAACCTCGGCATCGGCGTGCCGACGCTGGTGGCGAACCACCTCGATCCGAGCAAGGAGATCTTCCTGCACAGCGAGAACGGCCTGCTCGGCATGGGCCCGGCGCCCGCGCCCGGCGAGGAAGACGACGAGCTGATCAACGCCGGCAAGCAGCACGTGACGCTGCTCACCGGCGGCGCGTATTTCCACCACTCGGATTCGTTCGCGATGATGCGCGGCGGCCACCTCGACTACTGCGTGCTCGGCGCGTTCCAGGTGTCGGCGAACGGCGATCTCGCGAACTGGCATACGGGCGCGCCGGATGCGATTCCGGCCGTCGGCGGCGCGATGGACCTCGCGATCGGCGCGAAGCAGGTGTTCGTGATGATGGAGCACCTGACGAAGCAGGGCGAGAGCAAGATCGTCGCGCAGTGCTCGTATCCGGTCACCGGCGTGCAATGCGTGAGCCGCATCTACACCGATCTCGCGGTGCTCGACGTGACGGCCGACGGCCTCGCGGTGAGCGAGATCTTCACCGACCTGTCGTTCGACGAACTGCAGAAGCTGACCGGCGTGCCGCTGATCGACGCGACGCGCAAGGCCGCGGCCTGACCGGCAAGCGTGCCGGCGCGCGCGATCCCGCGCACGCCGGCACGCTTGGGTAGACAATAAGCGCACGCCGTTTCCCCAATCTGATGCCATGCTCGAAGACAGCGCCCGCCTGACCTCCCTCATCTGCGGCACCGAGCCGCTCAACCGGATCTGGTCGCCCCGCGCGACGATCCAGCGGATGCTCGACGTCGAGGCCGCGCTCGCGCGCGCGCTCGCCGCGCAGCAGGTGATTCCCGCCACCGCGGTCGCGCCGATCGAACGCGCGTGCGACGCCGGCCGGCTCGACGCCGACGCGCTCGCGCACGGCGCGGCGCTCGGCGGCAATCTCGCGATCCCGCTCGTCAAGCAGCTCACCGCGCAAGTGAAGGCCGACGACCCGGAGGCCGCGAAGTTCGTGCACTGGGGCGCGACCAGCCAGGACATCATCGATACCGCGACCGTGCTGCAGCTGCGCGACACGCTCGACGTGCTTGAGCCGCTGCTCGACGAAGCGTGCGCGTCGCTCGCGACGCTCGCGCGCACGCATCGTGCGACGCCGATGATCGGCCGCACGTGGCTGCAGCAGGCGCTGCCGATCACGCTCGGCCTCAAATTCGCGCAATGGCTCGACGCGCTGCTGCGCCATCGCGCGCGCTTCGCCGAATTGCGTGCGCGCGCACTGGTGCTGCAGTTCGGCGGCGCCGCCGGCACGCTGGCGAGCCTGCGCGAGCACGCGGCCGGCGTGAGCGCCGCGCTCGCGGCCGACCTGCGGCTCGCGCTGCCGGCCGTGCCGTGGCATACGCAGCGCGACCGCATCGCGGAAGCCGCGTCCTGCTTCGGGATGCTGACCGGCACGCTCGGCAAGATCGCGCGCGACGTGTCGCTGCAAATGCAGACCGAAGTCGGCGAGCTCGGCGAACCGGCGGCTGCCGGCAAGGGCGGCTCGTCGACGATGCCGCACAAGCGCAACCCGGTCGGCTGCGCGGCCGTGCTCACCGCCGCGGTGCGCGCGCCGAACCTCGTCGCGACCGTGTTCGCGGGGATGGTCCAGGAGCACGAGCGCGCGCTCGGCGGCTGGCAGGCCGAATGGGATGCGCTGCCCGACCTCGCACGTCTGACCGGCGGCGCGCTCGCGCAGATCGCGCAGATCGTCGCGGGCCTCGACGTGAACACCGAGCGCCTTGCCGCGAACCTCGAGCTGACGCACGGGCTGATCCTCGGCGAAGCCGTGATGCTCGCACTGGGCGACCGGATCGGCCGGCTCGATGCGCATCATGTCGTCGAGCATGCGTCGAAGGAAGCCGTGCGCACCGGCGCGACGCTGTTCGACGTGCTCGCCGCCGATGCGACCGTATCGGCCCATCTGTCGCGCGACGCGCTCGCGCGGCTGCTCGATCCCGCACATTACGTCGGCGAGGCGCAGGCCTGCGTCGACGCCGTGCTCGCGCTGCACGCGGGCACGACACAACCAGGAGAACACTGATGCCTTTCGCCACTGTCAACGGCGTGAAACTGCATTACCGGATCGACCGTGCCGCGCGCGACGACGCGCCGTGGCTCGTCTTCTCGAACTCGCTCGGCGCCGACCTGCAGATGTGGGCGCCGCAGATCCGCCCGCTCACGCAGCACTTCAACATCCTGCGCTACGACACGCGCGGCCACGGCCATTCCGAAGCGCCGGCCGGCTCGTACACGGTCGACCAGCTCGCGGGCGACGTGATCGGCCTGCTCGACCACGTCGGCATCGAGCGCGCGCACTTCTGCGGAATCTCGATGGGCGGCCTGACCGGCGCCGCGCTCGCCGCGCGCTTCCCGTCGCGCATCGTGCGCGCCGTGCTGTCGAACACCGCCGCGAAGATCGGCTCGCCGGAAGTATGGGCGCCGCGTGCGCAGAAGGCGCGTGCCGAAGGGATGGCCGCGCTGGCCGACGCCGTGCTGCCGCGCTGGTTCACCGACGCGTTCGTCGAACGCGAGCCGCGCCTGTTCGACGCGATCCGCGACACCTTCGTGCATACCGACAAGGAGGGTTACGCCGCGAACTGCGACGCGCTGAACGCCGCCGACCTGCGCGAGGAAGTGAAGGGCATCGCGCTGCCGGTGCTCGTCGTGACCGGTGCGAAGGACATGTCGACGCCGCCCGACCAGGGCCGTGCGCTGGCTGCTGCAATTCCGGGCGCGCGTCACGTCGAATTCGACGCCGCGCACATTTCGAACATCGAGTGCACCGACGGCTTCAACCGCGCGCTGCTCGACTTCCTGACCGCGTGAGGCACCGACGATGGACGACCAGCAACGTTATGAAGCAGGGATGAAGGTGCGTCGCGCGGTGCTCGGCGACGCGCACGTCGACCGTTCGATCGAGAACCGCACCGAAGTGACCGACGAATTCCAGAACCTGATCACGCGCTATGCGTGGGGCGAGATCTGGACGCGAGACGGCCTGCCGCGCCATACGCGCAGCCTGCTGACCATCGCGATGATGGTCGCGCTGAACCGCGGCGAGGAACTCGCGCTGCACCTGCGCGCCGCGCGCAACAACGGCGTGACGCGCGACGAGATCAAGGAAGTGCTGCTGCAGACCGCGATCTACTGCGGCGTGCCGGCCGCGAATTCCGCGTTCCATCTCGCGGACAAGATCTTCAAGGAACAGGATGCGGCCGCCTAGGTGCGGCTGAACAACGCGGCCGGCTCACGCCGGACGTGACCCGATCGCGACGCCTGCCGCTGCCGGCCGGTGTCGACGATGCATGACGCGCCGGCGACGAATCGGCGCGCGTACAAGGAAAGGCGCGGCCATCAAGCTGCGTTGTTTACATAGGAGACACGCGATGAATCGCACACCCGTGGTCGATGTCCAGACCTTCATCAACGAGCAGCCGTTCGGCGGCTTCCAGTGGCTCGTGTTCCTGATGTGTTTCGTGATCGTGCTGCTCGACGGCTTCGATACGGCCGCGATCGGCTTCATCGCACCTTCGCTGCTGGGCGAATGGAACCTCACCAAACCCGATCTCGCCCCCGTGCTGAGCGCCGCGCTGTTCGGCCTCGCGTGCGGCGCGCTCGTGTCGGGCCCGCTGTCCGACCGCCTCGGGCGCCGCTCGCTGCTGCTCGGATCGGTGTTCCTGTTCGGCGTCGCGTGCTTCGTGTCCGCGTTCTCGAACACCATCGGACACCTGACGATCCTGCGTTTCATTACCGGCGTCGGGTTGGGCGCCGCGATGCCGAACGCGGTCACGATGATGGGCGAGTTCTGCCCGGACAAGCGCCGCGCGACCGTGATCAACCTGATGTTCTGCGGCTTCCCGCTCGGCGCCGCGTTCGGCGGCTTTCTCGCCGCGTGGATGATCCCGCATTTCGGCTGGCGCAGCGTGCTGATGCTCGGCGGCGTGACGCCGCTGCTGCTCGGCGTGCTGTTGCTGCTGAAGATGCCGGAATCCGTGCGCTTCATGGTCGCGCAAGGTCAGGGCGTCGAGCGGATCCGCGCGACGCTCGCACGGATCTCGCGCGACGCGCTGAACGCCGGCTCGTTCGCGATGACCGAAGCCGCGCCGCAGACGGGCGGCAAGGGGATCGGCGTCGTGGTGTCGCGCTCGTACATCGTCGGCTCGGTGATGCTGTGGATCGCGTATTTCATGGGCCTCGTGATCTTCTACGCGTCGATCAACTGGATGCCGATCCTGCTGAAGGATGCCGGTCTGACGCCGAAGAGCGCGATGCTGATCTCCGCGCTGTTCCCGCTCGGCGGCGTCGGCGCGGTGTTGTGCGGCGTGCTGATGGACCGTTTCAACGCGAACCGTGTGATTGCCGTGTGTTACGCGCTGACCGCGATCAGCGTGTATGCGATCGGGCAGGCTGCAGGCAATGTAGGGATGCTCGTGCTGGTCGTGTTCATCGCCGGCGTGCTGATGAACACCGCGCAATCGTCGATGCCGGCGCTTGCCGCCGCGTTCTATCCGACCGAAGGGCGCGGTACGGGCGTGGCATGGATGCTGGGTGTCGGCCGCTTCGGCGGGATCGCCGGGTCGTTCCTCGTCGCCGAACTGACGCGCCGGCACTTCTCGTTCGCGGGCGTGTTCGCGACGATCGCGGTCGCGGGCTTGCTCGCGTGCCTCGCGTTGCTGATCAAGCAGGCGGCGCGGCCGCACGGCGTCGCGCAGCCGTCCGGCAAGATCGAGTCGCTCGGGCATTGAGCGGATTCGGGGCCGGGGCGATGCGCCGGCCCCGCGTGTGATCGGGATGCTGCGGTGAGGCGCAAGACGGCTCACACGCACAACGACAGACCGAGCTGCTTCGGCGGCCCGTCGCTATTCCGGCCGCCGCGCCACTACTCCTCCGCGTCGTGTTCCTTGACGAAGTTGCGCAGATACGCGCGCAGCGCGGCCTCCTGGCTGCGATGATCGGCAAGGTTCGCGGCGCCCAGCGCTTCCTCGTCGCCGAACAGCGTGGGCGGCGCGCAGTACGTACCCACCTCGATGTTCTCGCGCAGCACGCGAATCTCGTGCGTGAGCGGGTGGTACTCGGCGATCCAGTGCATGCCCTCGATGTGCTCGCCGGTCTTCAGCATTGGCTTCATCGGCCACCTCCATGCAGATGCGGCGCAACCGCCGCAGCGATTGCGCGCGCCCGTACCAAAAGGGTACGCCTGCACGGCGTGAAGCTCAACGGCTGTGCTCGTGAGCGCTTACTGCGGCAGCAGATGCGCGACGAGCGGATACAGCGACAGGATCAGCAGCACGGCCATCGTCACGTTGAAGATGCGCAGTGCGCGGCGGTTCGACAGGAAGCGGCGCAGGCCCTGGCCGAACGCGGCCCACAGGCTGATGCACGGAAAGCCGATCAGGATGAACACGACGGCCATCCACGCGGCGTTCATCCCGTAGTCGGCGGACAGGCGGATCGTCGTCGCGGCGGTCAGCACCATCATCCACGCCTTCGGATTGACCCACTGGAACGCGGCGGCTTCGAGGAACGTCATCGGCCGCGGCTTGGCGCCTTGCGCCTTCACTTCGCCGGACGTGCCGATGCGCCAGGCGAGATACAGCAGGTACGCGACGCTCGCGACTTCGAGGATCGTGTACAGGACCGGCACGCGGCGGAATGCTTCGCCGAGGCCGAAGCCGACGCACAGCATCAGGATCGCGACGCCGATGCTGATGCCGAACAGGTGCGGCATCGTGCGGCGGAAACCGAAATTGACGCCGGACGCGAGCAGCATCGTGTTGTTCGGGCCGGGCGTGATCGACGTGACGAGCGCGAACAGCATGCCGGCGGGCAATGCGCTGAGGGTGAGGAAGTCCATCGCGGATTCTCCATTCGTGTTCGGGACTGGGATGGAGTCAGTGTAGCGACGGTTTTCTGTACAGTACCGGTACAGTTTGCCTGGTGGTTGCCGGTACGGGGGAGGGGGATGGTGGTGCGCGGGTATTTGTTTGTTGTCTCTCAGAAAAGATGTCCGCAGTCTCAATAAGTTGTCTTTGAATAAAAATTCATATCAATGTGGAATTTTCGTCGTATTCGCGAATTCACGCTGGTCCTGAGGTTTTTATTCTGAAATTCAATGAAGTGCGCAAACTTATCATTGCGTCGAAGTGGAAAAAGTGCGTCGCGAGCGATGTAAATGACGAGGAGTGGCTAACACCTGAATGCTCAAAATCAACCTCTCACAGCTTGTCATTCAACACGGTTACTCAGATCAACGTGACCAATCGAGGCGGTCCGCTGCACGCAGCTTTGCCAAGAGTACTTGGTGCAAGCGGTCCCAAACCTCGACGCTCGCCAGCATTCGCCCGGCATGAGCCTTCGGCCTATGGCCGAAGGCTCAGGAAAGCCCCGACACTGGCGCTCGGCACTTTCCAGGGGGATCCAGGCGGCTCAATTGCCGGGAGTGCGATTCACGGCGACCCGATCAGAGAGCCGGCTTTTCCCACAAATTGAGGGGCGTGCCGATCTTCCTTTCCCGCGCGTTGTTATAGAGCTCCGTCCCCCAGCTGATGTCGAAAACCGCCATCCCGCATGCTATGAAGATGACACGCTCCTTCGTGCTCTCCCGGCCCGGCTTGTCGCCATTCACGACATGACCGAGGCTGGTCGAGTCAGGCAGGGCGGGCAGCTTGCCTGCATCGATCAGACGGAAGAACGGGCCGCCAATGACGCTGCTGTAGTAGCTTTCCTTATTGCCCGATGCGATTGCGTCCTCGACATAGGCTTCCTGCAGCGGGGTATGGTCGTATACGATCCTGGCGCCGGTCAGGAACGACTCGTCGGTATTGAACGGGCCCGAGACGAGAATGGTCGCGCCCTCCTTGATCCATTCGTCCTTGAAATAAAGCGGCTTAAGACGCGACGCTGCCACGGTGATGACATCTGCATCGCGGAAGCCTTGCTCGGCCTCATCGGTACCGACGGCGGTAATCCCGTACGTTTGCTGAACCCAACCGGCGAACTCGTTCGCCTTGTCGAGGAAGACGTCGAAACAGACGACGTGCTGGATCGAGCCGAGCTGGGTCATGATCGCGGTGAAGCACGCCTTGTTGATCGGGCCGCAACCGATAACAGACATACTTCTCGCATCTTGGTTGGCCAGATACTTTGCCGCCACTCCCGGCACGGCTCCGGTTCGGGCCGCGCTCAACAAGTTCGCCGACATCAGCGCCAGCGGCGCGCCCGTGTCCTTGTCATTGAGCATCATGGTCAAGATCGAGCGCGGCAGGCCTTTCTCGGCATTGGCGTGATTCGATCCGTACCATTTGTTGCCGCACACGTCGAAGCGACCGCCCAGATAACCGGGCATTGCAGCAAAGCGGCGGTCCGGACCGGCAACCGGCATGTTCGGGAACTTCGTCTCTTTCGGGAAGACGATGTTCATTCCGTGGTTATTGTGATTGGCGCCACCCATCAGATAGTCGCCTCTGCCGAGGAGTCCGAATGTCTCCTCGCATACGGACACGCAGCGCGCGGCATCCAGCACGCCAGCTGCGATCATGTCCGGCTCGGAAAGGTACAGAAAGTCGATTTTGGGATACATGGTGCAGACCTCGTCGAAAAAGGAAGATGTTGGGTGTCAAGCGTCGATCCCGACTCAGTGGTCAGAATCGGAGAAGTGGTGAAATGTCGTAGAGGCGGCAACCCGGGCTTCGCGCATTTGCCCGCAACAGAAAGTTGAGCTTTTCGATCCGCTCGCCGGAACGGGGGGCGCCATTCTTCTGGAGCGGAACTTCGAGGCCGACCGAAAAATCCATCACGACGTCATCCACGACACCACCGGAGCGGCCCGAGGGCACCGCGATCATTCCGTGTTGCAGCGCAAATCGATAGGCGTCCATCGCCTCCGTGATCGTTCCGACCTGGTTCGGCTTCAACACGAACCCGTCCACGGCACGAGTCTCGAAAGCCCGCTCAAGTAACGGGAGACTGGTGACCGTGAGATCGTCGCCCAGAATGATCGATCGTCGAATTTCTCGAACCGCCGTGCTGTAACCTTCCCAGTCGTTTTCATCGAGCAAATCCTCGATGAAGACCAAATTGAATTTCTCGGTCAGGAAGCGGGCATAGGCAATGAGTTCGGAGGTGGACACCCGTTTGCCTTTCAGCAGATACGTGCGGGTTTCCTTGTCGTACATCTCGCTTGACGCGCAATCGAGCGCAAACGCGATCCGGCCTGTACAGCCACAGGCATCGATGGCCTTTTGCATCAGCGTCAACACGACTTCCGGGTCATCCGAAGGGGCGGCGTAGCCATAGGAACTGGCGACTTGAGGTTTGTGGCCCAGATATTCGGTCAGTACATGGCCAAGCTTCTGAAACACGGCCACCGCCATTTCGATGGCGAAGTCGACACTGTCAGTGCCGTACGGCACGATCAGAAACTCGTTGAACGGCTGGGTGAGCCCATCGTATCGTCCGCCGTTGATCACGTTGAAGCATGGGACCGGCACGGTCCGGATGTCGCGGCCGGCGATGTGAGCGTACAGCGGAATCGATCGGGCATTCGCCGCCGTACGGAATGCCGCGATGGATACCGAGTAAATCGTGTTTCCGCCGAGGCGGGACTTATTGGGTGTGCCATCGAGCGCGATCATTTTTTCGTCGATCGCTCGCTGATCAAACACGTTCATGCCGATCAGCGCCGGACCAATTACATTGACCGCGTTGTCGACGGCGTTATGAACACTGAGCCCGTCGTAGGTCGCTGGATCGCCGTCCCTCAGGACGAACGATTCGTGCATCCCGACGGAAGTGCCGGTGGGTGCCGCACCTCGACCAACCGCACCGCTTTCGGTGCGCACCTCGACTTCGACTGCGGGCCGGCACTTGCAATCGATGATCTGAAGTGCCCGAACGGATGTGATCTTGTCTTCCATGTCACTTGCTCCCGTTCGGTTCAGGAACATAAAGGATGTTCAAGTCACACAGGTTGGTACCGGTGTTGCCGGTGAAAACGGCGGAGTCGATCGACTCGAGTGCTTCGAAGCAGCTGTGCTCGCGCAGTGCCTGATAGAGGTTGACTCCCTTTACGGCAGCCGCGGTGAAGCTGGTCGAGTCCGTCATGCCTCCCGCCACCGTCGCCGTGCCGTCCGTGCCTTCGCTGTCGATCGACAGCAGGCAGGCACCCGTGGTTTTGGCCGCCGCGATAGCGAAACTTGCGGCCATTTCCTGGCCAGGCCCGCCGTGCCCCTTGATCACGCTGTTATCGTCGATAAGCGTCGTCACCTCACCGGAGCTGAGAAGCACGCAAGGGGGCTTGATCGGGTTGCCGTACGTCTGGATTTCGCGCGCCATCGACGCGAAGAAGGTGCCGGCGTCGCGACTTTCTCCTTCAAGGAACGACGACACGATCATTGCGGGGATACCCATCTCCTCGCAGACTGCCTTGGCGTAAATGCAGGAGTCGGGCAGCGTGTTGAGCAGGAAGTAGGTATTGTCCGGAAAGGCCTTCGGGGTCTCCGCGTCGGGGCCTGCGTTCATCAGATAGTCGACAACGCTCTTGGGCAGGCGATCGGCCACGTTGCGATTGATGATCGTGGCGCGAGCGTCGTCCAGGGTCGTCATGTCGGGACCGATCGGCGTGCTTTTGTAGGCTGCGTAGGGCACTGAAATGTCACCCGTGGCAGGCGATCCGACCGCGTCGCTGATGCCGAAGCCGATCAGTTCGGCACCCGTGCGCTGGATGCGCTGCGCCAACATCCCGCCGTTCAAGGCCGAGATGTGCCGGCGCACGGCATTGATCTCGTAAATGCCTGCACCGGATTTCAGCAGCACGTCCGTGGTATCGATCTCGTCCTGCAGGCTGATGCCTTCGATCGGACAGGACATGAGCGCCGAACTTCCGCCGCTGATCACCGCGATGAACAAGTCGTCTGGTCCGGCCTGATCGACGAGTTCGATGATTTGCTTCGATGCCCGATGGCCTTCTTCGTTCGGGAGGGGGTGCCCGCCGACGAACACCTCGGTCTTGTTGAAACGGTCCGATTCTTCCCGGATTTTCACGATGGCAATACCGTGCGTCAGGTGGTCACCCAATACATGGTCGACTGCCATTGCCATGTGGTTGCAAGCCTTGCCGGCGCCGACCAGATAGACGTTTCGCTTGCGCGAAAGATCCCACGAGCGCGTTCCGATATGCAGTACGCTACCTTCCATGCGCATGATGCTGCGAATTCGCTGGTAGCTGTCGAGCCTGTCGAGTGTCCGGTCCGCGATCTCGAGTACGATCTGCCGTGACGAAACGACGCCATTCGAGAGGAGTGCTTCGTAATTTCGTATCTTTTTCATGCTGAAAATTGATCGGAGTTACCGCCGCATCGAAATCATGAACGACGTGTTGTCCGTCAATTTATGCAATCGAGCTGAACAGATACATGCACACTGCGGTGGATCGCTAGATAACTGTAGAGGCCTTGTTGCCAGCACAGTTGGATCCGCGCACGGCGTGGACGCTAGCTCATGCGCGTACCGACTCGAGCGGGTTCGAGAGATCACCGGTTCGTTGCGCGACGCCGATTCCCTGGCGGCTTGGTGACGAGACCGGGTCAGTGTGCAATGGCATGCGCCAGAAACGCATAAAGACGATCGAAGTTGCAGTGCGCAACATTGAATCGCAGCCAACTACTGGTTGGATTGGTGGCGTAGAAAAGATTGCCTGGCGCCAGAAGAATCTTGTGGTCGACAGCACGTACAGCGAGTTCGGCCGAATCGCAATTGATTCCCGCGGGCCGTGCCCATACGAACATTCCGGATCGAGGTTCGCAGAACACTTCAAAACCGATCGATTCAAGCCGGCGACAGGTCCGTTCCTGCGCGGTAGCGAGACGATCGCGCAATTGCTCGGCCTGCTTCCTGAAGTGTCCTTCGGACAGCACTGCATGTGCCAGTTGCTCCGTGATCGTCGGCGTCGACATTCCGGACACCAGCTTCTGGTAAAGCAAACCCTCGAGAAGCGCGGGCTCCGCGGCCACGAATCCCACGCGCAGGCCGGCACCGATGGTCTTTGAAAAGCTGCCGACATAGACCACTCGTTTCAATTGATCCATGGACGCGAGCGCGACTGAATTTCCGGACACCAGACCGGCAGAGACGTCGTCCTCGACGATGATGCAGGCGTAGCGCTCGGCAAGCTTCAGGACCTTGAATGCCGATGCCGAGCTGTAGCTCGCACCGGTCGGATTATGCAACCGCGTATTGGTGAAGAACACTTTGGGGCGATGAGTCTCGAACGCCTGCTCCATCGAAACGACGTCCGGACCGGTGGGTGTCATCGGAATCCCGACTGCCTTGATCCTGCGCAATCGCAATGCAACGAGCAGATCGCTGTAGCAGGGCTCGTCTACCAGCACGGTATCGCCCTCGCGCGTAAGGTGACGAATGGCGAGATCCAGCGCCTGGTTTGCGCCCAGCGTAGTGACGATGCCCGTGGAACTTGCCTCGATCTCGTGTTCCGCAAGTTGCCGCACGATTTGCTCACGCAACGGCTCATACCCCTTTGCGTGCCCGTACCCCAATAGCGATCGCGGCTGCGCCGCTACCTGTCTTAGCGCCCGCCCAAGGCCGTCCGCGTCGAACCATGCCTCTGGAATCCATCCCGAGCCCGCGTGAATCGTGCCTTCCGTTCCCTCCAGAACGTTACGCAGCGACCATCCGTTCGTGAATTCCTCGTTGAGTTTCTCGATGGTCGGAGGTATCTCGCTACGACTTCGATCCGCGACATAAAAGCCGGATCCACGCCGTGCCATCAAGACGCCTTGCGCCACCAGGCGATCGTATGCTTCGACGACCGTAAATGTCGACACGCCATGTGCCTCGGCGAATACGCGGATGCTCGGAACCTTGGCCCCGGACCGCCAGGTTCTTTCGTTCACCGTTGCCGTCAGCCCGGCCACGATCTGTTGAACCAGGGACGATTCCCCCTGGGGATCGAGCGTCAGTATCGGTTTCATCGCCGCACCTATCACATCAAAAATACCGGCCCATATAACCGTGCAGGCGACGAACCCAATACAGTTAGTCACCCTCGTTTTAAAGTGTACATGTATCCGTGCAGGTTTGATTCACTACATTGAAGGGGAATCGCATACGCATACTTGCACTGGACGACCCCATGGCACACGCCACCGATTTTTTTCCTGGATCGAAGACCGATGAGCTCGCGAATGCTCGCGACGATCTGGCCGCGGCATTTCGCATTGCCGCGCGCCTCGGCTTCCACGAGGGCACATGCAACCATTTCAGTCTCTTGCTCCCGGGCAGTCGGGAAACGTATCTGATCAATCCGTTCGGACTCAGCTTCGAAGAGATCCGACCGGCTGATTTGCTGCTCGTCGATTCCGCCGGCTCGGTAATCGACGGAGTCGGACGAGTCGAGAAAACCGCGCTTAACATCCATTCCCGAGTTCATCGCGCCTCGCCTGATGCCGCATGCGTACTTCATACGCACATGCCTTATGCCACGGCACTGACGACGCTCGACGGCTTTCGCCTCGAAATGTGCCATCAGAACAGCCTTCGCTTTTTCGATCGCATTGCCTACGACCGTGATCATTCGGAATACGGAGGACTTGCACTCAGCGAACAGGAAGGAGACCGGATTGCCGCCGCGTTGTCTTCCAGGCGTGTCCTGATGCTCGAGCACCACGGCGTGATAGTCACGGGCCCTTCGATTGCCGCGGCACTCGACGATCTCTACTACCTCGAACGAGCCGCCCAGGTCCAAATCCTCGCGATGTCGAGCGGGCGTCCGCTGAAACGCGTGAGCGACGAACTGGCTCGCCGGACTTCTCGTGAATTCGCCCGTGATCGAGATGAATATGCACTACTTCATTTTCGTTCGCTCAAGCGGCTTCTGGAATCTGCAGAACCGCACTGGCGGGACTGACTATCCCACGTCAAGCGCAATCGGCCATCTAGTGCCAGCGCTCCTGACGCTGCAACCATGTCGCCTACCCAATTTGCCCACGCCACGGAGGTTTCACATGAAGTACTGTCACAAACTCACCATCGCCACCCTGTTGCTCGGGGGAATCAGCCCAGCATTGATTTCTGCCGCGCATGCGGATCAGACTGTCAGGATCGGTGTCGCGGGCCCGTTGACGGGCGGCCAATCGAATTTCGGCAAGGACGATGAGCGAGGCGTGCGGCTGGCGATTGAAGAGCTGAATCGGACGCCGATCGTCGTCGACGGTCAATCCATCAAGTTCGAAATGCTGTCCGAGGACGATGCTGCAGATCCCAAAACGGGCGTCTCTGTCGCTCAGAAGCTCGTCGATTCGGGTGTGAAGGCGGTCATCGGCCACTACAACTCCGGCGTGACCATTCCCGCGTCCCGCATCTACAACAATGCGCGTGTTCCGATGATTACCGGCGCCGCTTCAAATCCGGCGATCACGCAGCAGAGCTTCCCGTATGTCTTCCGGCTTGCGGCCAATGACAACGTGATGGGCGCACGCATGGCCGAATATGCGGCAAAGGTATTGCATGCAAAACGCGTGGCGGTGATCGACGATCGCACGGCATACGGATCAGGCGTAGCTGACGTGTTTGCCGCGACGGCGAAGAAGAACGGTATCGACGTCGTCGCCAGGGAATATTCCAACGACAAGGCAACGGACTTCAACGCGATTCTGACGCACATCAAGGCTCAGCGCCCGGACGCGATCTTCTACGGCGGGTACTACGCGCAGGCAGCCGCCATCGGGCGACAGTCCAAGCAGTTGGGTCTTGCGGTTCCGGTGCTAGGCGGGGACGGGATCTGCTCGGTCGATATGCCGAAGCTGGCTGCCGGAACGCTGAATGGGCGGGGGTATTGCGCCGAAGGCGGCGCACCGCTCGCGACGTTGCCCGGTGGTCCGGAATTCGCGGCGCGGTATGAAAAGCAATTCGGTGTGAAGAACGATGTTTACTCGCCGGCATTCTATTCGGCCACGATGGTGGTCGCGCAGGCGATGAAGGCGGCGAATTCGACGGACCCCGAAAAGTTCGTTCCGATGCTCAAGCAAATCCAGTTCTCGACGCTGGTCGGAAAGGTCGCGTTCGACAAGAACGGTGAATGGATTGATGCGCCGGTGACCGTGTACAAAGTGTCGGGCGATAACCTCAGTCCGACGCAGTGATACTTCGAGCGAGAACGACGAGTAATCGGCGTTCTCGCATGCCGATCCAATAGTAATCAACTCTTGGGAGTGACATGGACATTTTTGTCCAACAAATTCTG
>NZ_CAJPGY010000032.1:0-81862 GCF_905339915.1 Burkholderia sp. BCC1985
CCATTTCGCGAATAGTCTCGACATCGTGAACCACGGGATCACGACGTTCGAAAGCCGCTACGCGGTGTACGAGTTCATGGCCGCCTACGGCGACGTGGTGGTGTCGCACACGTGGGAGAACGCGCAGAACTACCTGTACTACGAACTGCTGTACGGCGACTATCCGCTGATCCACAACTCGCCATTCCTCGGCAAGGCCGGGTACTTCTATCCGGACTTCGACTGCCAGGCCGGCGGCCGCGCGCTGCTGCGGGCATTTGCCGAACACGACGCGAATCTGGATGCATACCGCGAGCAATCGAAGCACGTGCTCGACTCGGTCAGCATCTACAACCCTGAGAACGTCGCCGCGTATTCCGGCGCGATTGCGTCGCTCTATTGCGACGCATGACGCGCCAGCCCTTCTCAGGGGCTGGCGCCTGACCGACTACGGGCCGTACACGTCGCTCAACCGGATCCCATGACGACCGGCAGCATGCCGCTCGAGCCTGGGCATGCGGGACGGGAAGAACGTCGGGGGAGGCTCAGGCTTTTTCGAGCCGGTATCCAATCGTATAGACCGATTTCAGCACCACCCCGTTCTTTGCCGACAAAGCAAGTTTGCTGCGCACCCGGTAGACGTGTGTGTCGAGCGAGCGCGACAGCATATCGCCCGACTTACCCCAAATCAGTTTGATCAGATAGTCGCGAGGCACGACATGGCCGACGCTCCGGAACAGCGCCGATGCAATATCGAATTCCTTCTGGGTCAGGGCGATCTTCTCGCCCTTGAAGTAGATGGATTTGCCGTTGTTGTCCACCATGTAATCGCCAACCACGATCGTCTCCGGCTGCTCGTCGCCGGCATGAACCCGTCGTGCCAGCGCGTTGATCCGCGCAATCAGTTCGCTCGAACCGACGGGCTTCACGACGTAGTCGTCAGCGCCGGCGTTCAGGGCTTCAGCGATATGCTGCTCGAATGGCCGGTTGGTCAGGAACAGGACAAGAATCTTGCGGCCGAGATTGGCTTGGATCCAGTGCAGTACGTCGAGCCCGGAAATGATCGGCACGACCCAGTCGAGAATGACCAGATCAAACACCGATTTTTCGAGAAAGCGCACGGCGCGCGCACCATCGCTGGCAAAGTGCACGTCGTGCCCGTGCCGGTGCAATATATCAAGAACGAAATCCGCGTGAGCGATATCGTCCTCGAGTATAAGGATCTTCATTATGCGAACTGTTGCTCGAGTGGAAAATCACCCGCATTCGTTCTTGCAAGAAAACGCGTCGATCTATCGTTGACCGGCGCTTTCCCGAAAATGACGTCCCCTCGTCTGGCAGAGGGTGAAGCGCCTCTCGTATCGGGTTGCGGGTTGATGCGTGTGCGGTGTGGATGAATTACTGTTCGTCGGGAAGTCTATCGATCAGAAATTCCTTCCAGTCACGACCTCTAAGCCATAGCGGCTCTCGTCCGACGCCACTCCAGGTGCGCCCCGTTTTGGGATCGAAGTATTTGGCCTTTCGCTTTCTTGTTCTTTTGTCGGTGTTCGGAAAGATATCTTCCGGCGTGAGCTCGAATGACTCAACGCATTCCCGGATTTCAGCGATCACGAAATCGACTATCCGGCGTCTCTCCTGAAGCAGCTCCTCTTCAAGTTGCGCCTTTTTCTTTAGGTATGGTTTATAGGACTCCATGGTTGAAAATGAGCGATAAATTCTAATTGGCACAAAGGTCTACACGATAACCAATGTTTCGAAATTCATTGTGAACAAATGTCACACGTAGGGGTGAAATCGATTGCATAGTCTTTTACCGGCCGCGCATGCGCGCTGCTGCGCATCTCGAACTGGTCGTACTCCAACGTATGGAGTACGACCTGCACTCATTGACGCTCGAGTGCGAGCTTGATGCCCAGCGCCAGCAGGACGACACCGCTCGTTCGGTGTATCCGGATCAGGATGCGAGGATTGCGTCTGATCGAGGCCGACAGCAGGCCGGCGAACAGCGCGACCGGCCCCTTGACCAGAAACGTCAGGCTGGCGAACGTCACGCCCAATATGAAAAGAGACAACATCGGCCGCGTCGAATCAGTGGGGACGAATTGCGGCAGAAAGGCGAGGTAGAACAGCACGATCTTCGGATTCGACACGTTGGACAGCGCGCCTTGCATGAAGGTACGCAGCGCCGATGCCGGTACACCTTTGCTACCCGACAACGACAGCTCGCCCGACGAGCGCAGAAGCATCACGCCGAGGTACAGCAGGTACAGCGCACCGGCGAGCTTCAGCAATGTATAGAGCCATGCGGATGCCTTAAGAAGTGCGCCCACGCCGAGCGTCGCGAGCATCGTATGCACGATCAGTCCGACGCTGACGCCGGCTGCGGTAACAATGCCTGCGCGGGTTCCGCCCGACAGTGTCCGCGACATCACCAGAACCATGTCTTGGCCCGGGGTAAGAATGATCAGAAGGGAGGTGGCGATGAACGGCAACCATGACAGATGCAACATGAGATATCTCCCCTTGGAGAAGATGGTCTGACGAGGGCCGCGCTGCGTGCTGCGTGTGGCAGGCGGATGGCTCAGTGGATTATCTCGATCTTCCCGTAGAGATTGGATGCGTGTTTCGCTACAACTATTGTCAACTTTGGATTATTTGGCTACGACTGAGTCATACGAAGGAAATTGAACTAATGCGGTTCCGGGGTTCCAAGCGTTTCATTGGCCGCGCGACCACGGTATGTGTGCCGAGGCGAAGGCCCACCGACAAGATACGAGCAGGCGCTTGACCGGCCGAGGGCGGTCCGGTTGATCGGCGTCCATTTGTCTGATTAAAGTGCCTTCGATCGCGCGACAGTGCATCTTTCGATCGATTTCGTAGCGTGTTGGAGCATTTCACTACTGAATCGGGGTTTCGAGGCGATCAACTCCAACTTGGGTGTATTGATTGACCATATTTGCATCCAATTTCTACCGGGGAAGAGGAATAATCTCGCCATCGATCGGCCAATTGAAAATGCCTGAGGCTGATTTAAATCAAGCGGGCTCTCGAATCGCTTAATCGATTCACACCAATTTTCGCTTTATCTCGGACGAATAATATTATTCGCGCCGCAGGATGGCGCGCGCAGGCGATCGCGAGCGTGATTAAAGGAAGGCATTTAATCGAGATATGTCTTGATTACCGGAGTGTGCATCTTTCGGGGTGCACGCGGATGCCATTGAAACTGATTGATTCGATGAAGATACTGCTACTCGAAGACGATGCCGCGATGTCGGATTTTGTCGATCTGACATTGGGCCGGCATGGATGCCACGTCGAAGTTTGCCGGGACGGGGCGTCCGCGGTACGAAAACTCGAAAAGTCGATATTCGATCTGGTTATTCTCGACTGGGCGGCTCCGCTTATGTCGGGGATGGACGTTCTGAAGTGGATTCGACGAAATATCGGTGACAACCTGCCGGTTTTGTTCCTGACCAATCGGATATTCGAGCAATGTGTCGCAGAGGCGTTGAACGCCGGAGCCGACGACTACATTCTCAAACCGATCGGTCCGGAGGTCCTCCTGGCACGGGTGAGGTCGAACACGCGCCGAACCAGGCCTGGACGCGACATTCCGGGTCTGGTCGAGGTTGGGAACTATATTCTCGACGAAAAGGTAAAGAGTGTTTACTTGAAGGGCGTCAAGATTCCGTTGACCGACAAGGAATTCGGGCTCGCTGCCATTTTGTTCAAGAATTTTGGGCGCGCAGTCCCGCGCGATCATCTTTTCAAAATTCTCTGGGGAAAGAGCGAAGACAGGTACTCGCGGTCGCTGGATACTCACGTCTATCGCATCAGGAGCAAACTTGCACTCCGCGCCGAGAACGGCATTTCGCTGAAATCCGTCTATACGGTCGGCTATCGACTTGAAGCAGTTTGATTCTTTTGCGTGAACCGACGGGCTCCCTGAGTATCACCCGATCGGCAGGCGAGTCGTATGCTTGATTTGCCTGAGCGGAATCTCGGTCTGGACGTTCCGCACGCCGTCGATTTTCGTGAGTGTCTCCATCTGGAAGCGCTGGTAGTCATCGAGATCCTTCGCGATGATGCGCAGCAGATAGTCGTAGCTGCCGGCCATCAAATGGCACTCGAGCACCTCCGGTGCTTTTTCTATTTCACGTGCGAAGCGCTCTACCGTGGTTTTGTCCTGACGATCCAGCGTAATCCGCACAAACGTTGAAAACTTCAGGTCAATCGCCGCGGGATTGAGCAGCGCGACGTATCCATTGATGACGCCGTGCTCCTCGAGGAGGTGGACGCGGCGCAAGCAAGGCGTGGGCGAGAGCCCCGCCTGCTGCGCGAGCTCCGCATTTGTCTGGTTCGAATTCTGTTGCAACGCACGCAGAATGCGTTTGTCGATCGCATCGAGCTTCATTGGTGTGTATGGCTACGTTGGCCGCATGAATTGGATGATAGCGCCAGATTCGCCAGCGTGTCGGGCAAATTCATGACAGATTGCGGTTCTGGCCTTCATTGCTGCGATGTGCCACGACAGGCGCGATTCAAAGCCTCCAGGTTCTCGAAAACCGTGACGTCCGGCGGAAACGGATTGGGCTCACTGGCCGCGACGATGCCGATGAACGGCATGCCGAGCTGCTCGGCGGCCCGCAACTCGGTTGTCGAGTCGCCGATGGCCAGCACCTGCTTCGGAAGCCAGGGGCCGGATTCCATTATCGCGGTGAACGCTTTTCTCTTCGTGGTCGGAGCGCCGACGATGGTCTCGAAATAGCGATCGAAACCGCGTTGCGCCGTGATCGCGACCAGGTCGTGATGCGATGTCCCCGACACGAGATGCAGCGGCAAATGTCCGGACATGCGCTCCAGGAACGCACGTGCACCAGGAAGCTCCGCGCACGATGCGACGCGCGCCATCAGTAGCGTGCTGTACCGATCCGCGAGGGTCGCGACTGTGGCACTGTTGGATTCTCGGCCGAAGATCGCGCGCTCGAAATACCGGAACTTCTCCACGCGACCGACGCCGCCGTGCAGCGCCTGATAGGCGAGGATCGCTTGCTTCTGACTTTCGTCGAGCGAGCCGTCGTAGCATTCGACGAACAGGTCCGCCTTGAGCCGGACGGAGTCTAGGATGACGCCGTCGAAATCGAAGGCGATCGCTTTTATTTGTTCCGAAACGATGAGGTTGTGCAACTTGACCTCCGGTAGTGTTCGCCGCGATCGACGGGTCAATCGCCGCGTGAGAAGTAGCAGTACGCGGCCACGACAAGCATGACCGCGATCAGGCCAAGCAATCCCAGCCCGACGAGGGTGAGATAGCGCACCGGTATCGCCTGCGCCAGCAGGTCGTACCAGGAAAACGAGGCAGCGACGAAGCGATCAAGCACGATGGTCGGCATCCAAGGCGGATTTCAGTCGAACAGGGCGGCAACTCGTTTCCGGAAACGGAGCGTGTTGCACGTTGCGCCACGAACCTGTGCGGTCCAATCGCGACCGGCGCGGTGGACCTTGGTACGATCCCGCCTGGATGTTCGCTCAACGGTTGAGCTGAATACGAACCTGGCTCGCCGGTTCAGTGAGCACTTCGGGGCGAAGAATTGCCGCCAGCTCGTCAGCGCTCAACAACGCGCGCTCGAGCACGATGTCGGACACGCTTCTCCCCGATTCCAGCGCGAGCCGCGCGACCTCGGTGGCATTCGCATAGCCGATATACGGATTCAACGCCGTCACGATGCCGATCGACCGTTGCACGCTGTCGAGCAGATGGTCACGGTTTGCCGTGATACCGACGACGCAGCGTCGGGTCAGCGTCTCGCAGCCGGCCTTCAGATGCACCAGGCTCTTGAACAGGCTGTGCGCGATGATCGGCTCGAATGCGTTGAGTTGCAGCTGTCCGCCTTCCGCCGCGAGCGTGATCGTGATGTCGTTGCCGATCACCTCGAAGGCGATCTGGTTCACGACTTCCGGAATCACGGGATTGACCTTGCCCGGCATGATGCTCGAGCCGGCTTGACGCGACGGCAGGTTGATTTCGCCGAGCCCGGCGCGCGGGCCGGACGACAGCAGGCGCAAATCGTTGCAGACCTTCGAAAGCTTCACCGCGACACGTTTCAGTACGCCCGACAGCTGCACGAACGCGCCGACGTCCTGGGTCGCTTCGATCAGGTTCGACGCTGTCACGAAGTCGAGCCCGGTGATCGCATTCAGGTGCCGGCACACGATGGCCGCATAGTCGGGATGCGCGGTGATGCCGGTCCCGATCGCAGTCGCGCCGAGATTGATTTCCCGCAGCAGGGCGGCCGCTTCGGTCAGGCGTGCTTCATCCTCGGCGAGCATCACTGCGTACGACGCGAATTCCTGACCGAGCGTCATCGGAACCGCATCCTGCAACTGGGTGCGGCCCATTTTCAGCACCGTCGCGAATTCCGTTGCCTTCGCGTCGAAAGCGGTACGCAGTTCCGCCATCGCTGCAACCAGGTCGACAATGAGCCGTTGAAGCGCGAGCTTGATCGCCGTGGGGTATACGTCGTTCGTGCTCTGACTCATGTTGACGTCTTCGTTGGGATGCAGGAACGCATACTCACCACGGCTATGCCCGGCAATCTCCAGAGCGAGGTTCGCGATGACTTCGTTCGCGTTCATGTTCGTCGACGTGCCGGCTCCGCCTTGAATCACATCGATCGGGAACTGGTCGTGCAACGCGCCCTCGCGGATTTCCTCGCAAGCTTCGACGATCCAGCCCGCCTTGTCTCGAGGCAGCAGGCCGAGGTCGGCATTGGCCTGCGCGGCCGCGCTCTTGATTTCGGCGAGGGCTCGTACCAGTGCGGCATAGCTCCCGACCGCGATGCCGCTGATCGGAAAGTTGTCGATCGCGCGCACCGTATGGATGCCGTAGTAGGCGCTGGCCGGAACGGGGAGGTCGCCAAGCAGGTCATGCTCGATGCGGGTATCAGCAAAGACGTTCATGTATTCCTCAGTTGAAAGTGAAATCTTTTTCAGTAACGCCCGCCAAGCGCCGATTGCGTCTCCCGGTGCGTGCGGTGTACTCGAAACGGCAACCAGACGCCGCTTCCAGCGAATTCGTCGCGGCGACGCGGCTTGATCAAAATCATAGTCGAATGACGCAAAAAATGAAATCCTTTACATCGGTTGTGAATCTCGCTACGATGCAGACATCGGCTCAAAGTCAGGGCTTCGGTGGCTGGTTTCGCTGGATTGGCGTGTGCCTGAGCGGTGAGGCAGGCGCCAATGGCGAGAAAAATGGCCTGGATAATGTAATCGATTACTAGGGTTTCTCCGGGGCAGCCGCATGGTTGACCTGCAAGCCCGCTTTCAGATGAGGTGACAAATGAATCATCCGGCAGCAACAGCTACGCAAGACACGAAGGACGCAATCCAGGAAGCTGCGCGTGCAGGCGGCAAGTACATGGTCGTGACGCCCGATGGCGAGGAAAGCTACTGGCAGCCGCAGCCGGCCAACGGCCATGCGTCGGTGCATGTCGCGCCGCACCTCGTGCCGATGGACGTGAAGTTCTCGGCCGGCACGCAGACGTTGCCGCCGGGCGGGGTCGTGCGCAAGCATTCGCACGATGCGAATGAGGAAGTGCTGCACTTCATCTCGGGCTCGGGCAAGGCGATTCTGGACGGCGAAGAGTATCGCCTGGGTGCAGGCACGACGCTGTTCCTCGGCAAGCTGCGCACGCATACGTTCATCAACGACGGTGATGCCGACCTGCACTGGGCATGGTTCTTCGTTCCGTCGGGCCTCGAGACGTTCTTCCGCGATATCGGCCGTACGCGTCAGCCGGGCGAGCCGACCCCCGAGCCGTTCGATCGGCCGGAGAACGTGGCCGAAATCGAGGCGCGTACCGTCTTCACGACGGGTGCGGGCAAGCAGTGAATGCGGCGAGCACGATGAGCGCCGTTCATTACGAAAGCCAGGGTGACGGCCGCGCGGTGGTGCTGATCGCGGGGCTCGGTGGCCTCGGTGCGTTCTGGAAGCCGGTCGTGCCGCTGCTCGCGCGACATTTCCGGGTGCTCACGTTCGATCACCCGGGCGTCGGCCGCAGTGCACCGCCGGCGGTGCAAACCATTCCGACGATTGCCGCTGCGGTGCTCGACGTGCTTGACCGGGAATCGATCGGTGTGACTCACATCGTCGGTCATTCGACCGGCAGCCTCGTCGCGCAGACGCTTGGCCTCGATCACCCGGATCGCTGCGACAGGATCGTGCTAAGTGGCGGATGGGCGAAGCCGGATCGGCGGTTTCGCGATCTGTTCGCGTTCCGCCGCTATCTGCTGGAGCAGGTCGGGCCGTCCGCGTATGCGGCGCTGTCGAAGCTCGGTGGCTATGACGGGCAATGGTATGACCGACATCTCGCGGCAGACACGTCGCCCGATTTCGATGCCGCGATGGCGATGGATGTCGAAACGGTGGTGAGCCGGATCGGCATGCTGCTTGCGTACGAACGCGCGGACGAACTCGCGCGCTTCGAGCAGGACGTCCTCGTTGTCGGTGCGGAGGACGATTTCATCGTCCCGTTCTACAACTCGGTCGATCTTGCGGAACGAATCCCCCGCAGCCAGCTGGAAAAGGTCGATGGCGGGCATTTCTTTCCGCAGGTCGCGCCCGATGAATTCGCGATGCTCGTATGGTCATTTCTGGAGCGCATATGAATCACGTTTCTGCCCATGAGGGCGCCACGACAGTGGCGAGTTCGACGGGGCGTTCCCCGGCGTCGAATCCGCACGCGGAACGCATCGCCGTCATCGGCATGGGTGCGATGGGGCGCCGCGTCGTCGCATCGCTTCGCGCGGGTACGCATGGTGATCTGCCCGTCGCCGGCTTTGATCCGCACGGCGACGCCGAGCTGCTCAAGCGCGACCTGAACGTCGAGCTGTTTTCGACCGTCGATGAACTGCTCGCGTGGAAGCCGACGGTCGTCGTCGAATGTGCGGGCCACCAAGCTGTCGAGCACGTCGTCGCGCACTGCCTCGAGCACGGCGTCGATGCGATCGTCGCGTCGGTCGGCGCGCTGTCGTCCGAGTCGCTGCGCGCGAAGCTTCACGATGCGCAACTTAGCGGCCAGTCGGAATTGACCGTGGTGTCGGGTGCGATCGGCGGTCTCGACGCGCTCAGTGCCGCCCGCGGCAGTGGCCTTCAATCGGTCCGCTACATCGGCCGCAAGCCGCCGCGCGCGTGGGTCGGTTCACCGGCCGAAGCGCAATTCGACCTGGCCGCCATCACCGAGCCAACGGTGATCTTCGAGGGTAGTGCCGCCGAGTCGGCACGGCTTTACCCGAAGAACGCGAACGTGACGGCTGCGGTTGCGCTCGCCGGCGTCGGCTTCGAGAACACCGTAGTCACGATGATGGCCGATCCGGGCGTCGACAAGAACGTACACGAGGTTGAAGCGACGGGGCCGTTCGGCAGGCTCGTCATTCGGCTGGAAAACAACCCGTTGCCCGACAACCCGCGGACGTCGTGGCTGGCGGCATTGAGTATCGAGGACGCAATTCTGCGGCGTCTTCAGCACGTGATCTGAGTGAGGATGAAATGCGACTGAAAGGAAAAATTGCGCTGGTTACGGGCGCTGCGGCAGGCATCGGTGCGGCGACGGCCGAACGCTTCGTGAAGGAAGGCGCGCGTGTCGTGCTCGCCGACCGTGATTATGACGGCGCGCGCAAGGTGGCCGACGAGATCGGCGACAACGCATTCCCCGTGCAGGTCGACGTGACGAGTTCACAGCAGGTGAAGGAAATGATCCAGTCGACGCTCGATCGCTTCGACGGCCTCGATATTCTCGTGAACAACGCGGGCCTCGGCACGCGCGGCAGCGTCGTGACGATCGAGGAGGACGAGTGGGACCGCCTGATCGACGTCAACCTGAAGAGCGTGTATCTCGTATCGAAATATGCGATTCCGCAGATGGTCAAGCGCGGCGGCGGGTCGATCGTAAACCTCGCATCGACGGTGTCGGTGGCAGGGATCCCCGATCGCGCCGCCTACGTGGCGGCCAAGGGCGGCGTGGCTGCACTGACCCGTGCGATGGCGCTTGACCACGCGGAGGAGAACATTCGCGTGAACAGCGTGGCGCCTGGCGTGACGTGGTCCAACTATTACGAAAAGATGCTGAAGGAAGTGCCGGATCCGGAAGGTTTCGTCGCGGCGCTGAAGGCGCGCGCGCCGGTGAACCGCTACGCAACGCCGGAAGAGATCTCCACCGCGATCCTCTACCTGGCATCGGACGAAGCGTCGTTCGTCACCGGTTCGATGATCACGGTCGACGGCGGCTATACGGCCCGCTGATCATCGGAGGTACGGATGGTTCACGAACTTCGCGAGTACGTGATCGAACGCGATCAGGCACCGGATTATTTCGCGCTGTTCTGCGACGTCGGCATGCCGATCCGCCGCAGCGAATATGGGCAGCTCGTCGGCAACTGGATGGTCGACGGAGACACGATCCGCTTCCTGCACCTGTGGTCGTATGCGTCGCTGGAAGACCGCGCGGAGAAGCGCGCCGCGCTCGGCAAGGTGCCCGAATGGACCGGTGCTTTCCTGCCCGGCGCAGTGGCGCGTGTGTCCTCGCAGTTCATCACGATCTTGAATCCGGTGGCCGGCGCGGTTGCGGAGGGCGGTGCGCATTCGCTCGCGCACGGGCCGCGTGTTCTACATGCGCTGCGCTGCAAACTCGGCAAGGCGGCGCAGGTCGCCGCCGCGCTGGCGCGGGCGCACACCGACGCGGATGGCGTGTGGATCGCGGAGTTTCCCGATCCGAACACGGTGTACTTGCTGAACCGCGGCGAGGCACCGCTCGACGACCCGGTGGAACTCGCCGAGCTCGGTGTATTGAAGGCAACGTCTACCCCGATCGACGCTGGCCCGTACCGATCGCCGCTCGATTGACCGGCATCTCCAGACGAATGGCGCCGGGGAAAGCCATTCATGTGTGAGGCCCTCGGCCTCCTTGGCGCAGCCGCAATGCCGCTGCGCCTTTTTTATTGAACCCGAATTTTGCCATCATCATGCGTATTGCACAGATTGCCCCTCTTCATGAAGCCGTGCCGCCGAAGCTGTACGGCGGCACCGAACGCGTCGTTTCCTATCTGACGGACGCATTGGTCCAGCTCGGCCACGACGTGACGCTGTTCGCGAGTGGCGACTCGATCACGGATGCGACATTGCGCGCATGCTGGCCGACGGCGCTTCGTCTGGACCCGACGATCCGCGATCCGATCGCGCCGCATTTCCTGATGCTGGAGCAGGTGAGGGCCGTCGCCCATGAGTTCGACATCCTCCATTTCCACCTGGACTATCTGCCGTTTTCGCTGTTCAGCGACCTTGGCGTACCGTTTGTGACGACGCTGCATGGTCGGCTCGACCTGCCAGAAATCCATCCAGTATTCGCGCAACATCCCGATACACCGCTCGTATCGATCTCCGACGCGCAACGCCTGCCGATGCCGCACGCGGGGTGGACCGCGACCGTCCAGCATGGGCTGCCGAACAGGCTGCTGACCCCACAAGCCGATGGCGACGGCGACTATCTCGCGTTTCTCGGACGAATTTGTCCGGAGAAGGGCGTCGATGCGGCGATCCGCATTGCCACGGAAGCCGGCTTGCCGCTGAAGATCGCGGCGAAGGTCGACAAGGCGGATGTCGCTTACTTTGAGCGAGAGATCGAACCGTTGCTGCAGCAGGCGAATGTCGAGTTCATCGGCGAGATCAACGAACGGCAAAAGCCCGAATTCCTGTCCAACGCCCGCGCGATGCTGTTGCCGATCGACTGGCCCGAGCCGTTCGGGCTGGTCATGATCGAGGCGATGGCGTGCGGAACGCCGACGATCGCATTCCGTCGCGGCTCGGTTCCCGAAGTCATCGACGACGGCGTGACGGGCTATGTCGTGGATACGGTCGCGCAGGCCGTCGACGCAGTTGAGCGGTCGAAGACGCTGTCGCGCAGCACCATTCGCCGCGTGTTCGAGCAGCGCTTCGATGCGCGGCGCATGGCGAACGACTATGTCGACGTGTATCGCGAGATCATCGGTGCGCGTGTTCCCGAGGTGCATCTTGTATAGCGCCGGCGACGCGGAGCCGTCCGCTGCGGTTGACCGAAAGCCAACTGTCGGCAACGGTATCGCGGCCACCCGTGCGGCATTCTTCGTCGCGGGCATGAGCGTCGCCGCATGGGCCCCGCTCGTGCCGTATGCGAAGGAGCGGCTCGGCGTGGACGACGCGAAGCTGGGGTTCCTGCTGCTGTGCCTCGGGATCGGCTCGATCGGATGCATGCCGTTGTGCCAGCGCCTGGTCGGGCGCTACGGTTGCCGACGCATGATCGGCGTGGGTACGGCGATGATCGCGATTGCATTGCCTCTGCTCGCGGTGATGTCGAGCATGGGCGCGATGGCGGCCGCATTGTTGTTGTTCGGCGCGGGCATGGGGATGATCGACGTCACGATGAACATTCACGCGATGCTGGTCGAACGCGATACGCGGCGGCGCCTGATGTCGGGGTTTCATGGTCTGTTCAGCGTGGGGGGCATCGCGGGCTCGATGGCCGGCGGCGCGCTGCTGTCGGCCGGCGCACCGCCGATCGCGGTTGCGCTTGCCGTGTCGGCGGTGGCAGTCGCTCTGATCGCGTTCTACGGCCGACGTCTACGGGCGGACGGGGGCGGCGGCAGTGGTACCCGGTTCGTACTGCCGCAGGGTATCGTCGTTGTCATGGGTGCGATCGCGCTCTGCGTGTTCCTGGTGGAAGGTGCGATGCTCGACTGGAGCGCGCTGTTCCTCACGACCGTGAAGCAGTACGAGCAGGTACGTGCGGGATTCGGCTACACCGTGTTCGCCATTGCGATGACGAGTGGCCGGCTGCTCGGCGACGGGCTCGCTCACCGGTTCGGGGCGCAAGCGATGATCGTGGCGGGCGGGATCATCGGTGCGCTGGGGCTCGTCGTGGCAATTGCCGCGCCGTCGGGTGTCGGTGCGATCGTCGGCTTCGGACTCACCGGTATCGGCTGCGCGAACGTCGTGCCGCTGCTGTTCGCGGCAGCCGGCCGTCAGCGCGCGATGGAACCGTCCGCCGCGATCACCGCGCTGACGACGCTCGGATATGGCGGCAACCTGGCGGGACCGGCGGCGGTCGGGTTTTTCGCGCACGCGCTGGGACTGGGTGCGGCATTCGCGTTGCTGGCGGTGCTGCTGTTGGCGGCCGGCATGGCTGGGTTGAAAGTGGCGCGCTGATCGGTTGCTGTTGCATCCGCGCCGAACGAGCAGCGCGGCGTCGATTACATATGAACCGTCTCGACCGGAACGAGTTTTCCGCTCTTGACCGTATAGAGCGTGACCACCGGATCCTTGATATCGCCGCGATCGCTATACGCAAACCGCCCGGTCACGCCGACATAGTCGGCCTTCGGTAACGCGGCGAGCACGGCGGAGTGATCGATCGACCCGCTGCGTCGCATCGCGTCCGCGACCAGGTAGACGGCGTCGTAAAAGAACGGCGCGAGAAACTTCACCGGCGTGCCGTAGCGCGCTTCATACGTACGTTCGAATGCGGCACCGCGCGGCAGCTTCTCGAGCGGCGTGCCGACACTCGAGCACACGACGTTTTCCGCAGCCTTGTCCGCGAGGCTGATCATCGTCGGGGTACAGATGCCGTCGCCGCCGAGAATCGGCAATGCGAGGCCGAGCGTACGTGCCTGCTTCGCAAGCGGGCCAGCCGTGGCGTCCATCCCGCCGAACATGATGGCGTCGGCGCGCTCCGACTTGATGCGGGTCAGCACCGCGCGAAAGTCGATCGACTTGTCGCTGACGGTCTCGCGGCTCACGATCTCAAGGCCAAGCGCCTCCGCCTTTTTCGAGAACTCGTCGGCGAGCCCCTGGCCGAATGCGCTGGCGTCGTCCACGACGACGACGCGTCGCGCGTGCAGGCGCCTGGTCGCATATTGCGCGAGCGCCGGCCCTTGGCTCGCATCGGTCGCCGTCAGTCGAAACGACGTCTTGTAGCCCTGTGCGGTATACGCGGGATTCGACGCACTGGAGAGCAGCGCGATCTGCGCGTTGCTGTATACGCGCGACGCGGGGATGGCGACGCCGGAGTTCATGTGACCGACGACCGCGACGACGCCGAGGTCGACGAGCTGCTGAGCGACCACGGTGCCCGTGCGTGGGTCGCCCGCGTCGTCCTCCGACACGAGTTCGAGGCGGACCGGTTTTCCGCCAACCTTGAATCCCTTCGCGTTGATCTCTTCCACCGCGAGACGGGCGCCGTTTTCATTGTCCTTGCCGAGATGTGCCTGCGCGCCGGTGAGCGGCGACGCGAAGCCGAGCTTCACGACGGTAGTCGCGGCACCTGGATCCTGCGCGTGAGCGGGGGAGGTGATGCAGGCGGTAGCATTCAGAGCCACGTACATGGCGACGATTCGGTTCATGTCGTTCCTGCGAGTCTGGTTCATGGGCGACGTGCTGAAGCGAGCCCGGCCGCGGCATGCACGGATCTATCCAGGCATCCCGCGGCCGGGCGCACGGTAACGATCAGAACTTGTGGCGCATGCCGACGATGCCGATCACCTGCGAACCGGCGCCTGCATCGATATCGAACGAGCCGATCACGGCCTGCGCGGCGCCGAGCCCGTTCTGTCCATTCGCATGGGTGTAGCCGATCGTCGCATAGACGTCCGTGCGCTTGCTCAGCAGGTAGTCGACACCCAGGTTGACCTGATGATACTTCGCGGACGAATCGCCGTTCGACTTCGTGTAGTTGTAGCCGGCGACCGCGACAAAGAACGGCGACACCTGCCAGTTCGCGAATACGGAGCCGTTGTGATATTTCTCGGACCGGCTGAAGGTCGACGAAGCATCCGGCGAATATTCGGAGAAGCTGTAGGCCGCGCCGACCGTTACCGGGCCGATCGCGTACTGGCCGCCGGCGCGTGCGATGCTGACCGAGCGGGCCGATGCATACGCGGCGTTGACCGAGCTGTTGAAGAACGTATCGGCCGACGATACGCCGCGCGTCGATGCGGCCGCATTGCCGTTGTCGACGTGCAGGTAGCCGGCGCCGAGCGAGAGCGGCCCCTGGCTGTAGCTGATCGCGCCGGAATAGGTCTGGCCCGAACCGACGGAACCCGCGACACCGCCGAACCCGTACATCGCCGACAGCGTGAACCCGCCCCACACGGGGCTCGTCCATTTCACCGCGTTATTGAAGCGAACGCTGCTGTCGTAGTTGTCGACATCGCCGGGCGTCGCGAAGAAGCCGCTGTATGCATCGGCCGTGTACGGCTGGAGCAGGTCGCTGACCGGATCGTACTGGCGACCGAGCGTGACCGAGCCGAACTGCGTGCTCGTCAGCCCGACGAATGCTTGGCGACCGAACATCCGGCCGCCCTGCTGGAGCTGGCCGGACCCGATGTCGAAGCCGTTCTCAAGTGTGAAGACGGCGCTCAGGCCGCCGCCGAGATCTTCGGTGCCCTTGAGGCCCCACTGGCTGCCGGACAGGTTGCCGGAGGACATCTTCCATTGCGAATGCTGGCCGCCACTGTTGTGGACATAGGCGATGCCCGTATCGACGATGCCGTAAAGCGTGACGGAGCTCTGCGCGCTGGCTGCAGCGGAAAGTGTGCACAGTGCGGCGGCCGCGATCAGATGGATCTTGTTCATTGTCTCACTCACGTTCTGGTTTTGTCGTGGAAAATCGCAGGATCCGATCGTCATGATATTTATTCGTATACCTAATGATATACATGAGTCAATGCCAGGACTGAAGCATGATCCTGCCGGTGAATCGATGCAATGCGCAGCGGATGAAGGACGCGCGGTCGCGCGTCCCGATTCAGTGCGGCGTTGCGCGGTGGCCGGTCACTGAACCGCCGACGCGCGGTTCGGCAGCAGCGACAGTCCGCGATTGCGGTTGACGAAGTAGTAGAGCGCGCCGGGGACGAGCAGGCTGGGGATCCAGCTGACGTCCGCGCCGATGATGCGTGCGAAGTAGCTGTGATAGAACGACATGTCCATGAACGGGATCTGCACGGCGACCGCCACGATGAAGATCACGAGCGTGCTGATGTTGTATTTGCCATAGATACCGTCCTCGTTGTACATGTCGGGCACGCTGTATTGGCCCTTGCGGATCAGGTAGTAGTCGACGAGGTTGATCGAGCTCCAGGGCACCAGTACGTAGATCTGCGCGACGAGAATGTCGGAGAAGTAGTCGTTGAAGTGGTATTGCGTGCCGATCGCGATTGCCGTTGCAATGACGGCGATGAGCGCCATGATTACGAACTTCATCGATTTGCTGACACGCGCCATGCCCTTGAAACCGGTGAAGATCGTCGTGGTCGACATGTACGCGCTGTACAGGTTCAGCACATTGATCTCGAGCACGCCGAGCACGATGATCACGAGCGCGGGACGCCCCCAGCCGCCGAACAGGCTGGCGAGACCGGTGCCCGGATCCTTCGTGACGTCCGCGATGCCGGCGGCGAGCACCGCGCCGAGAATCATCACGAGCGTCGAGCCGAGCGCGTTGCCGATGTAGCTGTACCAGAACGTCTGCTTCGTCGAGATGTTCTTCGGCAGATAGCGCGAGTAGTCGGCGACATACGGACCGAAACCGAGCGTCCACGACGCGGCCTGTGCAACCACCAGCATGAACGCGCTATTGATGTAGCCATGGTTCGCGGCGGCCGCCGCGGCATGCGGGGGCAGCGGATGCTGGTACACGAGGAACGCGGCGGCCGCGAAGATCAGCCCGGACAGCGCGGACATGTACGCACCCATCCGGTGAATCAGCTCGTAGCCGATGTAGCTGATGATCAGAGTCAGCACGCCGAACAGGGTGATGGCTTCGTTGTCGCTCATCGGGTAGATCGCCTTGATCGAGTCGCGCATGACGACACCGTTGGCGGCGGTGAACAGTATGTAAGACAGCACGACGATGAACAGCGGGATGCCGGCGCCGAGTACCCCGAACTGCGCGCGGCTCTGGATCATCTGCGGAATACCCAGGTGAGGACCTTGCGCCGAGTGGCCGGCCATGAAGATGGTGCCGATGAGGTTGCCGAGAATCAGGCCGATGATGGTCCAGAACACGCTCAGGCCGGCTGCGACGCCAAGCGTGCCGACCACGAGCGTGGTGACCTGCATGTTGGCGCTGAACCAGATCGTAAAGAGCCGGCTCGGTTTCCCGTAGCGTTCATTCTCCGGAATGAACTCAATGCTTCTGTTTTCGATATCCATCGCTTCCTCACAGGGGTAAAGGTTGCTCCGCGGAATCCGGACCGCTGGTCCTGTTCCTCGGGCATTCGGCGCTTCGATGACGTCCGGCCGGGTCGTCGTTTTTGCTGTAGCTCGGCCTGTAATGTAATCCTTTACAGCCGTGGATCAATGCGGGTCTTCCCTATTTTGAAATGAGTGACCCCCGTAAAACCTCGTGATAATGAGAGTGGCGGCGATCTGTTGGTTCGAGCGGGCAGATGGAGAATCTTCTGAAGGCGGGTGTTTTTTGGATGATTAGGTAAAGGATTACAATTAGCTTCGAGGTGGCGTCACGATGTTGGGGGCAGCGGAGGGTGATGCGGAGAGCGGGGGATGGGGCAAGTCGCGTTAGCCGGGCGGCAGCTGGGTGCTCGGTCGAGCACGGGTTCCGGCGAACGGAGGGAGGCGAGGTCGGGCGTGCGCCCGACCGGACTTATCGCCCCTCGTGCGTGGTTTGAGCGAGTTTGTCGAACTGCTCGCGACGGGCCGTGCTCGTCGATTCTCGCACGACAAGGTTCGTTTCGAGGCGAACCGGCATGATCTTGCGCTGATCTGCGAGAGCGCTGATCAGTGCTTGGGCCGAATGCTCGCCCATGTCGCGCGCGGGAACCGAAATCGTCGTGAGTGCCGGTGTGAAGACGGTTGCATAGTCGTCGTTGTCGAACCCCGAAATCGAGAGATCTTCCGGCACGCGTATGCCGATTCGACGGCATTCGGCGATGGCACTCAGTGCGAACGTATCGCTGTTGCAGACGACGGCGGTCGTCTCCGGAAATTCGCCGAAGATCTGGCGCATGGCTTCGGCGCCGCGGAAGACCGCGGAGCCGTAGCTCTTCTCGATGACGTGGCATCCGTCGGTAATGCCATGGGCGGCCAGGGTTTCCTCGAATGCCTGGATGCGTGACTGCTGCCTGTCATTGCCGTGAACGGGGCCGGCGATCATGACCATGCGCCGATGGCCGAGCCGGATCAGGAATTCGACCATCTGCTTCGTCGCGCTGTAGTTGTCGAAGCCGATCGAGGGGAAGTGCTCGTCATTCGTATACGAATACGTCGTCACGCAGGGAATCTGCTTTTCGAGCAGATACGCGCGCAGTGCCGGATCGTCGACGCGGCCGACCATCAGCAGCGCTTCCGCGCCACGCTCGACGAGCGCGCGAACCTTGTCGAACATCCGCGAATTGTCGAAGCCGGTCGTCAACACGAACACGCTGTATCCGGCCGCGGTGATGCGCTCTTCGAAGCCGTCGACGAGGCGCGCAAAGAACGAATAATCGAGTGTCGGAATGACCGCGCCGATGATGTGCGTTTTCTGCAGTCGCAGTGCCTTGGCGGACGGATTGGGCGTATAGCCCATCTTACGCGCGATGGAGATCACCTTTTCGCGTGCTTCCTCGCGCACGAGATGGGGGAGGTTGAACGCGCGCGACACGGTCGCGACGGACACGCCCGCCGCCTTGGCGACGTCCGTGACATTGACCTTCTGGGGCCGCTGTTTCGCTGGTTTGTTCATGTTGATTGCGCTCGAAATGGAGCGATAGGGGGCGCGAGCGAGTTCGCAGATGCGCGCTGTGAGCAAATTTGCGGACCGGGCTAGAAAACGATTACTTTCTGATGCGTCGGCGGACCAGCCGCGACATCCTGAGTTCATCCAAATAATCTCATTGTTATCAATGGCTTGCGATGATGCATTTGGAGGGAGTGCCACTAAACGGCTACTTTCCACCACACGCGCCATTGTGACGCTGCTATGATACACCTCGGAGACGAGATTTTTCTGAAAACGCGCACGGTTTCTGTAAAATCCTCGATGTCCCTGTAGTCGCGTTGCTGTCATGCGGGGCGGTTGTCGTGTGAACCTTGATGATGCGCGATTTGATATGTAATTGATTACATCCATGCGGAGACGGCGGATGCGGTGGAAGAACTACTACCAGGTCGTGAACTGCCACGCTGAGGGCGAGGTCGGCAAGGTGCTGACCGGCGGCGTGGTAGACGTCCCGGGCGAAACGATGTTCGACAAGCGCGAGTACCTGCGTCACCACCGGGACGATATTCGGCGTCTCTGCCTGTCTGAACCGCGGGGTTCCGTGGTCGACAGCATCAACATCGTGCTGCCGTCCGCTCATCCGGATACGCGCATCGGATTCGTGACCGCTGGCGCGACCGACTATCCGGTGATGTCGGGGTCCAACCTGATGTGCGTCGCGACCGTCCTTCTTGAAACCGGAATGGTTCCGATGCAGGAGCCTGAGACCCGGTTCGTTCTCGAGGCCCCAGCCGGGGCCGTTCAGATCACCTGCCAATGTTCCGGCGGCAAGGTGACGCGGGTGCGCTTCGTCAATCAGCCGGCGTTCGTTTTTTACGAGCAGCACGAAGTCCACGTCCCGGGCTTCGGGGCGTTGCCCGTCGACATCTCATACGGCGGCGAAACATTCGTGCAGATCGATGCGGAAATGCTGGGCCTGCGGCTCGAAGCCGACGAGGCGAAGGAGTTGAGCGAACTGGGAGAGTTGATCAAGTGTGCCGCCAGCCAGCAACTGCAGGCTATCCATCCGATGAATACGGCTCTGACGGGCATCACGCAGGCCCAGTTCATGGGCCCGCTCACGCGGACCGAACGCGGTATTCGTTCGCGTAATGCGGTGATCGTCTCACCGGGGCGGCTCGACCGGTCTCCCGGCGGCACGGCAACGTCCGCGCGGCTCGCACTTTTGCACCGCCGCAAGCAGATCGCGCCCGGCGATATCTTGATCCACGAATCGATCATCGGGACCTGCTTCGAGGGTTCGATAGAGCGACAAACTCAGGAAGGTCCTTATCCCGCAGTGATTACAAGCGTTGCCGGACAGGCATGGATAACCGGCATGCACCAAGTTTGCTTAGATGCCACCGATCCGTTGGCGTCCGGCTACACCCTCTCGGACACGTGGCCTCAGATGGTCTGAGCCATGCGTTTTTCTTTGTCTTTTGTGGTAATCGATTACAGGAGTCTAGCATGACACGTCGTTACGATCTTTGGATCGATGGTCAATGGCAAGCCGCGAGCACGCCGGAATCCGTCGCGCGGTATTCGCCCGCCCACGGCGACAAACTTGCCGAATATGCGGCAGGCGGCGCGGCCGACCTCGATCGTGCAGTGGGCGCGGCGCGCGCGCGCTTCGACGATCAGTCGTGGTCGCGGCTGCCGGGTGCGACCCGCGCCGCGTTGTTGAACGCGTGGGCGGCGCTGATCGAACGCGATGCGGAGAAACTTGCCCGCATCGAGGCCGAAGAGGTCGGCAAGCCGATCCGGTTCGCGCGCGGCGAGATTGCGGCATCGGTCGACCTGACGCGTTATGCGGCATCACTCGCGTGGCAACTGGGCGGCGACGCATTCAGTAACCTCGGCGCGGACAAGCTCGGCCTCGTCACGCGCGAGGCGCGCGGCGTCGTTGGCATGATCGTGCCGTGGAACTTCCCGCTGGTCACGTTGTTCCAGAAGCTCCCGTTCGCGCTGGCCGCCGGTTGCACGACCGTCATCAAGCCTTCGGAGTTGACATCCGGTACGGCGCTTGAAGTGGCGGCGCTCGCGAAGGAAGCCGGTATCCCGGGCGGCGTGATCAACGTCGTGACCGGCACGGGCCCGATCGTTGGGGAGGCGATGTCGAAGCACCCCGGTGTCGACATGGTGTCGTTTACTGGTTCGACGCTGGTCGGCAAGCAGATCGCGCGCAATGCGGCGGAAACGGTCAAGCATGTCGCGCTCGAACTGGGCGGCAAGGCGGCGAACGTCGTGTTCGCCGATGCGGATCTCGATGCCGCGCTGGACGGCGTGCTGCTGGGGACGATCCTGAACCAGGGCGAAGAGTGCGTGGCGGGTACGCGACTGCTGATCGAGGAATCGGTGGCGGATGCGTTCGTGAGCAAGTTGGTCGAGCGCGCGAAGCGTGTCGTCGTTGGTTTGCCGCTCGACGAGCGCACCGATATCGGCGCGCTGATCCATGAGCAGCACTTGAACAAGGTGCTGGACTATATTCGGATCGGGAAGGAAGAAGGCGCGACGCTGGCGGTCGGCGGCGAACGCGTGACGGCGAACGGTCTCGACAAGGGCTTTTTCGTCGATACCACGATCTTCACCGGCGTCACGCCGTCGATGCGGATCTTCCGCGAGGAGATCTTCGGGCCGGTGCTGACGGTCACGACGTTCAAGGACGCAGACGAAGCCGTGCGGCTCGCCAACGATACGAACTACGGTCTGGGCAACGGGTTGTGGACCAAGGATATCGACAAGGCCATTACGGTATCCCAGCAACTGCGCAGCGGTACCGTATTCGTGAACACCTACCTGGAGTCCGCCCCGCAGATGCCGTTCGGCGGCTTCAAGGAAAGCGGGGTGGGGCGCGAGAATGGACTCGACGGACTGCTCGAGTACACGGAGGTCAAATCGACCTTCATCAAGCTCGGCAAGCGTGCGCCGGCGTTGCCCGCGACGGTCGTCGACGCGAACTGACGGGCGAGGTTCGCCGGTTTCGTCGCGCCGATGCGACGACCGGCGGCGGGTATGATCGGGCCGGCTCGGTGGCGAGCCGGCCGCAAGACAGAGCGAAAAATGAAACTGAAGCGAATGGTCAACGTCGTCGGCGTCCATACTGGCGGCGAGCGCAACGACGTCATCACCGGTGGCGTGCTCGACGTGCCGGGCAACACGATGTTCGAAAAAATGCGCTATCTCGAGACGCAAGGCGACGATCTGCGCAAATTTCTGCTGCATGAGCCGCGCGGCAGCGTCACGCAATGCGTGAACCTGGTACTGCCGCCGTGCAACCCGGAAGCGGACGCGGGTTTCGTGATCATGGAGGCCGAATACTATGTGCCGATGTCGGGCAGCAACACGATCTGCACGGTCACCGCGTTGCTCGAGACCGGCATGATCCCGATGCAGGAGCCGTACACCGACGTCACGCTTGAAGCGCCGGGAGGCCTAGTGCGCGTACGTGCCGAATGTCGCGATGGCAAATGCGTGAACGTGCGTTTTTCGAACGTGCCGTGTTTCGTGTTCGGCCTCGACCTGCCGGTCGAAGTGCCCGGTCTCGGCACCCTGAAGGTCGACGTGGCCTATGGCGGGATGATCTATGTACTCGTCGATGCGACGGCTGTCGGCTTCGCGATCGAGCCCGACGAAGCAGGACGCATGGTCGAAATCGGCGAACGGATCAAGGCTGCCGCCGCCGAGCAAATCCCCGCCGTGCATCCTGAAAATCCCGAGATCCACACGATCAACCAGACGCTCTTTGCTGGGCCGCTGCAGCGGGGCGCCGATGGCGGCCTGCGTGCGAAGAACAGCGTGATCGTATCGCCGGGCCGAGTCGACCGTTCGCCCTGCGGAACAGGAACCAGCGCGCGCCTCGCTGTCATGCATGCGCGCGGGCAGATCCGGCCGGGCGAGCGTTTCGTGCACGAATCGATCCTTGGCACAGAGTTCATCGGCGAGATTGCCGAGACGCTGTCGATCGGCGGCCAGCCGGGCATTCGCCCGATGATTACCGGCAGCGCATGGATCACCGGTTACCATCAGTACGTGCTCGATGCGAGCGATCCTCTGCCGACCGGTTATACGCTGAGCGATTTGTGGAGAAAGCCTGCGTGATCCGTTGCGCGCGCATGTAATGCCCGGGCTGCTGCCCGGGGGCTGCGCGCATCCGGCATCGCCAAGATGCCGCTCTGGGAAGTACGTTGGCCGGAGAGCGTCACTACGTCGCGCTCCGGCTTGCGGTTGTCGCAACGCGCGACAGACCATACCCGATTTCAGATCCGGTCCTTGATCCGAATTCCGAACGCGAATACTGCGGCGGCCGCGATCGCCAAGCATGCACTGATGAGCAGGCCGTTTGCGAACGAGTGCGTGCGGTCCACGATCAGGCCGGTGATCACAGGTGCGGCCGATCCGCCAAGATAGCCGCCGAACGTCAGTACGCTGCCCATCGTGGCAACCAGCCGGCTCGGCACCATCACGCCGACGATGGCCCAAGTGCCGACATTTGCAAAATAAATCGAGAACAGCGCGCCCGAAATTGCGGCGACCGCGAGTACCGGCGTGTGTGCCGCCGCAGCGGCGGCCGTGAACATCGCGGCGACCACGAGGCCGATGCACGTCGGGATCTTGCGGCTCAGCGAAACACTGTATCCCTTGAGGGTCAGGAAGTCGATGAAGGTGCCGCAGGTCAACTGGCCGAGTGTTCCGGCCGCGTACGGAATGGCTGCAAGCCATCCGGTCTTGGCGATGCTCACGTGCTGTTCATGCTCGAGGTAGGCTGGCAGCCATGACACATACAGCCAGATCATGTAGATCACGCCCGCCGAGCCGAGCATCATCGCGATCGTGTTGCGCTGGAACATCAGTGCGCGCCATTCGGCGAATCCCGGGCGCGAGGCGTGTGCCTGATCATCTTGTTCTGCCGTGCCACTCGTCCCTCGATCGGTAGTCCGATTCCGGTAGACGGCAAACCACGTCAGCGCCAACCCGATGCCCAGCACGCCCAGTGTCGCGAACATCATCCGCCAGCCTACTGCGATCAGCAGCAGCGTCAGCAACGGCGGTGCAAGCGCCGGCGCGACGGTCCCGGCGATCAGGAACAGGCCGGTCGGTCCGCCGCGTTTTTCCGCGGGGAACCATTCGCTGACGATCTTCGCGCAGGCGGGATAGTGTGGCGATTCGCCGACGCCGAGCAACGCGCGTCCCAATAGCAATTGCTGGAAGGTCTGGACGAAGCCACACGCGAGCTGTGCAGTCGACCAGAACAGCAGACCCAGTCCGAACACGATCCGTGCGCCGAGGCGGTCGAGGATCAACCCGATAGGCAGCTGGGAAAACGCATACACGATCGAGAACGACGACATCAGCATGCCCATTTGTGCGGCCGAGAGCTGTAGTTCCGACGCGACGAGATGATTGGCAACCGATAGCGCGCTGCGGTCGAGGTTGTTGATCAGCCCGGCGCCGATCAGGAATGCGATCGCGACTGTCGCGCCGCGGCGGCGCGTGTCGCGATCGTCAGGCCGTGCGATTTCGGGCGGCATGGAAAGCTGGTTCATGGAGGTTTCAACGCGTTCGATTGGAGGCCGGACTGTGCCCGGTCGGTCATCAAAAAAAAGCCGTGAACGACGAATCGCGTTCACGGCCTGAAGACCACGCGACCGGCCCTGTCGGAGGCAATCGCGGGACAAGCGGGGTCTAGGCCGCTTTGTAGTATTCGGCTTTGCTCGCCGGCGGTTCCGAGCGGCCGCGAATGTTGTCGGCGATCTTTTCGGCCATCATGATGACCGGCGCATTGAGGTTGCCGCTGACGATTTCGGGCATGATCGACGCGTCGACCACGCGTACGTTGTCGACGCCGTGCACGCGCCCCTGCGCGTCGACCACCGCATCGTCGCCCGTTCCCATCCGGCACGTGCAGCTCGGGTGGTAGTTCGTTCCGGCCGTTTCGCGCAGATAGGCGAGGATCTGCTCGTCGGTCTGGACAGGCCGGCCGGGCGTGACTTCGTCGCCGCGCAGTGGCGCCCATGCCTGCTGGCCGACCACGTTGCGGATTGCGCGTACCGCAGCAATCGCGTCGCGCCGGTCCGTTTCGGTCGTCAGGAAGTTGAACACGAATTTCGGCGGGGCCAGTGGATCGGCGCTGTCGATCCAGACGCGCCCGCTGCTGGTCGGGCGCATCAGGCTGAAGAAGTACTGGAAGCCGTTCTCCAGTTTTACGTTGCCGTGCTGGAATTCACCGAGCATCGGAATGAACTCGAACTGCACGTTCGGTACCTTGATGTCGTCCTGCGTGCGGATGAACGCGCCCACCTCGAAGAAGTTGGTGGCGCCGAGCCCCTTCTTGAACAGCTTCCACTGAACGCCCAGTTTCAGCTTGCCGAACGTCGTCAGCTCCCGTGCAGCCGAGACGTTCTGCGTCGCGCGGTACTGAACAGGAGCGGCTAGGTGATCTTTCAGACCCTGGCCAACGCCGCGCAGGTCCGACACGACGTTGATCGACAGGCGCCGCAGGTCGTTGCCGTTGCCGATGCCGGACAGCATCAGGATCTGCGGCGAATGGATGGCACCGCCGCACACGATCGCCTCGCGCGAAATGCTGATCCGCTTCGTTTCGGAACCGACGCGCACCAGCACGGCGACTGCGCGCTTGCCCGCGAACTCGAGTTTCAGCACTTGCGCCATGCTCCAGACATGAAGATTGTCGCGCGGTGGCGCTTCGTGCAGATACGCGCGGGACGTGCTCCAGCGCAGGCCGCGGTGCACGTTGCGCTGCGTGATGTGAACGCCTTCCTGCCGGTAGGCGTTGTGGTCGTCCACGTGCGGCAGGCCGGCCTGCTTGCCTGCTTCGAGAAATGCGCGATACAGCGGATTGTCGGCGCGACACGTCTCGATATGCATCGGGCCGTTGCCGCCGCGATAGTCGTTCGCGCCTTTGTCGAAGGTTTCGGCCTTGCGGAAGTACGGAAGCACATCCGCATAGCTCCAGCCCGCGTTGCCCATCGCCTCCCAGTTGTCGTAGTCCCACGGGTTGCCGCGGACCCAGTTCATGCCGTTGATCGACGAACAGCCGCCGAGCACGCGTCCGCGCGCTTCGTAGATCTTCCGCTCGTTGAGGCCCGGCTCGGGCTCGGAGTGCATGTACCAGTTGAACTTGTCGTCCATCAGCGGGAAACCGAGGGCCGCCGGCATCCGGATATAGGTGCTGGTGTCCTTGGGGCCTGCTTCGATGAGGAGTACGCGCGTGCCGGCATCCTCGGCCAGACGTGCTGCGACGACGCTGCCTGCCGAACCGGAGCCGATCACCACGTAATCGTAGTCGGTGCGGATCTGCCGGCGATGAATGTCCTGCATGGTGTTGCCTCCGAAAAATTCTGAAATAAGACCGTGCCGTGCTGTCGCGGCTGTAGGCTCGCTAGCGCGTCTATCACGACATCTCCAACGCGCATACGACTTTGATGCGGATTCTATGCCTCGCAAAAACGAATGTAAAGGATTACATTTATTCGACTTTTGGGAAGGCGATGAGCCTTAGGTGCGCGATCTCTAACGCATGGTAGGAACGTAGGATAGTGTTAATGGAGCCAGTTCGAGACGACTGACATCAGCATCGGTGCGACCACCGCGGTCAGTACCCCGTTCAAGCCCATCCCAAGTCCCGCGTAGGCGCCCATCGTCGCGTTGACTTGAAAAGCGCGTGCTGTGCCGATTCCATGTGACGCAACCCCGAGCGCAAATCCCCGAACTTCGGGCGCTGAGATGCGTAGGAGGTTAAGCAGCGAGCGTGCGGTCACAGCGCCGAAAATGCCAGTGCAGATAACCAAGACGGCGGTGAGCGACGGGATGCCACCGAGACGTTCAGCAATCGCCATCGCGATTGGCGTGGTCGCCGATTTCGGCGCAATGGATGCGAGTGTGCGATGCGAAGCGCCCAGCGTGCCCGCGATGATCAATGCAGAAATGACCGCGGTGGTTGAGCCCACGGTCAGTGCACCGAGGAGAGGTAGCGCGGCTTTGCGAAGGTTTGCCCATTGTCGGTAGAGCGGGAGCGCTAAAGCGACTGTGGCCGGGCCAAGCAGGAAATGGACAAACTGTGCTCCGTCGAAGTAGGTTCGATACGACGTCCCACTCAACGCCAGGGCTGCTACGATAAGCACGATGGAGATCAGTACCGGATTCGCGAACGGACTAAATCGTGCCCTGCGGTAAATCGCCTGCGCAGATAGATACGCGACGAGCGTCAACGTGAGGCCAGCGAGCGGCGACGCCGCGAGATAGACCCAAAGGGCGGCCAACTTTTGTTGCGCAATCACGATGCATGTCCTGGTCGGTTGTTACATTGCGACGTGAGGCGCGTCAAATACTGCATGGTCATCGCAGTCACGGCGATTGTGAGCAGCGTGCTAAGCGCGAGCGACAGAGCGATGGGCAGGAGATCGCCCTTGATTCCATCGACGGTCGACATTACACCAACGCCAGCCGGAACGAAGAGAAGAGATAGGTTTTGCAACAGGCTGGCGGCAGTTGACTCCAGTGTTGTCGCGAGCGACGGAAAGATGTGGAGGCTGACAAGAAGGAGTAGCATGCCGATGACCGGCCCTGGTACGGCGAGTTGCAAGAGATATGTCAGTCCTTCTCCTAGACATTGGAACGTTAGGAGAACCGCGATCGATACAAGTGGCATGCTGGGAAATCGAGTGCGAGAGTGGAGCAGAAGATTTGCCAGAGAGCGGTACCCGATTGGATGTTGAGGGGAGCTTGACGGGGGCCTTCTGGAAACTAGATTATACAGCAAATGTAATCCATTACATATAGCTCGACTCGATCGGTGGTCGGGCAACGTTTTGGGGCCGGATGGAATTTATCGAAAGGCAGGCACGTGACCAATGAAGTAGGGCAGATGTTCGAGTCCGCGCAATGCCGCCCGCGAGCGTCCAATGGCCGCATGCATCGTCCGGAGTGAACGAGTCGCGTGTGGGTAGATGCGCCGGGGTATGGCCGTGTGAGGCCCGGCCGCTATGCGATCGAATTGCTCACAACATAGCCCAATGGGCAGTCCGCGCACACGGATATGGGCCTTGGGAGGGTACGCCGTGTCGGTGCTGCGCGCCGATTTGAAAGGTGTGGGCTGACGCTCGCGCGGCGAGCGTTCCTGACGATACGAGACATCGCGCGATCGCCGCGACAACTGTGGGTCCGGTCGTTGCGTTGCGCCCCTCGACTCGTTCTAAATAGTCTGTCCAGCAGCCCAATGCTTGCAACGCCTTGCGATCGAGCAATTCTTCCTCGTGACACCCTTAAAGTCAGGCGTGAGGTTGCGCTATCGCTCTCCAAGGCTCCACGGTTTCCTGCGATGAACCAAAAAAATGCGACATCCTTTCGGATGCCGCACTAAACCCCAGCTCTCGCGACGGAGCCCACTCAGGACGACGAGCGGGGCCCGCTCTCTTGGGTCCTGACATTGCCGATTCGAGGAACCAGCAAATACACTGCACTTATTTCGCGGTCGGCATTGCGAATTCCGCACCCTTGCCGATGCTCGACGACCAGCGCTGCATGATCGATTTTTGCTTCGTATAGAAGCGTACGCCTTCTTCGCCGTATGCGTGCATGTCGCCGAACAGGCTCTTCTTCCAGCCGCCGAACCCATGCCACGCCATCGGCACGGGAATCGGCACGTTGATGCCGACCATGCCGACCTGGATGCGGCGTGCAAATTCGCGCGCGATGCCGCCGTCGCTCGTGTAGCAAGCGACGCCGTTGCCGAACTCATGCGCATTGATCAGATTCACGGCTTCGGCAAAATCCTTCACGCGCACGCAGGCAAGCACCGGCCCGAAGATTTCTTCCTTGTAGATGCGCATATCGGTCGTCACGTTGTCGAACAGCGTGCCGCCGGTAAAGAAGCCTTGCTCGTGGCCCGGCACCTTCAGGCCGCGACCGTCGACGACGAGCTTCGCGCCTTCCTGCACACCGATGTCGATGTAGCCTTCGATCCGCTTCAGCGCCTCACCGGTGACAATCGGGCCCATTTCGACTTCCGGCGACATGCCGTCACCGATGACGAGGGTTTTCGCGCGCTCGGCGAGCTTCGCGACGACGCGATCGCCGATGTCGCCGACCAGCACTGCGACGCTGATCGCCATGCAGCGCTCGCCGGCCGAGCCATAGGCGGCGCCGATCAGCCCGTCGACCGCTTGATCGAGGTTCGCGTCGGGCATCACGACCATATGGTTCTTCGCGCCGCCGAGCGCCTGCGCGCGCTTGCCGTTTTGCGATGCGCGCTGGTGGACGTAGTGCGCGATCGGCGTCGAGCCAACGAAGCTGACGGCTTGCACGTCCGGATGATCGATCAGCGCGTCGACCGCGTTCTTGCCGCCTTGCACGACGTTGAAGACGCCCTTGGGCAGGCCCGCCTCGGTCAGCAAATCGGCGATGAACAGTGCCGCCGACGGATCGCGCTCGCTCGGCTTCAGCACGAACGTGTTGCCCGTTGCGAGTGCGACCGGGAACATCCAGCACGGCACCATGCACGGGAAGTTGAACGGCGTGATGCCCGCGACGACGCCCAGCGGCTGGCGCATCGTCCAGTTGTCGATGCCGGTGCTGACCTGATCGGTGAAGTCGCCCTTGAGCAGTTGCGGCACGCCCGCGGCGAATTCGATGATGTCGATGCCGCGCGCGACTTCGCCCTGCGCGTCGGAGAACACCTTGCCGTGTTCGGCGGTGATGATCGCGGCGAGCGTGTCGCGATGCTCGTTCATCAGTTGCAGGAAGCGGTGCATCACGCGCGCGCGGCGGATCGGCGGCGTCTCGGACCACGCCGGGAAGGCGGCTTGTGCGGCGGCGACGGCCTCGGCGACCTCGTTGTCGTCGGCGAGCGCGACACGGCGGGCGGGCTTGCCGGCTGCCGGATTGAATACGTCCTGGAAGCGGCCGCTTGCGCCCGACACGCGGGCGCCGTTGATGTAGTGGCCGACGTCGTCGGACGAGGTGAAGGCGGGAACGGTGGTCATCAAGTCGTCTCCTGATCCGTGGTCCTGATTGAGAAGGCCTCAGTCTAGGCAAATGACGGCGGCTGGAGAAGACCACTACAATTGATTCACTGTTCAGAATGCTGAATAATCGAGCGATGAATTCTCAAAATACCCAAGCCCTTTGGCCGCACATCCATTCCCTGACGGTGCTCGCCGTGACCGGGAGCTTCACTGCTGCGGCGCAGCGGCTCGGTATCAGCAAGGCGGCAATGAGTCAGCGCATCGCCGATCTCGAGGGGGCAGCCGGCGTACCGCTCGTGCGGCGGACAACGCGCAGTGTGCGGCTCACGGAGGCGGGGCAGACGCTCGTCGACACCACGCGCGAGGCATACGAGACAATCGAGATGAACTTCGCGCGTGTGAAGGATCTGGCCGGCGAGCCGCGCGGCCTCGTGCGCGTGACAATGCCTGTTGCGCTCGGCCGGCAGCAGATCGTGCCGCTGTTTCCGGCCTTCATCGAACAGTATCCGGGGGTGCGCATCGAACTGGAGTTGTCGGACCGGCTGTTTTCGTTGTCGCAAGAAGGCTTCGACCTTGCGATTCGTCATACGACCACCGCGCCGCAGACGCACGTCGCGTGGAAGCTCTGCGAGACGCGTTCGCTGCTTGTCGCGAGCCGCGAGTACCTGGCGCGACGCGGCACCCCCGACCATCCAAACGCGCTCGTCGCTCATGATTGCCTGTGCTATTTGCGCGGCAACGAGCCGACCGCATGGAGCTTCGAGCCGCGTGACCGGCGGCGCGCGCGCGTGAGCGTGCCGGTGCGCGGCTGTTTCGCAGCGAACAATAGCGAAGCGATGCGGGAGGCGGCGCTCGGTGGCCTCGGCATCGCGTTGCTGCCGGATTTCAGCGCACAGCGCGACATCGACGCGGGCCGTCTCGTGCCGCTTCTGGGCGCCTGGCGTCCATCGGGCGCATTCGGAGACTATATCTTCGCAATCCGTCCTTACAGTCCAGTCGTGCCTAGCGCAGTGCGCGCGCTGGTGGAGTATCTACGGGGTGAGTTGAGTGGAGGGTTCTCGCACGCTATCGCAGCGTCTCGCTCCTGAAATTGCCTCGGATTGCGCGCCGGCACGACAGGTGGTGCCTTTGCGCTTGCGAACGGGGCCTGGGCTAGTCGGACGACCGAGTGTTGAGCATCACCGAGGACACGAACAGAGCTTCAACAGTCGCCTGTTGACGGGGCTTCGAGAACTACATAATTATCACTCTCGTCGGACCGCATGCCAGCATCGTGGCGGCTTGTAGGGAGTCCCGAACGCAACCGAGCCCGTGAGGGCAACTTTTAGGGCATTTTGGCGGGAAACTGCTCGGCGTCCCTTTTTGCCATCAGGCCATTACGATCGATATTGGATTGCCGCTGAGCCGAATATGGGTAGGATTGTGGGTAGGAGGCTATCTGCAACTGCGGGAGTCTTTCCTGGCGGGTCTCCGCGAGCGATGGTTGTAGTCGGCTGCCTTCGGCCCGTCGAAGTCCCGCGTGAGATCGGTGTCGACGAAGCCGACATGCACGCCGACCACCTGGATGCGTCGCTTCGCGAGGTGGACCCGGACGTTGTTCGTATAGCTCCACGCGGCCGCCTTCGACGCCGAATACGGCGCGAGGATCGGCACGCTTCGCCACGTGACGTCCGACAGCACGTTGATGATGCCGCCCGTGCCGTCGCCGGGCAGCGATGCCTGGAACGCCTGCGTCGTGCGCGCGAGGCCGTAGTAGTTGGTCTCGAACAGGCGCCGTGCCTGGGCTTCCGCATCGTCCGCGAACGGCGATTCGGCAATCTCGGCGATGCCGGCGTTGTTGACGAGCAGCGTCACGTCGGACGCGATTCCGGCGGCCGCAACGACGGACGCCGGATCGGTCACGTCGAGCCTGACCGGCACGATCCCCGGCTCGCTGAAGCGGGCCGGATCGCGGACGCCGGCATACACCCTGGCGGCGCCGCGCGCGAGCGCTTCGCGGGCAAAGGCCAGACCGAGCCCACGGCTCGCGCCGGTCACGAATACGACTGAATCCTTGATCTTCATCGTTTGACTCCATCGATGGATGAAACGGCATGGCTGAAGATCCGGAAAGAGGGTGCGGCTCGTGCGGTTTCGACGACCGCGCGAGCCGGAACCGCATTCATTCCGGGGAAGACGGAGAATCGGCCCCGACCTGCATCTGCGTGAGGCTGCGACGCAGCACGTCGACGTGTTCCGCGCCGTTCAGAATCGCGAACTGGCGCTGCGCTTCCCGCCACAGCGGCGCCGCACGCTCGAACAGCTTCACGCCTTCCGGCGTGAGCTCGACGATGCGAATGCGGCCGTCTTCCGGGGACGGCCGCATCGTGACGAAGCCGTCCCGCTCCAGCACGCCGACCATTTTTCCCATCGCCGTGCGCTCGATGTCGAGGCGCTCGGCGAGCGCATTGACCGACGCGCTGTCACGCTCGTTCAGCGTCGCGAGTATCAGGAACTGGGTGATGCGCAGGCCGGACGGCTGGAGATGGGCGTCGTACAGACGCGAGATCTGACGGGCGGCCTTCCTCACCGTAAAGCAATTGCATTGGTCCACACCGATGGGTTGGTCTTTCGCCCGCATCTCTCTTCTCCTTGAAGTCGGCCAATTGCCGGGGTCATGCGCATGTCACGCAAATGCGCCGCGGTACTTCTCGATGAAGGCCGGCACCGACAGCGCGGGGGTACCGGTGATCTGCTCGACGACATCGTTGGTACCCTTGAAAATGCCCTCGCGATAGTGCTGGGCAACTTCGACCAGGTGCTGCACGAGGAACGGAGGGAACTGGTACTGCTGCTCCATCTTGTGCTTGAACACCTCGATCGAAGTCGGAGCATATTCGATCTCGACGCCGAGCACGTCGCTCATCAGCGCGGCGATCTCGGTGTGATTCAGTTCCACCGGGCCGTGAAGCGTGTAGGTCCGGCCTTCGTGGCCGGCCGGATTCGCCAGCAGATGCGCGATCACGCGGCCCTGATCGTCCGAGCTGATCGGCGCGTGGCGTCCGTCGGCGAACGGGAACTCGATCTTCCTCGTGGCGCGGATCTCCTTCGCGAAGTGCGGATACACGAGCCAGTCCGCGAAGAAGGTGGGGCGCAGGTGCGTCGTCGGGACGCCCGACCAGTCGAACACGCGCTCGGAAATCCAGTGGTCCTGCGCCGCGTGGCTGGTCGATTCGCGCCGGGCCGAAATCTGCGACATGTTCACGATCGCGCCGACGCCCGCTTCCTTCGCTGCCTGCGCGAAATTTGCGGCGGCACTGACGATGCCCGGTGCGATCGGATGCAGGAAGTAGGCGGCGCTGACGCCTTCCATCGCGGCGTGGATCGCGTCGATGTCGGTGAAATCGCCGACCGCGATGTCGACGCCGCGTGCGCGCAGCGCGGCCGCGCGGTCGTCGTCCGAGCGCACGTAGGCGCGCACGCGCCGGCCCATCCGCAGCAGTTCGTCGATGGCTGCACCGCCGGTGCGGCCCGTTGCACCGCTGACGAGAATCGATGTTTCGTTCATGGCTGAAATCCTCTGTGAAATTGAGAGCATATGCTCCTGTCAGTCAATATAGGAGCATATGCTCTCATGTGCAAGTTTTTAATTCGGGACCGCAACGGCATGGCGACGGAAGGGATGTACCGGCCTGCCGGGGAGACAAGCGTCCGGAGCCGTCTGTCGCTAGAACGCCGCCATGCCGCGGACGACGCCGGGCCGCGCGCCGATCCGCGCGTACCACGCGTGGAGCCGCGGCAAGGCGGACCAGTCGAGGTCCTGCGTCACGGCGAAGACACTCGTGTACGCGGCGATGTCCGCGAGCGTGAACGTGTCGCCCGCGATATAGGGGCTGCTGGCCAGGAATCGCTCGGCCTCGACGAGCGCATCGATCGAGCGGCCGGCCAGCAGCCGGGCGCCCGGTTCGTTGCCGTGCTGTGCAAGCGCGAAAGCGCTGCCGTTCGGTGCGATCACTTCCGTGACGAAATAGAACAGACGATCGAGGAACAAGGCGGCCTGCCGGCCGTGCTCGGGCGCGAGGCGCTCAGGTGACCGACTTGCCGCAAACAGCATGATCGCGTTCGATTGGGTGAGGACGAGCGCGGCGCCGGCGGGGTCGTCCTCGACCATGACCGGCACGAGACCGCGCGGGTTGAGCGCCCGGAACGCAGCGGACTTGTGCGCGCCTGCCTGCAGGTCGACCTGGAGCGCGGCATACGAAAGGCCGGCTTCCGCCAGCGCAATCGCCGCCCTGCGGCAGTTGCCTGTTCGTGCGCCGTAAAGAAGGATTGCCATGAGCGGGCCTCCGGTGGGTCGTCGGCGCGGGTCGTGACGCCGCGCGAACGTCGAATGGTCCAGAGCTTCATGCGCCGGGCAGGAACGGGCGGATCGCTGCGGCGGAAATGTCGCGCGGCGTCAGTCGGCGATTCGTCGTCGAGCCGCCGATGTAGCGCTCGGCGATCCGCCAGCCGTCACCGGTCCTGCGAAGCCGGTCGAGCATCGGCGAATACATCCAGATCATTGGCAGGTCGTCGCTTTCGGTGAGCTCGCCGTCACTCATCTGGGGCGCGTCCTCGGGCACCGCGTATCGAACGAGGAGGTTGTGATAACGAACCGCGACGAGCCCGTTTTCCTCTTCGTCAACGATGTGGCCCGTGCCGCAGCGACTGACGCCGGGAACCAGATAAGGATAGATCTCGGTGAGAAAGTGGCGGATATTGGCTTCGCCACTAATCTCGCCTTTGAAATGGATGACTTTCGCGTCCTCGGTAAAGGACTGGATCATGTTCTCGAGATCCCATGTCTCGAACAGCCAGTTGACCCGGTTGACGAAATCCACCGCACTCGCCCGCGTGTCCGGATCGATCCTGCGCACCGCGATTATCCTGGGGAAGAAACGCATGCTGACCTCCTGCACTGAATGGTTGGCAACGACACTGGGCCGAGCGATGGCGGCGATCGATTCAGTCGGCCATCACACGGAACTTTCCGGATGTCACTTCCGCATTTGCTCCATGAATTGCCGAATAGATGCCGCGACGGCTGACGGGTTTTCGAGCGGCGACAGGTGTCCCGTCCCGGGCAGCACGAGCATCCGCGCATGTGGGATGCGCGGCAGCAACTCACGCTGCAACGTTGCCGGCTGGTCGACCTGATCACGTTCCCCTGCGATCACCAGCACGGGCACGTCGATGGACGACACGTCGGCCGTAATATCCTCGATCATGCCACCGAGTGGCCGCGCAACCTTGGCCTGCGGGGCACCGCCCAGACTGTCGACGATAACCTGCTCGCGAAGCGCGGGTGACAGTGCTTTCGCGGTGAGCACATTGTCGAGCGCCCACGCGATCGACTCGCGCGTGTCGTAGATCTTGGCCATTCCGGCGCGCTGCTCGTCGGAAAACTGCATCGGCGACGGCGCCACGAGCACGAGGCTTTCGAGCCCCCGCGGCCGGCGCGACGCGAACAGTTGCGCGACCTTGCCGCTCATCGAATGGCCGACGATCACGTAGCGATCTCCTTCTCGACGCTCGCCAACTTCACATCGTCCCGAGCACCTCTTTGCGAAGTGGGTGCAACGCCTGCACGGGCGGTTGTGCGTGCAAATCTGGCGGCTCGCCTCGGTTGCGCGCCAACGATGCCAACATTGGAGGAGACGAATTTGCGACTTAGCGTCCTGATTGGGGGGCAATGCGTAGCCTGCGCTCACTGTGAAAACGGGTGAGTTGATTGTCGGGGGCGCTCGCGAGGCGCGCGAGCTGTACCTTCTGCGACAATTGCCGGATTCCCGAACTCCCTTCCGTTTTATGAAGAACCCAACCCCGACGATCCGCGATGTGGCAACGGCAGCCGATGTCTCGGTCGCGACCGTATCGAAATACGTTAATGGGACCAAGCGCTTCTCGCCGGAAGTGGAGTCTCGCTTGAAAGCTACAATCGAAAAGCTGGGTTACCAAACGAGTCCCCTTGCGCGGTCGATGATCACCGGGCGCACGCGTACCATTGGCCTCGCGATTCTGGATATCAGCAATCCGCACTTTGCCAGTGTCGTGAAAGGAGCCAACCGGGTTGCGCTGGCGCACGATTACACCTTGCTGCTCGTTGATACAGAAGAAGACCCTGCACGCGAGCGTTCATTGATCGAGGCACTCGCGCAACGTGTGGACGGCTTGATCGTGAGTTCACGCCTGTCGGAGCGGGAAGCCGGCTGGATGCTGAACTTAAAGAAGCCGGTCGTGATGCTGCGGCATCTGGATGAACTTGCCATTCCGACAGTGGGTATTGACAATCGTCTTGCTACCTATATGCTGGCCCGGCATCTGCTCGACCTCGGACATCGGAAAATCGCCTATTTGGGGTTTGGCCAGGCGTCGATCGATCCCGAGCGGATTCGCGGCGCAAGCGAATGCCTGGCGGAGGAGGGGTTGTCTCTGGATGTATACGATGTCCACGCACCGACAGCATTGGCAGGCGAGCAAGTTTGCTCGAGGATTCTCCTGGGCCCGCGCCGCCCGCAGGCGGTGATCTGCTACAACGACCTGATTGCGCTGGGGTTCATGAAAGGCGCGAAGGCGCTTGGATTCCATCTACCGCGAGACTTTGCGGTCACGGGAATCGACAACGCGCCCTATGGCGAATATTCAGAACCTGCGCTGACGACGGTCGACACTCAGAGCGAAAAGATGGGCGAGATTGCGACTCGAAAGGTATTCGAAGCGCTGTCCGGACAGCGCGACGCTACGCGTGTTTTGCTCGAACCGCGCCTGGTTGTACGAGACTCGACGTCAAATCGTCCGCGGTCCTGACCGCCCGACTCGGAGGCACAGAGCCGACGCGTGGTCGAAAAGCGTCTCGCCGGATTCCCTCCTCTGCCATCACGCGTCAATAGCGTGCAAATCGAAGTAGTGCACCCGTTCCCCGATGTCTCGACGGATAAACGATTACCCATTTGAGCCGAAGCTGCTCGGGTTTGCGTACAGTCGGACGGATTTGTAGGCGTTAATACCGACTAGTCAAACGAGGGGTACCGCCCTACTCTTGGATAAACGTTTTCCCAATCTTGCGCGCATGCCATGAGAAACAGGCGGCATCAGCGGAGCCGAAACGATGGCGCGCCGGGTGATATCGCAATCAAATTTCTCGCGGTATGTCGTCGCGGGCCGCGTGCCGACCCGTCCTGGGATTGATGGGCGGAGACGCATCCATCGCGGATCAAAGCGTTGGAGTCGGCGACCAGGTGATGAAGCGGTGAAATAAATAAGCAGTACAAAACATACGAAAGAGTCCATAGGGAAAAAGGAGCGAGACATGGGAATTTCGGTCAGGAAGTCGGGGGTCTGTCTGGCAGTGGGGCTGACGGTGCTGTTAGGCGGGTGCGGGGGCAGTAGCGATAGCACTTCGACTGCATCATCGCCGGCCGGCAATTCATCGCCATGGATGGATACGTCGTTGACGCCCGAGCAGCGCGCTGCTTTGCTGGTAGCTGCTATGGCACTGCCCGACAAGGAAGAGCAACTGGTGGGCGGCCCCGGCGTAATTTCCGAGCTTCCCCAATGTTTTGGCGCGCGCCATGTTCCGGGACTTCCGAAATACCGTATTCCCACGCTCCGCATTACCAATGGGCCGGTCGGCATCGGCCAGAACGATTGCGTTCCCGCCGGCTCGGCGTCGAGCGGTGCCGCGGCAATGACAAGTGCTGCCTCGGCCAAGGCGACCGCATTGCCGTCCGCGATTGCGGTGGCTGCGTCGTTCGACCACGCTGTGGCGACGCAATTCGGCGACGTGATCGGCAAGGAAGGCGCAAACCTCGCGCTTCACGTGTTCGAAGCGCCGGGCATGAACTTGGCCCGGCTGCCTGTCGGCGGCAGAAACTTCGAGTACATGGGAGAGGACCCGTATCTCACTGGCACGATGGGCGTCGCCGAGATCCAGGCGGTCCAATCGCACGGCATGATCGCGATGGCGAAGCATCTCGTCGCGAACGAGCAGGAAACGAACCGGATGATCATCTCGGAAAACGTCGACGACCGGACGTTGCACGAGCTCTACATGCTGCCATTCGAAATGGCAGTCAAGGACGGGCAGGTTGGTGCCGTCATGTGCTCGTACAACTCCGTCAACGGCTTCTCGATGTGCGAGAACAAGCACATCCTGGCCGACGTCCTGCGTGGGCAATGGGGTTTCGGCGGTTACGTGCAGTCGGACTTCTTCGCCGCGCACAGCACGGCCGGAACGATGCTCGCCGGGCTGGACAACGAAATGCCGGGCGTAATCATCCCAGGAGTGGCGACTTGGTGGACGCCGGACAAGCTGAACGCCGCGCTCGCCTCCGGCGCGATCAAGACGTCGGATATCGATACGGCATTGGCTCGCCGCTACACGCAGATGTTCAAGGCAGGCATCTTCGACCGTCCGCTGGTTCAAACGCCGATCGATACCGTGGCAGACGGGGCCGTTGCGAAAGCCATCGGCGAGCAATCCGCGGTGCTGCTGCAGAATGACGGCACGCTGCCTTTGAGCAAGGCAGTGCAGAACATCGTGATCGTCGGGAAGGCTTCGCAGGTGTTTGCGCAGCAAGCGGTGGCCGGAGGCAGCAGCGTTGGCAACCCGATGGGCTCCGGCGGCGGGAGTTCGGACGTGGTCGCGCTCTATACCGTTTCGCCGTTGCAAGGGATGCGGGACGTACTCGCGAATCTCGGCAATACGACGGCGAAGGTTCATCTCGTGCTCGTCGACGACTCGAACTCGAACGCCACGATCGACGGCAGTGCATCGACGTTTGCGGCGGCCCAGTCGTTGATCGGCAGCGCCGATGCGGTCGTGGTGATGGCCGGGTCGATTTCCGAAGAGGGCGCCGATCAATCAACGTTCGTCGATGCGACCGGCCTGAGTCTCGACGCCGGTAAATATCTCAACACGCTCGACTGGTACGGGCCGAAGGCCAGCGCAATGACGACGACCAGCACCGTCAAGAGCAGCAATACGCTTGCGATGATCCAGAGCGTGGTTGCCGCGAACGCGAAGACCGTGCTTGTGCTCAAGGACAACGCGGTCGAGGCGCTCGATCCGACGCTGCTTAAAGGCGGCGCGTCCGCGCCGGCCGCGATACTCGAAGCCTGGTTCCCGGGGCAGGAGGATGGGCACATCGTCGCGGATCTTCTGTTCGGCGTGACGAATCCGTCAGGGAAGTTGCCAGTGACGTTCCCCCAGGTCGGCCAGGGGTTCATGGACTCGATCAGTGCCGCGCAGTACCCGGGCGTCTCGGTCAACGGAGTGCCGACTGTGACGTACACCGAAGGGCTCAAGGTGGGTTATCGCTGGTATGACGCGATGAGCAAGAGCCCCGCGTTTGAATTCGGGTTCGGGCTTTCCTATACGACATTCACGATCCAGAACGCGGCCGTTTCGCCAGGAAGCAACGGGACGTATAACGTGACCGCGTCGGTCACCAATACAGGGAAGGTTGCGGGGGCGGAAGTCGTGCAGGTCTACGTTGCCTTGCCGTCATCCTCGGGTGAGCCGCCGAAACGCTTGGTCGGGTTCCAGAAGGTTGTCCTGAATCCGGGCGCCTCGCAGACGGTCACGATCTACCTCAACCCGAGCGCAAACAATCATCCGTTGAGCACCTGGGACAAGGACGCGCAACAGTGGTCACCTGCAGCCGGCGCGACGACGGTCTATGTGGGTAACTCGTCCAGAAATCTCGGCTTGGCTGGGACCATCACCCAGTGACACTAGTCCGAATGCAATTTGGCGGTCTGGCCGGTTTCGCCGAGCGTGATGAAAGGCGATGACCGCCATTTACCCATATTCACAATTCCATACTTCAGGACGAATGTCATGAAAAGAAACAACGTGGATCGGATTCGCGCGAAATCCGTTGCGGCTGCTCGGCGACCACTGGTAGGTTTGTTGTGGCTCGTGCCGGTTCTAGGCTCGATATCGATCGCAGGATGTGGCGGTGGGGTGGGGAGCGGCAACACCGCGCCAGTGATTCAGCGGTTCGAAGCGAGTTCGCCGAGGATCACGGCCGGTCAGACAACCACGCTATCGTGGGAGGCGGATGGCGCGAAATCCGTTTCGCTGAGTGGCGTGACTGCTACGCCGGCCGCTTCGGCCGTCGTGGCGCCTTCGGAGACCACGACCTACCATCTCACCGCAAGCAATGGTCCGGACGCTTCCACTTCCCGTGATGTAACCGTCACGGTTGTGCCGGCCGCGACGATCGGAAGCTTGACCGTGGATCCGGCGCAACCGGGCAGGGTGATTCCCGCCGGTTTCCTCGGGTTTTCGCATGAGTGGGGTCAGGCGCAGCTGTTGATGGGATCACCCTCGAGTCCCAATCCCATCTACAGGCAATTGATCGCCAATCTCGAGGCATATGGTGGAGGGCCTGTCTCGTTACGCGTCGGCGGCAGTTCAACAGATAGCACCGGGCAGCCCGACGCCGATACGGTTGCGCCGTTCGCACAAATGTATGCTGACAGCAGGAGCATGCCGGCCGGCGTTTCGTTCATTTTGGGCGTGAACTTCAAAGCGGGCGACGTGGCACTGGCAACGAGCCAGGCGACAAGTTACCTCAACAGGATGCCGACGGGATCAGTGCAGGCGATCGAAATCGGGAACGAGCCGGATCTTTACCAGAACACGGCCTACCCCTTCTCGACGTTTCTGACGGACTTCCAGACTTTCGGGCAGAGCATCCGGACCGCGAAGCCGGGGACCATGCTCGTGGGTCCGTCTATCGCACGCTTTCCCAATACGCAGTTGTCCAAGCGCCTGCCGCCGAGAACCGACTTCGCTACGACGGATCAGTTGAACACGTTTATCCAACAGGAGGCGCCGTCGCTCGCGCAGGTCAGTTGGCATGCATACGTTACGGCCGGTGCCAACGCAGGAAATACCGTTCCGTCAGGCTTCCTGCTTCAGCCGACTTCCTCCACGCTTAAGCCGTCGCTCGTCGCGCCATACGTGCCGCTGGCCACCGTCGCGGGAAAGCCGTTTCGAATGGCCGAGATGAATTCGCTGTCGTCGTCGGGCCAGGATGGCGTGAGCAATGCGTTCGAAGCAGCGCTTTGGGCGACCGATACGATGTTCGAGTTCGCGAATGTCGGAATTTCAGGCGTCAACTTTCACAGCAACAACTGGAACAGCTTCAACCAATGGGACGCTTATGCGGCATTCCATTTCGATGTTCCCCAGTCCCAGTATGTGGCCTCGAAGGCGATTGCCCCGCCAGCCGGGACTCAGTTTTCGCAGCAGTATTCGCTCCGTGAAGTCCAGTCCTTGTACTACGGAATGTTGCTATTCGCCAAGGCGACCTCGCATCAGGGAAAACTGTTGCCGGTCAGCCTGCAGACCAGTGCCAACGTGAAGACCTGGGCAACGCTCGATCCGATGACAAACGTGGTGAATGTGCTCGTGTTGAACAAGGATCAATCCGCGTCCGGTGTGGTGAAACTCGTGGTCCCCGGATATAGCTCGGGCGTTGTTACCCGGCTGATGGCGCCGTCTTTCAGTTCCAAGGGGGGCATCACCCTCGGGGGCCAGACATTCGATGGTAGCCAGGATGGAAAGCCCGTCGGAATCGAATACGGAGAGACGGCCAGCGCGGTGAACGGCACATTCATGGTTGCCAGCGGTGCAGCCAGTGCGTTTTTGCTTACCTTGTCGAAGTAATGCGCACTATGTGTCGGGTACCGATGGTACCCGACACATACTTGTGCCGATGTGCTGGCTGCGTGCTCGCAGATGGCAGGTTCGCTAGCGGATGCAGACAGCTACGGATCGAACAGCCGACGACGCTCTGGTCATGTTCCAGCTGCTGTTGACGTTGGTGATCTTGCCGAAGCGGCCGACCGGGATCAATGTTGGCGTGAGGGCCTGGTTGTCCTTCGGCATATTCGTTCCAATCTCGCGGGGGCGATCGCGTTCGACGTGTTGCTTTCCTTGGGAGTGCTGCGGCGTAATAGCGCGTCAACCCTACGAATCCTTTCTCGCTTGCGGCATAGTGCGTCCCAATGACGCCGCCGAGCTGTGCGGAGATTGACGATAACGTGATGATGCGACCCAATGCCAGGTTGCGCATCCTGGGAATGCTTGACATGAATTGCGTGATGTGGCGATGCACCGCCGTGCAACCCGAACTCGAGCAGATTGGTGCTGGTCATCATTGCCAGCATCGTAAGCGGGAGCCAAGCCTCCACGAGGCCAGATAGTCAGCAGCACGCGTAATTCTCCTGCTGGAAGGAAAAGGCGAGCAGATACGTGGCAGCTTTAAAGTCCTGTAAAGTCCTGTCGCATCAAGCACCACGCGCGTGTATCAGAAATTGTTGAAACGCAGTCGCTACCGCATTCAATCTTGCCGCCTTGCGCCAGATCATGCCGGCGTTCAAATGGGGAATCGTGTCCAGAATCGGCCGCGATTCGATACGTTTTCCTTCCAACGACCACGGGCGAAACACCATATCCGACAGGATCGTTACGCCGAAGCCGTGCGCGACCAGTCCACGCAACGATTCCATCGACGACGTGCGAAACGCAATGTTCGGTGCGACGCCCGCGTCACGCCAATATTTCAGCGTCGATTGTTCCCCTTCGTCGACGGTGATCTGTATGTAGGGATGGGCGGCGATATCCTTCAATGATGGGGCTTCCAATTGTGCGAGCGGGTGCGACGGCGCCATCCACAGTTGCCGTCGCGAGCGGATCAGTACATGGTTGTCGAAATGGTGCGGCCGCTCCACGTTCGACAGCAACACGATACCAATGTCGATTTCGCCGTCGAGCACCCCCTCCTCGACATCAGCACGTTCCATGTCGCGCAGGTCGAATTCGATGTACGGGTAGGTCGCACGAAAGCGCGCGAGCAGCTCCGGCAGGAAATAGCCGAGAACCGTGTACGATGCCGCAATCCGCACCGTGCCGCGAAGGTCGTGCGAACGAAACGGTGGCTTGTGCACGGCATCGCGCGCGGCATCCAGCACGCGCCGCGCGTGGTTGTAGAAATCCTGGCCATCAGGCGTTAGCGCGACGCCTTGCGGCATTCGCTCGAACAGCCGCATACCGAGCCCGTTTTCGAGCGCGAGCACGGCATTCGTGATCGCGGACTGCGACACGTGTTCGTTGGCGGCCGCCATAGAGAACTGGCCGGTTTGGGCAGCGGCTACGAAATACCGCAACTGTCGGAGGGTCAGATCGAATGCCATCTGTTTTTCGCATACCATGGTTTTCTATTTGTGATTTTACGATAGCAACTCGGCTTCCTATACTCGGCGGAAAAATCGGACGACAGGAGACAGATCGCCATGACCGCCCCCGCCACGAACGTAGTTGCCGTATCCGCGCCGCACGACGCTGCAGTATCCCTCGACGACAAGTACACGCTGGAAAAAGGCCGCGTCTATATCAGCGGGACGCAGGCCCTCGTGCGGCTGCCGATGTTACAGAAGGCGCGCGACCGCAAGGTCGGGCTCAATACTGCCGGGTTCGTTTCCGGCTACCGTGGCTCGCCGCTCGGTGCGCTCGACCAGTCGCTTTGGAAGGCGAAGAGGCATCTCGAGGCGAATGACATCGTGTTCCAGCCCGGTGTCAACGAAGACCTCGCCGCGACGGCCGTGTGGGGCACGCAGCAAATCAACCTGTGGCCGGGCGCAACGCGGGATGGCGTGTTCGGCATGTGGTACGGCAAGGGGCCGGGCGTCGACCGGACCGGCGACGTGTTCAAGCACGCGAACTCCGCGGGCAGCGATGCGCGCGGCGGCGTGCTCGTCCTCGCCGGCGACGATCACGCGGCCAAGTCGTCGTCCGTTGCCCACCAGTCCGAGCACGCGTTCATCGCGGCGGGCATGCCCGTTCTGTATCCGGCCAACGTGCAGGAGTATCTCGACTACGGGCTGCACGGCTGGGCGATGAGCCGGTACTCAGGCCTGTGGGTCGCGATGAAGTGCGTGACGGACGTCATCGAATCGACTGCGTCGGTCGATCTCGATCCGGACCGGGTCCGCATCGTCACGCCGACCGACCACGTGTTGCCGGTCGGTGGGCTCAACATCCGCTGGCCCGATTCACCACTCGCGCAGGAAGCACGCCTGCTGGATGAAAAATGGTATGCGGCGCTGGCTTACGTGCGCGCCAACAAGCTGAATCGCGTGGTCATCGACTCGCCGACACCGCGCTTCGGCATCATCACGGCGGGCAAGGCCTATCTAGACGTGCGCCAGGCGCTCAGCGACCTCGGTCTCGACGACGACGTCTGTGCCCAGATCGGCGTGCGCGTGCTGAAAGTGGGATGCGTATGGCCGCTGGACGCACAGGACGCGCGCGCGTTTGCTACCGGGCTCGAAGAGATTCTGGTCGTCGAGGAGAAGCGACAGATTCTCGAATACGCACTGAAGGAAGAGCTGTACAACTGGCGCGAGGACGTTCGCCCGAAGATCTATGGCAAGTTCGACGAGCGCGACAATGAAGGCGGCGAATGGTCGGTACCACGCGGCAGTTGGTTGTTGCCTGCGCATTACGAGTTATCGCCCGCGCTGATCGCGAAAGCCATCGCCAGGCGGCTGATTCGCGCGGATCTGCCCGTTGACATTCGCGCGCGCATGCTGGCTCGGGTCGCGGTCATCGAAGCGAAGGAACGGGAAGCGGCAAGGCCGCGCGTGTCGGTCGAGCGCAAGCCGTGGTTCTGCTCCGGCTGCCCGCACAACACGTCCACCCGTGTCCCGGAAGGCTCGCGCGCGCTGGCAGGTATCGGCTGCCACTACATGTCGATGTGGATGGACCGTAGCACCGACACGTTCAGCCAGATGGGCGGTGAAGGCGTCGCATGGATTGGTCAGATGCGTTTTTCCGGCGACCGTCACGTGTTCGTCAATCTCGGCGACGGCACGTATTTCCATTCCGGGCTGCTCGCGATCCGCGCGGCGATCGCCGCACAGGCGAGCATCACCTACAAGATTCTCTATAACGACGCTGTCGCGATGACGGGTGGCCAGCCGGTCGACGGCGTGCTGACCGTCCCGCAGATCGCCCATCAGGTTCACGCGGAGGGTGCAACGCGGATCGTCATCGTAACCGATGAACCGCAGAAATACGACGCCGATGTCGTGCTGCCGGCGAGGGTCGACGTTCACCATCGCGACCAGCTCGATGAGATCCAGCGTATGTTGCGCGATACGCCCGGCACAACCATCCTCATTTACGACCAGACCTGCGCGACCGAGAAGCGCCGGCGCCGCAAGCGCGGCACGTATCCCAACCCGGCGCGGCAGGCGTTCATCAATGATGCCGTGTGCGAGGGTTGCGGTGATTGCTCGGTGCAGTCGAACTGCCTGTCCGTGGAGCCGCTGCAGACGCCGCTCGGCACCAAGCGGAAGGTCAACCAGTCGTCCTGCAACAAGGACTTCTCGTGCGTGAACGGCTTCTGTCCGAGCTTCGTGATTGCCGAAGGCGCGCAGCTTCGCAAGCCGCAACCAGCGCGCCGCAACGGCGCCGGCCAGCCTGATGTCGACGCGCTACCGATGCCCTCGCTGCCCGATATCGCCCGGCCCTATGGGGTGCTCGTCACGGGCGTAGGCGGGACGGGTGTCGTGACGATCGGTGGCCTGATCGGGATGGCTGCACATCTCGAGGGTAAGGGTGTCACCGTGCTCGACATGGCGGGCCTTGCACAGAAAGGTGGTGCGGTGCTGAGCCATGTCCAGATTGCCTCCGCGCCGGACGCGCTGCATGCAACGCGCATCGCGACGGGCGAAGCCCGGCTCGTGATCGGCTGCGACGCGATCGTGTCGGCAGCAGCCGATGTGCTATCCCGAACGCAGCATGGCGTGACCGTTGCCGCGATCAACAGCGGCGAGACACCCACGGCGGAATTCGTCAAGAATCCGAAATGGGTGTTTCCGGGCGCGCAAACGGAATCTGCATTGCTGGACAGCATCGGCGGTGGCTGCTCGTTCATCGACGCCAATGCGCTGGCGCTCGCGCTGCTCGGGGACACGATCTACAGCAATCCGCTCCTGCTCGGTTTCGCATGGCAAAAGGGCTGGCTACCGCTCGGGCTGCCGGCCCTGCTGCGCGCGATCGAGCTCAACGGGGTCGCGGTCGACAAGAACCAGCAGGCATTTCACTGGGGTCGCCATGTCGCGCATCACGGCGCAGCGTCGGTTCAAGGGCTCGGCCGATCCTCTACCGCACCGCAACCGATAGCCGCGTCGGTGCCCGAATCGATCGACACGCTGGTCGCCGCGCGTCAAGCGCTTCTGACAGCATACCAGAGCGACGGCTACGCGCAGGCCTATCGCCGTGTGGTCGACAGGATGCAGGCGAAGGAAACGCAACTCGGCGGCGATCCGGCGTTGCCGCTGACGCAGGCGGTTGCCGCGAACCTCGCGAAGCTGATGGCGTACAAGGACGAATACGAAGTCGCCCGCCTCTATGCGGATCCTGCCTATCTCGACAAGCTCCGGCAGCAGTTCGAAGGCGAACCGGGGCGTGACTACACGCTGAGCTTCCATCTCGCACCGCCGATGTTAGCGAAGCAGGATGGAAGGGGCCATCTCCGAAAAGCACGGTTCGGGTCGTGGATACTGCCGGCATTCCGGATCCTTGCCCGCATGAAAGCGCTACGCGGTACAGTGCTGGATCCGTTCGGCAAGACGGTGGAACGACGCCGCGAGCGGCAGTTGATCAATGACTATATGGCGCTCATTGACGAATTCTGCATGACGCTAAATGTCGAGCGACTCCCCGCGGCTTTGCAACTGGCACGCCTCCCGGACGATATTCGCGGCTTCGGCCACGTGAAGGAACGCAACATTGCCGCGGCGGAAAAGCGCAAAGCGCAATTGCTTCAAGCGTACCGGACTCAAGGCGATTCGTGACCACGGCTTGATGGTGGGATGCTATCAGCCGCCAAGGGTTCCGATGCGGGTTGACGTTGCCCGCGTCAATGTCGACCGTTCATGGCGTCTGCCGATCCGGCTCGAATAGCGTACGGACGTTGAGTACATCGAGCCCAATAGGCTAAGCTTTTGCGCCATGACGGACCTTGGCACGAGTACGCTCGGCGTTTCAGACAGGAGATGCAGGATGTGGCAACCCGACCCGACATCGCTCAAGGTCTTCATCGCCACCTGCGAGGAAGGTAGCATTGCGCGTGCGAGCACACGGGAAGCGATGGCGGCGGCAGCGATCAGCAAGCGCATCGCAGACATGGAGCGAGCGCTGAGAACCACTTTGTTGCTGCGGCGAGCTCGCGGGGTGACGCCGACGCCGGCCGGCGAAATTCTTCTGCGCCACGCACGGTATCTTATGCACGGTGTGGAGGCCCTACAGGCGGACTTGAGCGAGTTTTCGACTGGCGTGCGCGGGCTTGTCCGTGTGCTCGCGAACGTTTCGTCCATAGTCGAGTTCGTTCCAGACCAAATTGCGTCGTTCTTGAAATCGAATGAGAAGATCAGCGTCGTACTCGAGGAGCGTGTGAGTAGCGACGTTGTCCGCGGGATTGCTGACGGAACGGCGGATATCGGGATCTGCCGCGACTTTGTCGATGGTGCCGATGTTCAGATGCTGCCGTTCCGGTCCGACCATTTCGCCGTCGTCGTGAATCGAAGCCATCCGCTCGCTGATGCGACAACGCTGTCATTCTCGGACACGCTTGACCACGAACAGATCGGTCTATCAGTCAACGCCGCGCTCAACTCGCTGATGAAGCGCGTAGCGTCTCAGCATGCGCGTCAGCTCCGCTATCGTGCCAACGTATCGACCTTTGAGGCAGCTTGTCGCCTGGTTCAGCTGAACCTCGGACTGGCGATACTGCCGTTGGAGGCTATTGCTAAATACCGGCAAACGTACGATCTCTGCGCGATCCCGCTATCGGATAAATGGGCCACCCGGCAGTTCGTTATCTGCGTTCAGCAGGTCGATCGACTGACCGTGGCCGCACGACGCTTTTTCGATCATCTAATCGACTCAGCCTCGGACCCCTCGTAGCAGCGGGGATTTCCCCTGACAGGGATTACACGTATGCCGCTGCGGCCCCGTCAAACGGCCCTGCCAAGCCATCGTGAAGCGCGATGGATGCCATCGCACCCCGCAGATTGTTCCAGGTGTCTGGAACCGGCACTCTCGGGGTTCGTTAGATGAGCAGAGGTTGCAACGTGACGAAAACCGCGGTCGTACAAGAGGTCGGACTTCGAGATGGCTTGCAGAGCATCCCGGAAATCATGCCGACGGAAGCCAAGAAAGCGTGGATCAATAGCGCCTATGATGCCGGCGTGCGGCATATCGAGGTCGCCTCATTCGTTCCGGCCAGATTGCTTCCGCAAATGGCGGATGCCGAGTCCATCGTGGCACACGCCCGTACCCTTCCGGGACTCATAGTTACGGCGCTCGTCCCGAACATGAAGGGGGCAGAGAATGCGCTGAAAGCCGGTGCTCACCGGATCGTTGTACCAATTTCCGTCAGCGAAAAGCACAGCCTCGCCAATGTCCGTCGAACGCCTGTCGAAATGATCGACGAGTTTCGACGAATACGGGCACTTCGGGACAGTGACCCGGCATGGTCCCGAACCAAGTTGATTGCCGGCTTGTCGACGGTCTTCGGATGTCCGTTTCAAGGCTACGTACCTGAACGCGACGTGCTGAGAATCGCCCTCCATGCAATTGAAGCCGGCGCCGACGTTATCGCGCTTGGGGACACCACCGGACACGCTACGCCACTCCATGTCGGTCGTCTTTTGGAGATTCTCCTTGCTGCGGCCGGTACAAAGGTCACCAGCCTCCACCTTCACGATACCCGGGGCTTGGCACTCGCGAATACCCTGGTTGCGCTCGAGCACGGCATAAGGGAATTCGACGCATCGCTCGCGGGTCTCGGCGGTTGCCCGAATGCTCCGGGAGCAACCGGCAACGTTGCGACTGAAGATCTCGTCTACATGCTGCACTGCATGGGCTTTGATACCGGTATCGACCTGCACAAGCTCATCGAGGGCAGAGCAGTTCTGCGACAGGCAATTCCCGATGTTCCGCTCCATGGCTCCATCGGGCGAGATGGCATTCTCGACGGATCCGTCCCGCAGGAACTCAGCGCGCGTGGGGAACAATAATGAACCGAACCAAACCTGATTCTAATACTGCTACCCCCAGTCTCCCGCTCAACGGCATCGTTGTCGTCGAACTGTCGCACATGGTCATGGGTCCGACTTGCGGCATGATCCTGGGTGACCTCGGCGCGGAAGTGATCAAGGTCGAACCCCCGAAAGGAGACAATACGCGCCGGCTTCTCGGAGCGGGTGCCGGTTTCTTCAGAACCTTCAACCGAAACAAGAAAAGTATTGCCCTCGAACTCGATGACGAGAGCGGGCGCGCAGCGCTGTCAAGGCTCGTCGAAACTGCCGACGTCTTTATCGAAAACTTCAAGCCCGGCAAGATGAAGGAGCTGGGCTTCGACTACGAGACGCTGCGCCAGCGCAACCCGGGCCTCATCTACGTTTCGCATAAAGGCTTTCTGAGCGGCCCATACGACAAGCGGCTCGCGCTGGACGAAGTCGTGCAGATGATGGCCGGTCTCGCGTACATGACGGGGCCGGTAGGACGCCCGCTTCGCGCCGGCAGCTCGGTCAACGACATCATGGGCGGCATGTTCGGTGCAATTGGCGTTCTTGCGGCCCTCTACGAACGCCAATCCACCGGATTCGGCAAAGAAGTGCAATCGGCGTTGTTTGAGAACTGCGTCCTGCTCTCGGCACAGCACATGCAGCAGTTTGCCGTGACCGGTCAGCCCGCCGCACCGATGCCCGAGCGCATCAACGCCTGGGCTGTCTATGACGTGTTTCAGCTTGCAGACGGGCACCAGATGTTCGTTGCAGCGACAGGGGATGCCCAATGGCGAGCGCTCTGCAACATCGTCGGGCGCCAGGATTTGCTTGAAGACAGTCGGTTGCAATCGAATAACGATCGAGTCCGCGCCCGGGAATGGATGATCCCGATTCTCGCTGAAACGCTTCGCACCTGCAGTCCACCCGCACTTGCGGTGGCGTTCGAATCGAACCTTGTGCCGTTCGCCAACATCACGCGGCCCGAAGAGCTGTTTGAGGATCCGCATCTCAAAGCTAGTGGGGGATTGGCCAAGCTCGGGCTGGAGGATGGCTCGGAAACGGAAATGCCGTTGTTACCGCTGTCGATGGACGGCGCTCGGCTCCAGCCGAGATTGCCTATCGCGTCGATTGGCCAGCATACGGAGGAGGTGCTCGGATCGCTCGGCTACACGCCGGATGAGATCCACGAGATGTGCCGCCGATCCCTGGAAACGCTGGAGCCTCCTGCCTCGGCAAGGTGACGCAGCATTCTTTGCTCAGAGAGCGCTCTCATTGATCAAGAAATAAGGAGTTCATGTGCCGATATATGGATTGGCTGACTACCTGCCTGTTATTGCGGAATCCGCCTTCATCGTCGACGGTTCAACCGTCATTGGTCGGGTAACCGTTGGCTCAGGTGCCAGCGTGTGGAGCAACGCTGTGTTGAGGGGCGACAACGAGCCTATTTTCATTGGCGCGAACAGCAATGTTCAAGAGGGCGCGGTTCTTCATGTCGATCCAGGCTTTCCTGTGGTGGTCGAGGAAAACGTCAGCATCGGGCATCAGGCCATGCTGCATGGTTGCAAGATCGGAGCCGGGAGTCTCGTCGGGATTCAAGCAGTGGTGTTGAACGGTGCCGTGATTGGAAAAAACTCTCTGGTCGGCGCCGGTGCGCTCGTTACGGAGGGCAAGGTGTTTCCAGACAACGTGCTCATTATCGGTTCTCCCGCAAAGGCCGTGAGGGAACTGAATACTCGCGAAATCGAACAGCTCGCTGCAAATGCGGCCGCATATGCAGCGAAGAGTAGCGAATACAAGCAAGCGCTCCACCGCATCGGGTAACTGGGATTCAGCGATGCGCCTGAAGTCGGGCGCCAATAGACGCCCTCAAAAAAATCGGCTTAAGACCGAATCCAGGAGACACAGATGAGACTCTCAACGACTATTGCCTATGCGCCGGGGCATCTGCCTGCCGGCGACATCGGAGCAGCCGATCAATCTCGCCCCGGCGACCAGGTAGAACTATCCGCCGGCAGCATTGCGGCAAGACTCGATCGCCTACCCCCGACCCGAGCTGTCTGGATGATGGTTATCATGCTCAGCCTCGGGTATTTCTTCGAGATCTATGACCTGATGTACACGGGCTACATCGCTCCGGGCCTGATCAAGAGCGGTGTACTGACCCAGACGACTCACGGAATCTTCGGGACGACCGGTGTTGCGAGCTTCATTGCCGCACTGTTTAGTGGTTTGTTCATCGGCACACTCGCCTGTGGATTCCTTGCTGACAGATTCGGGCGACGAGCCATCTTTACCTACGCTTTGCTCGCCTATGTCGCCGCAAATACAGTCATGGCGTTCCAGGACACAGCTTTCGGACTCAATATCTGGCGCTTCATCGCGGGTCTTGGTTTAGGTGTCGAACTGATCACAATCGGCACGTACATCTCCGAACTTGTACCAAAGCATATTCGCGGTCGTGCTTTCGCAACCGGCCAGGCGATCGGTTTCACAGCGGTTCCGCTTGTTGCGTTTCTCTCCTACCTCCTTGTTCCGCATTCGTTCTTTGGACTTGACGGTTGGCGTTGGGTTATCCTGCTTGGCGCACATGGCGGCATTTTCGTGTGGTGGGTAAGGCTGCGCTTGCCGGAGAGTCCTCGATGGCTCGCACAAAAAGGGCGTCTTGAAGAGGCCGATGCAGTCCTGAGAAGACTGGAAAGTCAAGTCGAACGTCAGTATGGTGGCCCGCTCCCGGCGCCGACCCCGAGCGAGCCCGCGGCACCTCAGGCGAGTTTCCGGGATATGTGGGTCAAGCCTTTCGGCAAGCGAACCGTCATGCTCGTGATATTTCATGTCTGTCAGACGATCGGCTACTACGGGTTCGCGAGCTGGGTTCCTACGCTGCTGATAAAACAGGGCGTCACCGTCACGCACAGCCTGATGTATTCGAGCATCATTGCGATTGCTGCCCCCATCGGACCATTGCTTGGATTGCTCATCGCGGACCGGTTCGAACGCAAGACCGTGATTGTGGTAATGAGCCTGATCAACGTTGTTTGTGGACTCCTGTTCAGCCAGTTTCGCGAAACGATCTTTCTTGTCGCAATGGGCGTCTGCCTGACGTTGGCCGGAAACATCATTTCCTTTACCTACCATGCCTACCAGACGGAGCTGTTTCCGACGAGTATTCGTGCTCGAGCCGTAGGCTTCGTCTATTCGTGGAGTCGCCTGTCCGCCATATTCTCGGCGTTCATCATTGCAGACATCTTGAAGCACTTTGGTACGAGTGGCGTGTTCGTTTTTATTGCGGGCGCCATGACCATCGTCATGCTCTGCATAGGAGTTATGGGACCACGCACTCGAAACGTCGGACTCGAGCAACTCTCTCGATGAGCAAAGTACAAGAAAAATTATTATTTATATAATAAGTAAAAGATTTTCAAAAGGAGACGGGAATGAAAAAGGAAGTGACCTTTTGCTTGGCAGGCTTCGCGCTCGTCGGTACGGTAGCTCACGCTCAAAGTTCGGTTACGCTTTATGGCGTCATCGACGAAGGTATTAATTATACGAGCAATGTTTCTACTTCCAGCGGAGGAAAGAGACTATTCAACCTTTCAAGCGGTGTGCTGCAAGGAAGTCGATGGGGAATCAAGGGTACGGAGGATCTTGGGAACGGTCTCAAGGCGATCTTCACGCTTGAAAACGGTTTCGATGTCAACAATGGCCGGCTGAGTCAAGGTGGATTGCTTTTCGGGCGTCAGGCGTATATCGGTCTGGCCGATAACCGTCTCGGAACAGTAACGCTTGGTCGTCAATATGACTCGGTTGTCGACTATGCCTCGCCGATAGCCATTAGCCATCAGTGGGCCGGTTATATTGGCGCTCACCCGGGTGATATTGACAACTTCAACAATGGTCAGAGAACCAATAACGCGATCAAATATACAAGTCCGAATATCAGAGGGGTCACATTCGGTGGCCTGTACAGCTTTGGCGGGGTCGCCGGTAACGTAACTCAGAACCAGGTGTGGTCTATGGGCGTCGGATATGCCGGCGGACCCGTTACGCTTGGGTTGGGTTACCTGAACGTGAGAAATGCCAATGTTGGGTTCTTCGGAGACAGTTCAGCAACCCCGTTGACTGCTGCCACCGCAAATTCGTCTACTCCGGTGATAAGTGGATTCATGTCGGCCCATACCTATCAGGTCGTGGGAGCCGGAGCTGCCTATACGATTGGGGCCGCGACCGTCGGCGCGACGTATTCGTATACACGATTTGCCGGACTGGGCGATACAGTCGCATCGGGCCCGAATCCGAACCACTATTCAGGATCAGCACATTTCAACAACGTGGAAGTGAACTTCCGCTATCAAGTCAGTCCTTCATTGTTGCTGGGCATTGCATATGACTACACCAAGGGCGGAAGCACCGCCACGATGACGAGTTCGAATCCTGGTGCGACTTACCACCAGGGCTCGGTTGGCGCAGACTATTTTCTCTCCAAACGAACGGATTTCTATTTGATCGGCGTCTTTCAGAAGGCATCCGGCATCGACTCCACCGACAGGCCAGCAGTGGCTTCCATTAACGGTCTGACAGCGTCCAGCAGCAATCACCAGACGGCACTGCGCATCGGTATTCGACATAAATTCTGATAAATCTGCTTGGGGGCAGTTCGATAGAGTTGGATACATCCGACCGCGGTAGCCTTTTCGCCGTCGCCGCTGTAGCCATGATGTTCGTCTGCCCACTGTGCCCCCCAAACTGGCGTCCATACGATTCGGCCACGGTGAGGATTTTGTCGCAGCGAGGTTTTCATTGGCTGTCTGGTCGTAAAACCACGCCTCAGGCAGGTGTTGCGATCCTTGATTCCAACACGCGCACTTCAGATATCGCGCAGGGCAGATTCCGGGAATCAAGCAGGAATACGAATAGAAATGGCCGTCAATTCCATTGGCCGCGTCTGTGTGATCGCCTACGCTGTCCGACGTCGCCTGTACAAAGCCATTTGGCCGTCGGCGCTTGCTTCAGTGCTCCTTTCACTAGCAGTACTTCGTGTGCCGCCTTGAAGGGAATGAAGCAGTGCGGGATGCCAATTGCGCGGTTGTATGCAGAAGCGTTGTATTGATTTCATCGACGCTTACGCCGTTGTAGACATGGACGTTGGCCAATACAGTTGGCACAAAAGTCCGAGTCCTTTCTGGTCTGATCGAATCTTATTCACTCGGAGAATAATGATGAACAGTCGCACGGTCGCTATCATATGGACGGGAAGTTTCATGGCCCTTCTAGGAGGCTGTGACGGCAGCGGTGGTGACATAGTAGAGTCACTTCCACAGTTGGCCGCAGCGACTCCAGGCACGCTCGAGGCTTGCACCAGCCTTGCCGATGGTTTCAAGTTCGCGAACACCACAATCAACAGCGCGGAGATCGTACCGGCGGGTACGGTTGCCGGCTCAGCGGTAGGGCAACATTGTTTGATTAAAGGGGAAATGTACCGGCGAACCGGTGCGAATGGCAGCTACGCAATTGGATTCGAGATGCGAATGCCGACCGCTTGGAATGGTCGCTTCGTGTATCAGGGAAACGGTGGCTCGGATGGCGTTGTTGTCGCTGCTACCGCACCGCAAGGTAATTCGGCGTTGACGCCGTCCGGTTTGAGCATGGGTTTTGCGGTACTGAGTTCTGACGCCGGACACAATTCAGCACAGAACATAGGTGGACCTAACCATTTTGCCCTCGATCCGCAAGCCCGGTTGGACTATGGTTACCAAGCAGTCGGGAAGCTTACTCCTATGGCGCGCGAACTCGTGAAGGCCGCCTACGGGAGACAGCCAGATCGGATGTATATGGCGGGTTGTTCCAACGGTGGACGTCACGGCATGGTTGCGGCTTCACGGTATGCGGACCAGTACGACGGGATTGTCGCTGGCGATCCAGGCTTCGATCTTCCAAAAGCAGCCGTCGAAGTCGCTTGGGACACGCAGCAACTAAGCCGAATTGCAACGCCCGGTTCAGTCAATCCGTTGACCAGTGGCCTTGACCTAGGCTCAGGTTTTACCGCTCAGGAACGTGCTCTTGTCGCTGCCAAGATCGTCGCGAAATGCGATGCACTCGACGGGGCAACAGACGGGATGGTACTTAATGTCGATGCCTGTCAGACTGCCTTCGATTTGCAGAAAGATGTACCAACATGCACTGCATCCCGTGATGGGACATGTCTCACAGGGGATCAAAAATCGGCGGTGGCAAGTATTTTTGCCGGTGCTCGAAACTCAATGGGGACGCAGCTTTACTCCTCGTTTCCTCTTGATCCTGGTGTGGGCGGGTCTGGCTGGGCGAACTGGAAGACCTATATTAACGTCGCGTTAGGCGGCGCGAGCACACCCTACATTTTTACAACACCGCCAGTGCAGGTCGCTCCGGCGGACTTTCAGTCCTTCCTCACGATGTACAGAATGGATACCGATGCGCCAAAGATCTTCGCGACCAGCGGCGCTTTCACGGAATCGGCAATGCAGTTCATGACACCACCCAATGCGACGAACTTGTCCACCTTGCGTGCTCGCGGGGCGAAGCTCATCGTTTATCACGGTACAGGCGATCCGATCTTCTCATTCAACGATACTGCCAACTGGTACAACGGCCTTCAGCCGCCGAATACCAAGGGCCAGCAATTTGCGCGACTCTTTCCAGTTCCGGGGATGAATCATTGCTCGGGCGGCCCATCGACCGATCAGTTCGACATGCTTAGTCTGATCGTGAATTGGGTCGAAAAGGGTGTTGTGCCCGATTCTGTGAGAGCCAGCGTAAATGGAACAAGCAAGGATCTTTCGTCAACCTGGAGTAAGGTACGCTCCCGCCCGCTGTGTGCTTATCCTGAAGTCGCTCGCTACAAGGGAACAGGAGATCCGGAGTCGGCAGATAGTTTTACATGTGTAACTAATGGACAACGTATTAACTAAGATTGAGCGATCGAGCGCGAAATCTCGGCGAGATTACGTTGGGTGCCGTGTATCACGAGACCGGCGATGCCGGTCTCGTGTGTGCGCGTAGAGGCATCTCTGGGGCAGCGCTTCGCAGGTGAGTGAGCCGTGATCAGGAGGTGGGAGAAGAAGGTCTTCGCTTTCAACGCCGTCGCCTATGCGCAACTCGAATCGAAAGTTTCTGACGCTGATCGGGCAGCGAATCTTCGCTTGCAGACTGAGCAAGAGGGGGCAGAGGGGCCAGAACGAATTGCGACTGCACGTGCACAGAGAAATGTCTCTGGACCATTCGCCAGTTCCGTTCGAAGCTTCAGAGAAGCCGTTTGATTCGCCCAAGAGGCCGGCACATCCGAGATGTTCCAGAAACCGCGTCGAGATTGACGCGATGAAGGTTGCGCGACGGGGCTACCAGTGCACAGCTATCGACAAGTTTCTCGCTTTCGTGGACTTGAGGCTGGCCCAATTTCCGTCCCGGTCTTAGTTGGAAAATTCCGGTCACTTGAGGTGGAAAGTGTGTGCGATGAGCGGAAAGAGCGGATTCGGCACCGCGAATGGCAGGTCGACACAATCCACTGACGACCACATCGGTGCGCCCCGGAACCCATATCTCATACGGATGCCCGAGTTCGGGCGCACCAAAGAAACGGTCTTCAAGAAAATGAAGCGACGTCAGTGAATCGACGCACATGCTCGACGCATGGTGCGTGGTCGCGGCGGTGCGATTGTGCGCAGGTTTGGACGTTGGATCCCTCAACGTCTCTCTATTGCCTCAGCTGTTGTTTCAGTTCGCAGGAAGCCCGCAATTGCGGGCCATCCACGCGAGCTGCGCATCAGTAAATCGCGTAAACCTTTCTCACCGGTTCAATGATGTCCCAACGCCCCGTCCAACCGGGCGGCAGGATCACGAGATCGCCGGCACCGATTTCGACGACTTCACCGCTTGCGTCATCGGTCAGCGTGGCGCGTCCCGATAAAATGTACGTGAACTCGGTATCGGGACGGTTGACGATCGGCCAGCCGCCAGGCTGACATTCCCATATTCCCAGATTGCCCGTGGCGTTTTCCGCGAGCGCCTGAGTGGCGATCTGCGGATCGCCCTTGTCGGCTCCGGCGCGTTGCCCGCGAGGAGTGAGCTCGGCCACTGCAATTTGCTGTGCCTTCACGATGGTGAATTTGTTCATACAAGCCCCTTTTAATGCGCACCCGTCAGCTTTTCCATAAGCATGGCAGTACGCGATGGATGATTGGTCCACTTCTCTTCGAGGTCGCTCAACCCCGCAGCGAAAAGGCCACCGTTGATACCGAGCCAACGCAAAGGCTCCGCTTCCCACGAAGGCGATCGGTGATTGACGAGCGGCAGCCGATTGACCTTCTCGTCAACATCGAGAATCAAATTGCGCAGAATGCGTCCGGCCAAGTTGCTTGTCGCCACGCCGTCGCCTGCATAGTTGCCGGCCCAAGCGGTGCGAGTACGTTTGTCCATGCTCACGGTTGGACACCAATCACGGGCAACACCGAGGGCGCCGCCCCAACGGTGAGTGATGGCCACGTCGGCTAGCTCGGGGAAGAGTTCCACCATCGATTCGCGGATTTTGCTGTGGGCGTCCCCGAGGTCGTCGGACATTGTCGAGCCCCATTTATACGGAGCACCCCGCCCCCCGAAAACCAGCCGCCCTTCGGCGGTCACTTGTCCGTACACACGCAGATGGCGCATGTCGTTGAAGGCCAGACGGTGGTTGAGGTGCAACCTCTGCCGCAAATCCACCGACAATGGCTGGGTGGCAAGGACGAGCGAGTAGAGGGGGACGACAGAGCGATGATTTTCAGGTTGCTGGCAGGAGAACGCCTCGGTAGCACGCACCACTGTCTCAGCCTTCACGTTACCGTCGGCGGTGCTGATAATCCCCGGCTTGATGCTTGTTACCGCGGAGTTCTCAAAAATTCGCGCGCCCATACCTTCGACCAACTTCGCGAGACCATGCACCAGTTTTCCTGGATGGATCACCGCGCAATGTTCGGTATAGAGAGCGCCGATTACATCGCTTGCGCCGACTTTTTCGCGCGCTGCGGCTGAATCCAGTGCACGCCATTGACCTGGAAGGCCGAAACGTCTCGACGCTTCAACGGCAGCGCGAGCCCGAACTAGCTGTGCGTCGCTACGCGCCAGCGATATGAAACCTTCCTTCTGGAAATCTGCATCCAACGCTTCACGCTCGAGCACCCGACCGATCTCGTCGACCGTCTCGTTCATGGCTGCCTGCAATTCCAGCGCGGCATCATGCGAATACATTTGGGCCACGCGCAAGAGCGAGATGGGGAAAATTGCTGATGCCCACCCACCGTTGCGGCCGGACGCGCCAAACCCGACGATGTCTCTCTCGACAAGAACGACCCGAAGCTCCGGCTGAGCCTTCAACAGGTAATAGGTGGTCCAAAGCCCCGTGTAGCCGGCCCCGACGATGACCACGTCAGCCTCGATCGTACCGGTCAGTCGCGGCCGCCCCAGCCCGGGTTGAAACCACAGGGGCATGGTTGACATGGACAGGTTCATTTGCGAAGGCATTTCCGTTTCTCAGTCATATGGAACAACTCGCCGCCGGCCGATGTGACCGGCACAACGAGCAACAAGGCGATGCAGCGATGCTGCACAACGATCGCTCGCCCTTGAGGGGGCAAGCGAAATTGCACTGTAGAAAAAATACATCCAAACATTTTTTTATGCAAGAAATTTAGGTGGCGTTCCGATCCATCCCTCGATGGTCGTCCGCTCTCTGCGAGCAATCTCCCTCGTCCGTTGGGTCCCCGCTGCATGGATGTCGACCCTTTAGCAAGCAGCGGATTGCTTGATGGCGATCTGCCAGCTGTTCGGGGGCGGCTGACGGGGCCCGCCGGGGTGGCGCAGGCTATGACAGAAGTGATGGCATGAAGAGGCGGAGGGCTAAGCGACGGTCGGTGCGCGCCACTTCAAGCATCGATCTCTGGCCGTTGTGCACGATCATGGTGCGCGATCTGGCATCGGCCCTTATCGAACTCGCCTTACTTGGTTGGAAAAAAATCCGTGAAATTTTTTATTGCAGAAAATTTGCGCCAAACTTATATTTAGTCCGGATAGCGGGCCGATGGTCGCATGCTTCCTAGGTGAGGCGGACCGGGGGTGTTGCGGCATGTGTTCGGCCAGAGTCGACGCCGCGCGCCGATAGGCTGCATGCGCTACCGCCGCGCGGAACTGCGCCGAATGTCAAGTTGGCGCTTTGCCGTTATAGAGACGTCGGCGGTGTTGAAACGGTGCCATGAGAAGTTCTGGAAGCCGTGCGCGACGGATGTAGTGAGCAGGAAATTGAGCATCCGTCCCAAGAACGGGTGCATAACAAATGGAGGAGCAACTATGCCAGTGCATAACGAGACTTTGCCCGCCTTTGGCGACAGCGCCGCGCTGGAGACATCGGCCGCTTTCAAACGGCGCTTTATGATGAGATTGATTTTCGTCTTGGCGGGCGGGACATTTCTTGACGGCTATATCCTGGGCATTGTCGGCCCGGTGGGCGAACGATTGAGTGCGGACCTCGGCATCTCGATGTTCTGGGAAGGTTTGATCGCTGCCGGTGCACTCTTCGGCATCCTGTTCGGGTCCCCGTTGGGCGGTTGGGCCGCGGACAAATACGGCCGCAAGCCGCTGTTCATGGCCGATATGGCACTGTTTGTCATTGCATCGGCCGCGCAGTTTTTCGTTACCTCGCCGCTGCAGATTTTCATTGTGCGCCTGATGATGGGCGTCGCGATTGGCGCTGAATACTCGGTTGGCTGGCCCCTTTTATCAGAGTTCGCACCCGCGAGGATGCGCGGACGATTGATGGCCGCAGTTCAAATCGCGTGGTATGCGGGATTCATGGTTGCCTTTACCGTGGGGTACGTGCTGAATCAATCTACCGATGTCGGTTGGCGGTTCATCTTGGCAACGAGCACGTTCATCGCTGCAATCTTGTTCGTAGCGCGGATCGGCCTGCCGGAGTCGCCTCGTTGGCTATGGAATCAGAAACGGCTCGGGGAGGCTCGCACAATCGCTCGACGGTACTTGGAAAGTGCCGAAGAGATGGCCGACATCGAGCGGGAATGCACGACCAAGAACTGCATCCGGCTCGGCATGTTGTTCTCACCGCGGTATTGGCGCGCGACCGTGTTCATGTCGATGTTTTGGTTTTGCGCCGTTACTCCGTATTTTGCGATTGCTACGTTTGCAGACGGCGTGCTCCAAAAGTACGGGCTTGGCGGAGGGCTGGCGGGCGGAGTTGGTCTCTCGGCGGTCGCCTTGGCCGGTGTGGTTTTCACCGTGTTGTTAATCGACAAGGTCGGCCGCCGCACGCTGACCGTGCCGCCGCAATGGTTGTGCACTGCAGTCCTCGCCGCAATTGGTCTTTGGGCGAGCGCACCGCCAGTTGCAGTGCTCGTCCTGTTCCTGATCTTCTCGTTCTTCAATGCGGTGTACAACACGCTGACTGCGATCTACCCGGCAGAAGTTTTCCCGACTGAAGCTCGAGGAATCGGGACGGGCTTCGCAGCTGCGGTGAGCAGGGTGGGGGCTGGTCTTGGGACTTTCCTTCTGCCATGGTCAATCGTTCATATCGGCTCTTCGGGAACGATGTTGGTCGCTGCTGGAATTGCGGTGCTCGGGGCGGCGTTGTCGCAATGGCTTGCGCCCGAGACAAAGGGCAAGAGCCTCACCGAAACAGCGGCAGGTTATACGCACTAACGAACCTACTTGGACGAACGTGGGCGCGGGACCGCGTCCATCGACCTTGCAGCTTGCCTGCTGAGGCTGCGTCGGCGGAGCCTAGCAGGCTGTTGAAAAGCGCCTCACTTTGGCGATCGGGGCACTGTTTAAAAGGGTTTCGTATGCGATTGGCCGTTGAGTTGCAGACGAATCGTGCCGGCTACCCCGCTGGCGAGCGGGCCGGCCGGCGTGTTGCCACGCAACTGCTGCGCTCGGGCGGCTCATCGCGTCGCTCCTTGCGGCACCGCTGCCAGTATGTGGGCCATTCGAGTCAGGTTGCTCGCCAGCATCGTCAGCTTGAAGTGCTGGTCGACCCGTTGGATGCCGCGATACGCGGTCTGCCGAATCCTGCCGACGGTCTTGCCCCAGCCGAAGTGCTCCTCGATGCGCTTGCGAATCACTTGGCTGATGCCATAACCGGCGTGCCGCGACGTCCGTCCGTCGATCGCGCTGCCGCCTTGATGCGTGTCGTTGCGCGAGACGCGCGGCGTCACTTTGCGCGTTCGGCAATCCCGCACAAAGTCGCGCATGTCGTAACCCTTGTCGGCACCGAGCGTCTTGGCGTGACGACCCAATCGAGCAGGCGCAATGCACTCGCGCGTTCGCCGAAACCGTCCGCGTGACTGACCACGGCGCCGACCACCAAGCCCGAGCGGTTCTCCATCAGGATGTGCCCCTGATAACAAAGGATGGCTCCGCTTTGTCGTTCCTTTCGGAACAGGCGCGCATCCGGATCAGTGCTCGATTCATGCGTGTCGTTGCTGCGCCGCTTGCCCTTCCAGTCGGTGTCGACATTGCGGCCACCGCCGGCTGGTGGATCGTCCGAGCCGTCCTTGGGCCGGAAGCTCTTGTGGCTGGCCCAAGCCTGGATCAGCGTGCCATCGACCGAGAAGTGTTCTCTGGACAGCAGCCCTCGCTTGTCGGCCAAGCTCATGACTTCGGTAAAGAACGCTTCGACCACTTCGTGCTCGAGCAGACGATCCCGGTTCTTGGAGAACACCGAGTGGTCCCAGACGGCGTCTTCGATCGCCAGTCCGACGAACCAAGCGGAACAGCAGGTTGTAGCGCATCTGCTCCGTCAGCATGCGCTCGCTGCGCACCGAGTACAGCACCTGCAGCAGCAACGCACGCAGCAGCTTCTCGGGGGGGATCGACGCACGGCCGCTGTCTGCGTAAATCGTGCCGAACAATCCGTTAAGTCGCTTCAGCGCTTGATTGACCAGCAACCGAAGCGGTCGCAACGGATGATCGGCCGGCACGAAGTCTTCCAGCTTCACCGTCGTGAACAGCGGTTCTTGCATCTCGTCCATTCCGCGCATCGCTCTCGCCTGCCCAAGATCATGAAAACGATATCTCTAACGCACCGCCCTCAGGGCCCGTTTACACCGTATCCAATTTCAACAGCCTGCTAGGCGCTGCGGTCCGAGAGCCGCGTTTGACCACGGCCTGTCAATCGACAGTGCGATCCATTCGTACGATATCCGGATGCAAAGGCAGTCTGTAGATAACTGATCAATATGTCGAATTCGTGTTATGCAGGTGCCGCACACCGCACGAATGTGCGGCACCGTCGCTGTCAATATCAGTCGCCGTACCGAAACTTATTGCGCGAGAAGATTTTGCGCACCATCGGCTCGAAGAACTCCAGCGGCAGGGTGTCGTAGTCAGGATCGAACGATACCTGATCCCATTTATCGCACCAGTCGACGGCGCGTTGGAATAGCGGATGGTCACGATACCGATCCCGCTCGTTCCGGTTGCGGCCAACGTGGTGATAGTAGTAGTACCCCTGGAAGATAGCGTGATGCTTGAGGATCCAGAGATTCTCGTCCGAGATATAGGGGCGCAGGATGGCGACCGCGAGTTCGCAATGGTTTTCCGGCGCAAGCGTATCACCTACATCGTGTAGAAGCGTCATGACGATCGTATCTTCGTCGGCTCCGTCGCGGTATGCGCGTGTGGCAGCCTGCAAGGAATGCTCATACCGGTCGATCTTGTAGCCGATTCGATCGCCTTTCAGTTGCTTCAGTAACGCGAGCACGGTATCGGCAAGTCCGGAGAAAAGCGGTTCGAACTTCTTTTCGAGGAATCGATACTCCTCCTCGGTGCCCTGGTCCATGCGCGTAAACGAAACGGTGTCGTCGATGATGGTCATATACATTCCTTGCGGCTCGATAGAAACACTGGGTTCGGTCGACGATTGACTGCCCGGCTGCTGAATAGTCAGGCTACCGCTCGTCAGCTCGAGAAATCAGAAAGCGTCACACGCGCCAGGCAGGATCGTCCTTGTCCAGGATGCGCTGTATCGCATCCAGATGCGCGCGCGCTGCCGTCGGTGCATAGATCTTGAAGTCCGCCGCGGTTCTGCGCGCCGTGTCTTGATCGATCTCGGCGAGTGTTTGGTTCATGGACGCCGCGAGCACCTGGTTTTGTGCCGCACGTTCAAGATAGTAGAGGTCGTCGAATGCTTCCGCGACGCTCGCGCCGACCACTAGCGGGCCGTGGCTTTTCAGAATCAGTGCGCTCTTGTCGCCCAACGCGCGTACCATCCGCGCGCCTTCGCTACCACTGAGCGCGAGCCCCTGGAAGGCCTCCGTCGTGTCGTCGTCGTAAGCGATGCGTCCGTAAAAGCGCGCGGCGTTCTGGTGACACATGGCAAGCCTGCCGTGATCTAGCGACGCGATCGCCGTCGCATAAGGCATGTGCGTGTGAAGTACGCAGAGCGCGTCCGGTCTGGCACGATGAATCTCGGAATGGATATGGAAAGCGGTTGCTTCGACCTCGCCGTTGCCCTGAATCACGCGGCCTTCTGCGTCGACGACGAGGAGGTCGCTCGCCCGCATTTCGGAGAAGTGCTTGCCGAATGGGTTGATCAGATAGCAACCCGGCTTGTCCGGCAGCATCGCACTGAAGTGATTGCAGATTCCTTCGTGGAAGCCGAGTCTGGCTGCCCAGCGAAACACGGCAGTCAGATCTGCACGGACGCTCGTTGTCGCGGTCCATTCTCGATCGAGCACATCGTTCTCAGCCATGGTATTTCCTTTTCGTACGCGACGGTAATGGTGTATCAGGCGCCGGAGTTGGCCTTACTTTGCCGCATGGATTCCAGGAATTGCGGACCGACTGTTTCGTTGTGCTGCTGGGCCGCTTCAGCGGCGCTTCTCGAATCTCCACTCAGGACCGCTTCAATGATCGGCGCGTGCTGGGGAACAAGATCCTCCAGGCGGTCCGCATAGAAGGAGTTGCTCGACTGAATGAATAGCCTCACTTGCTGCGCGACCAGCCGGTAGTGCTCGAGCAAGCGCGAATGCTCCGCCGCTTCGACGATCGCTAGATGGAGCTCGAAATCCAGCTGACTGGCCGCCGAGTGATCTCCGCTGTGGCAAGCAGTCGTGAAGCGCTCATACAGACCGCGTAGCCGAACTCGCTTTTCGTCGGTCATGCGTTCCGCAGCGAGCCGGGCGGCTAACCCCTCGAGGCATCCGCGCAACGTATAGAGCTCCCAGATATCTGCGTCGTCGAGTTCTGCGACGTGCCAGCCGGAATACGGCGTCTGAACGACCAATCCTTCGGTGGCGAGACGGTGGAGCCCCGTGCGTACCGTGCCGCGCGCGACTTGCAGTTCGGTCGCCAGCGCCGCTTCGGTGATCCGTTCCCCCGGGCGGGCCGCGCCCGAAAGGACGTACTCACGCAGGTTATTGATCGTCAGCGATTCAGTCGATTGACGGACTACCGGGCGAAGGGGCCGGGGGCTTCTCTGCATTTGCGACTCCCAATTCTGAGTAAGCTGAGTGTAGGTCAGGAATCAATTGTCGACAATCGGTAATTGACTCTATTGTTGGGGCAAATTTGTCCGCCAACGATGCGAGCGTGATACCCGCTCCGCCAGCTGAACTGGCGGGCGTACACGGCGCGCTTTGCACCGTCGGATCGACGGCCGCCTGTGCGCGTCGCGCCGCGATCGGGCGCCGTCCCGTACCCAACCGAGGAGAAGTCCATGAATCAGCCGCTGGTGCAGTTCAGGAACGTCCAGAAGTCGTATGACGGCGAGACCCTGGTCGTCAAGGATCTCAACCTCGATGTCGCTCAAGGCGAATTCCTGACGCTGCTCGGCCCGTCGGGTTCGGGCAAAACGACCTCGCTATTGATGCTTGCGGGGTTTGAGACTGCGACGTCCGGTGAAATCCTCCTCGATGGAAAACCGATCACCCATATCGCGCCCGAGAAACGCAACATCGGCATGGTCTTCCAGAACTACGCGCTATTTCCTCACATGACTGTTGCCGAGAATGTTGCGTTTCCGCTGAAGGTCAGAAAAATGGCGGGACGCGACGTGGCCGAACGGGTGCGACGAGCGCTTGACATGGTCGGGCTCGCGGGGTTCGGTACTCGGCGCCCGGCGCAGATGTCGGGAGGACAGCAACAGCGTGTGGCGGTGGCCCGCGCGCTCGTTTTCGAGCCGAAGCTGGTATTGATGGACGAGCCGCTATCGGCCCTGGACAAGCAGTTACGCGAGCAGTTGCAATACGAAATCAAGCGATTGCATCGGGACCTCGGGCTTACCGTCGTTTATGTCACACACGACCAGAGCGAGGCACTGGCGATGTCGGACCGCGTCGCGGTGTTTCATCAGGGCGTGATTCAGCAGATCGACGATCCGATATCCCTGTACGAACGTCCGTGTAACGCATTCGTTGCCCAATTCATCGGCGAAAACAACGCTTTCGACGGTCACGTCGATACGGTCGACGGCGACCAGTGCCGAGTTCGCCTGCCGGATGGGTCGCTTATTCCCGCCCAGCGCGTCGCCGACCACGGTTCGGGTGAGCGCACCCGCCTTTCGCTACGTCCCGAACGCGTGGTGATCGAACCGGAGCCTCACGACGTCGACATCCGCGTGCCCGCACGAGTCGTTGATGTGACCTACCTGGGCAAATACGCGCGCGTCCGGCTGCGTGCATGTGGGCTCGAACACTTTGTCGTCGCGGTGCCCAACGATGGCAGAGCAAAGACGTTGGCACCTGCGAGCCAGATCAATATTGGATGGCGTGCGCACGATTGCCGTGCGCTGAATGTCGAGTGAATGTGGATTCCCCGTCGACCCGATAAACCCGAAGGAGGCCTCATGAAAACTGTAAAGAGCTTGGCGTGCTGGCGCGTTGCAATCATTGCGAGTCTTGTGTCGCTGTCCGGAGTCGCTGCTGCGCAGCAGTCGATTACCGTAACGAGCTGGGGAGGTGCGATCGCGGCAGCCCAACAGAAAGCGATGCAAGCACCGTTCACGGCGAAGACCGGAATCAAGGTCATCTCGGAGGACTATGACGGCGGCCTGGCTGAAATCCAGTCGCAGGTCAAGACGGGCAACGTGAAATGGGACGTCGTGAACGTCGAGGCATTCGATGCGCTGAAGGGATGCGACGAAGGCTTGTTCGAAAAGATCGGTTATTCGAAACTTCCGGCAGGCGACGACGGCGTGCCGGCATCCAAGGATTTTTCGAAGGGGTTGATGTCGGAGTGTGGCGTTCCCACCGATCTCTATGCCAATGTCCTCGCTTACGACAAGGCCAAGTATGGCGGCGGTGGTCCGAAAACGATCAACGACTTTTTCGACCTTGCGAAGTATCCCGGCAAGCGTGCCTTGCGCAAGGCACCGGGTGTGGCGCTGGAATGGGCGCTGATGGCCGATGGCGTCGCGCCAGCGGACCTTTACAAGACGTTGTCGACGCCAGCCGGAGTCGATCGCGCCTTCAAGAAGCTCGACACCATCAAGTCGCAACTTGTGTGGTGGACCGCAGGTGCTCAACCTCCTCAACTGCTCGCTTCTGGTGAAGTCGTGATGACCAGTGTGTACAACGGCCGGATCTACGACGCGAACGTGAAGGACAAACGCAATTTCGCCATCGTGTGGGACGGGCAGGTCCAGATTCCTGAGGGCTGGGTTGTACTCAAGAACGGTAAGAAAACGGCTACTGCGCTGGACTTCGTGCGCTTCGCAACCGGGACGCAACCGCTTGCGGCGCAGGCGAACATCATCCCGTACGCACCCCCACGCACCTCGGCGCTCAACAAGGTGACGGGTGCGACCAAATCATCGCTTCCGAACGCCGGGCAAACGGGGCGGGTCGTTGTGTCTGATGCCGAGTTCTGGAGCGAATACGGTGACGACATCAACAAGCGCTTCTCGGCGTGGCTCGCAAAGTGAATCGGCAGCGGGCGCAGCGCGTGCTGCGCCCGCGCGTCGTGCCCCTCTCTCTATTGCCTGATGGAAACCATGATCTCTGACACCGTGTCCGCTTCCGCGGATGGAGCTGGTCTCGCAACGGCGCTGTCCGACTACAACGGGATTCCGGTTGAGACTGCGCGGCTCAAGCGCAGTTTGCGTCGAGCGGAACGCCGTGGACATCTGAAGGCGTATGCGCTTATTGCTCCGCTGTTCCTGTTCGTCATGCTCAGTTTCGTGCTTCCGCTGGGCACCATCCTCGTCAGGAGCTTCCACAATACGACCGTGCCCGAAGGGTTGGTCAACACGGTAGGCGCGCTCAAGGCCTGGAATGGCTCGCGACAAGATGCGCCTCCTGAAGCGGTGTACGCTGCGCTGGCCACCGACATGAAGAATGCGGCCGGCAATCAGACTACCGGCGATATCGCGGCGCGCCTCAACATCGAGCAGAGCGGTCTGCGCGCGGCGTTCGTAAAAGCGAGCCGGCGCGTCAACGCACGTGATGGCGGGCCATGGAAAGAGGTGTTCATCCATGCGGATCCCATATGGGGAACTCCGGTCGCCTGGGGCACGATACGCAATCTCGCTTCCGCCAACAACGATTTGTTTCTTCTCTCCGCACTGGACATGCGTCGGGACGCGCTTGGATCCATCGTCCGGCAACCGCCGGAAGAGCGGGTATACGTGGACGTGTTTCTTCGCACCGGTGGCATCAGCATCATGGTCACGCTGATGTGCCTGGCGCTCGGGTTTCCGATCGCATATCTTCTCGCACACTTGAAGGACCGTGTCGCGAACCTTCTGCTAATTCTCGTGCTGTTGCCATTCTGGACGTCATTGTTGGTGCGGACCACCGCGTGGATCGTTCTGCTTCAGGAGAACGGGGTGATCAATTCGTTCCTTGAGAGCGTCGGGCTGATTTCGTCTCCCGTTCCAATGATGTTCAACCGCTTCGGTGTCGTCATTGCGATGACGCACATTCTTCTGCCCTTTACCATCCTTCCGATGTATTCGGTGATGCGTCAGATCCCGACCTCGTATGTGCGAGCAGCACGCTCGCTCGGTGCACCGCCGGCGATATGCTTCCTGCGCGTATATCTGCCGCAATGCGTTCCGGGAATGAGCGCGGGCGCGTTGCTCGTGTTCATTTTGGCGCTTGGTTACTACATTACGCCGGCGCTATTGGGCGGCGCGGGCGATCAAATGGTGAGTTACTTCATTGCGGACAATCTGACCCGCTCGTTGAACTGGGGCCTCGCTGCGGCGCTTGGCGCATTGCTTCTGACGGCGGTACTTGTCCTTTACTACGTCTACGATCGCTTCGTTGGGGTCACGAACATGAGGCTCGGCTGATCATGCAAAGCAGAATGGCGGTGAGCTACGAGACACCCGCACAGCGATATGGGCGTTATGCTTTCTTTGTCGTCTGTGCGCTGGTCTTTTTTTTCCTGATCGCGCCCGTCGCAGTCGTGGTGCCGCTCGCGTTCAACTCGGATTCGTTCTTCAACTTTCCAATTCACGCATATAGCCTGCGTTGGTTCAGCAATCTGCTTACCGACCCGATGTGGGGTTTGTCGATCCGGAACAGTCTGATGATTGCGGTGATTTCAACTGCGCTGGCTGCAATGCTCGGAACATTGGCCGCTGTCGGGCTGAATCATCGCAACCTGCCGGGAAAGCGGCTCATCATGGCCGCCATTCTGTCGCCGATGATCGTTCCCGTCATCATTCTTGCTGTCGGTTCATACTTCTTCTACTCGAGGCTCGGGATCGCCAACAATCTCATCGGCATCGTGCTCGCCCATGCCGTCCTGGGCATGCCGTTCGTCGTCGTGACGGTGAGCGCGACGCTGGCCGGATTCGACCATAGTCTGATGCGTGCCGCGCGCAATCTCGGCGCATCGCCGTTGACGGCTTTCCGTTCTGTTGTGTTGCCGATCGTTTGGCCAGGCGTATTGTCCGGTGCGTTGTTTGCCTTCGCCACGTCGTTCGACGAGGTCGTCGTTGTATTGTTCCTGGGTGGGCCGGAGCAAAGAACTCTGCCTCGTCAGATGTGGAACGGTCTGCGCGAACATCTTTCGCCGACGATTCTCGCAGCCGCAGTCATCCTGATCCTGTTTGCAATCGTGGTGCTGCTCACGCTTGAAGCGTTGCGTCGCAGAGGCGCTGCGCTGCGGGGAATAAAGGAGTGACGGACTGTTCGCGTGGACCGGACGCAGTGCACGGCCACGGGAGCGCGCATTTGCCCGGTAACCGCCGGTGCGTTGTATAACGCACCGGCGTGCCGTGTCTTAGCAGTACCCGACTCGATACACCTTACCCGTGTCGGGGCCTTCGACGCTTCGGACGTATGCAAGGCCCACGCGCGCCGAACTGACCGGTTCGAAGCCGGGAAACGCATCACCGAAGATGGAAGCCGACTCTTCGAGCATGGTCGGGCTGACGAGGTTGATGCGCACGTCACGCTTGAGATCACCAGCCGCACCGCGGACGAATCCCTCGAGCGCCATGTTGACGCACGAAGCGTTCGAGCCGTTACGAACCGGTTCATGCGCAGAAATACCCCCGGTCAGCGTGAACGAGCCGCCATCGTTGATCCATGATTGCCCGACGAGGACCGTGTTTACCTGACCCATCAGCTTGTTGTGCAGGCCGATCAGGAACTGCTCCGACGTGGTTTGCTCGATCGGCCCAAAGTGAACCGCTCCCATCGCGACGATCAGATGGTCGAACTTGCCGGTCAGCTCGAACAGGCGTTGGAGTGCCGCAGGATCGGTTACGTCGACGCGCTGAGCGCCGCGCGTCGAGCCCACTTCGATGATCTCGTGACGATCACTCAGTGCGGCCACAGCCGCTTTGCCAATCGTTCCCGTGGCACCGATAACCAGGATTTTGCTCATACGAGTCCTCTATTCAAGTAGTGAAGCGATAAATAAAACGGCCTTTGATCAGTTTCGAACTGAATCAATGCTGACAACAGCCGATCCCGCGGATCACGCTGCTGCGGTGTGGCGCACCTCGTCACGTCAATAGGCTCCAGACGGCGAGAAACGGCTTGCTGCCGGAGCGCATTGCATGCACGCTGTGCGGCGCATTATGGATACCGCCGCCCAGGCCCGGATCGACCCACGCACCGTTCGTCTGGCGAAATTCCCCCGGCGTGAACAGCACGTAAGCTTCCTCGGGCGGATGATGGTGATCGGGGTAACGCGTGTTCGGGGCGAGCAACGAGAATCCGAGCTGAACGTCATAGCGGCTTTCTGCGCCGCCCGGCCCGCAGATCATCCCATGTACGTGATTTTCGATGTATCCGTCGCTGCCGCATGACCCTGAACTGCGGCGCGACCATCCCAGCTCCGGTTCTATTGCCTTGAGCGCACGTGCGGCTGCGCCCATGTCGGATTGTTCACCGATCACATCAACCAGCGTAGCATCGAGCAAACTGCATGCGGGGTATCGCGTGTCGTGCCGGACACCGTCATCGGACGGAACACGCAATCGCTCGAACACCTTCGCTGCAACCGCCCGCCCGGCCGGCGGCAAAGCCGTGGACTGGAAGAGGCGCTCGGCGATTTCGATAAACGCGGATACGTTCGATGACCGGTGAATCATTTCGGTTCCGTGAAAAAAAGCCGGTCCAGGACCGGCAAACACGCTTAGCGTGGAGATCGTTCGAGCATTTCGGGACGGCAAAATTCGTTTGCTATCCTGCGGGCCCTGAATCCTGTAGTCAGCCCATGGATCGTTCGGCGGCGACGAGCGTCTGTGCGACCAGCATTGCGATCGTCATCGGTCCCACTCCGCCTGGCACGGGCGTCACTGCAGCGCAGCGCTCCTGCAACCCGGACGGTTCGATATCGCCGATACCGCCCGGATGGTATCCCGCATCGATCACAACTGCACCGTCTCGAATCCATGAGGACGGGATGAAATGCGGTTTCCCGACCGCCGCGACGACAATATCAGCACGTCGTACTTCTTCTTCCAGATCGACCGTTTTTGAATGGCATAGCGTGACCGTGGCGTCGGCGTTCGACAGCATCAGCGCCATTGGTTTGCCGAGAATGGGACTGCGGCCGACCACGACAGCGCGTTTTCCCGCGACGTCGATTTCGTAGTGCTCGAGCAGGGCCATGATGCCGGCCGGCGTGGCGGAGCCGAACACGGGCTTGCCCAGCGCCATCAGTCCGAATCCGAGACTCGTGACGCCGTCGACATCCTTGTGAAGCGCAATTTGGTCGAAACACCGTCGCTCATCGATCTGCGAAGGCACAGGGTGCTGCAGCAAGATGCCGTGAACGTCGGGATCCGCGTTCAGCGAATCAATGCACGCGAGCAGTGCCTCCGTGGTCGTATCTTGCGGCAGGACCACGGCGCGCGAGTCCATGCCGATTCGTCGGCACGTGTATCCTTTCATCTTGACGTAAGTTGCCGACGCGGGGTCGTTGCCGACGAGGATCGTCGCGAGGACAGGCGTGCGACCGCCGTTTTTCCGCTTCAGCGACTGTGTGCGTTCCGTCAAACTGGCGGCCACCGCTTCTGCTAGTGCCTTGCCGTCGAGAGTGATATTTCCCATGTCGAGTCCTGAAGGAGCGTGGCGCGTCACTTGAATACGACCGTCTTGTTTCCGTTGAGGAAGACGCGACTCTCGATATGGAACTTGACGGCTCTCGCCAGCGCCAGCTTTTCAGAGTCGCGCCCTGCGGCAACGAGTTGTTCTGGCGAGAAGGTATGGTCGACTCGCTCCACCACCTGTTCGATGATCGGCCCTTCGTCCAGATCGGCTGTCACGTAATGTGCCGTCGCGCCAATAAGCTTCACTCCGCGTTCAAACGCCTGATGGTAGGGTTTGGCGCCTTTAAAGCCAGGCAAAAACGAGTGATGGATGTTGATAGCCTTGCCGGATAACTCTCTGCAAAGATCATTCGACAGCACCTGCATGTACCTCGCCAGGACCACCAGATCGGTGCGTGTGTCCGCAACAATCCTGAGAAGATTTTCTTCCTGTTCGCGCTTGGTGTCCGGTGTGACCGGCAGCACGTGGAATGGAATGTCATGCCGTTCGACGAGCGGCCGGAGATCCGCATGATTCGATACGACTGCCGGAATGATCATCGGCAGTTCGCCCATACGTTGGCGGTACAGCAGATCTTCCAGGCAGTGGTCGAACTTCGACACCATGATCAGCACCCGGGCTCGTTCGTCGAGGCCGCGCATTTCCCATTGCATCGCGAATGCGGACGCCGTCGCCTTGAACGCTTCGCGCAGTTCCTCCACGGTGGGCGCGGGATCGGTTTCGGTGCGAAACACGACTCGCGAAAAGTATCGATCCTGCTGCTCATCGTCGAACTGGGCCATCTCGGTAATGTTGCATCCGCGATCTGCCAGGAAGTTTCCGATGGCTGCGACGATGCCGCGCGTGCCTCGGCAGCCGACTTTCAGGACAAAAGTACGAGCGGGGTAGGGAGTGAGCGCATCGGTGGTCGAGGACATCGGGTTGTTCCTAAGAGGGAAAACGAGCATTTGCCGGTGCGACGGCGTGCCGGCTCGAATTGCATACGTAAAAAAATACATCGATAGTTTTTCTGTTGCAAGAATTTTTTCTCGCGAATATATTTTCTCTACAAACTTGGCGAGCGGCTCTCCGCCTCGTCCCGACGACGCCAGTCGCGCTGGCGTTGACGGTTCGATGGCGCGGAGGACTTGCTGGGTAGTCGCGCACCAGGGCGTCGGTGGCAGGTGTAATGCCTGCCGGTTCAGCCTTCGGTGGAACCAGTCCTAGTAGTGCATTCGAAAGGTCAACGAAATGATGAACAAGGTTCCAGCTCACGCAGACGTAGTTATCGTCGGAGGGGGCATTGTTGGATGTTCGATTGCATACCATCTGACGAAACTCGGCATCACCGACGTTACGCTTTTGGAGCGCAAGCAGTTGACTTGTGGAACGACGTGGCATGCCGCGGGCCTGATCGGTCAACTGCGTAACAGCCGGCAGATGACCGAGCTGGCGAAGTACACGTCCGAACTCTTGTACGAACTCGAGCGCGAGACAGGGCAGGCAACGGGCTTCAAGCAAAATGGCTCCATCAGCCTTGCACTCAACCCGGGCCGTTTTGAAGAGCTGAAGCGCGGTGCATCGATGGCGAAGAACTTCGGCCTCGAGGTGCAGGTCATCGGTCCGTCGGATATCAAGGAACTGTGGCCGATGCTCAATCTGGAGGGTGTCGTCGGTGGCGTGTTTCTGCCCAAGGACGGGCAGGCAAATCCGACCGACATCACCCAGGCGTTCGCGAAGGGAGCACGCATGCGAGGTGCGAAGATCTTCGAGAATCAGAAAGTAGAGAAGCTTCTGGTCGAGAACGGTCGTGCCATTGGCGTGCAGACCGCCGAAGGGGTGATCAAGGCCAACACGGTCGTACTGGCGGCCGGCATGTGGTCGCGCGAACTTGCCGCGCAAGTGGGCGTTTCGCTGCCGCTGCATGCCGCGGAGCACTTCTATATCGTGACGGAGTCGGTCGAGGGCTTGCCCGGCAAACTGCCCGTGCTGCGCGTGCCGGACGAATGCGCGTACTACAAGGAAGATGCCGGCAAGCTGCTGCTCGGAGCATTCGAGCCGGTTGCCAAACCGTGGGGTATGAAGGGTATTCCCGAAGACTTCTGCTTCGACTCACTGCCCGATGACTTCGACCATTTCGAACCTATTCTCCTGGATGCGGCCAACCGCGTCCCCGTCCTCGAGAACACGGGTATCAAGACGTTCTTCAACGGCCCTGAAAGTTTTACGCCGGACGATCGCTACTTGCTCGGCGAGACGGCGGAAGTCAGGGATCTGTTCGTTGCCTGCGGTTTCAACTCGATCGGCATTCAGAGTTCGGGGGGCGCCGGCAAGGCGCTGGCCGAATGGATTCGGGACCGTCGCCCACCGATGGACCTGTCCGATGTCGACGTGCGGCGCATGCACCCATTCCAGGGCACGAAGCGCTACCTGCACGACCGAACGGTCGAAACGCTCGGCCTTCTCTACGCGATGCACTGGCCGTTCCGCCAGTTCGATACCGCACGCGGCGCGCGTCGCTCGCCGCTGCATGACCGTCTTGTGGCGGCCGGTGCAGTGATGGGTGAGGTTTCTGGATGGGAACGTGCGAACTGGTATGCGAAACCCGGGCAGGATGCCAACTATGAATACGACTGGGGTCCGCAGAACTGGTTCGATAATTCGGGCGACGAGTGCCGGGCTGTACGCGACGCGGTCGGGCTTTTCGACCAGACGTCGTTTGCCAAATTTCTCGTGCAGGGACCGGATGCGACTCGCGCACTGAACTGGATTTCCGTGTCGGACGTCGACGTACCGGTTGGCAAGATGGTGTACACGCAGTGGCTGAACGAGCAGGGCGGCATCGAGGCGGATTTGACGATCACGAGAACGGGGCCGGCTTCGTACATGGTCGTGACGGCCGGTGCGACCCAGACGCGAGACTTCTCGTGGCTCGAGCGCAATATTCCGGCGGGGGCGCAATGTATCGCGACGGACGTTTCTTCCAGTCTCGCCGTGTTCGGTGTCATGGGACCGAACTCGCGGGCACTGATTGAAAAAGTTTCCGGCGCGGACCTGTCGAACGAAGCTTTCCCGTTTGCAACGTCGCGAGAAATCGAGATCGGCTATGCGCGTGTGCGTGCGAACCGCATCACATTCGTCGGCGAGCTCGGATGGGAACTCTACGTGCCGGTCGAATTTGCACTGCATGTTTATGAGGTGCTGGTTCAGGAGGGTGAGCAGTTCGGCCTGCGCCTGGCCGGCTACCACGCGATGAACAGCTGCCGGACGGAGAAGGGCTATCGTCACTGGGGCCACGATCTGACGATCGAGGACAATCCGCTCGAAGCAGGGCTGGGATTCTGTGTCGCATGGGAAAAGCCGGGTGGTTTTATCGGTCTCGAAGCGTTGCGCGAAGCCAAGGCATCCGGGCCGCTGACGCGCCGTTTGGTCCAGTTTCAACTCGAGGACTCCAGCAAGCTGCTTTATCACGAGGAGCCAATCTGGTGCAACGGCAAGATTGTTGGCTCGATCACGTCCGGCATGTATGGACACCGAATCGATGCGTCGCTTGGAATGGGGTATGTGTATAACGCCGATGGCGTGACTGCCGACTGGCTGGCGCAAAACAGTTTCGAGATCGAGGTCGCCTGGGAGAAGGTTCCTGCGAAAGCGAGCCTCGCACCGTTCTACGATCCGAAGAACACGCGCATCAAGTGCTAGTGCCGATCGAACACCAAGACAGGTCCCGGCAAACCTTGGCCGAAAGGATATGCAAATGAAGATACTGGTTGCGGTAAAGCGGGTGGTTGACCCGAACGTGAATGTCCGGGTGAACGCGGACAACACTGGCGTCGACACCGCCAACCTCAAGATGTCCATCAACCCGTTCGACGAGGTCGCCGTGGAGCAAGCGGTCAGGCTGAAGGAAGCGGGAACCGCGGGCGAGGTGGTTGTTGTGTCGATCGGCCCGGACAAGGCCGCGGAGACACTTCGCGCAGCCCTTGCGGTTGGCGCGGATCGCGCTATTCACGTACAGACGGACGCCAACGTGGAGCCGCTCGCCGTGGCGAAGATGCTTCAGGCGGTCGTGCGCAAGGAAGAGCCTACGCTCGTGCTGCTTGGCAAGCAGGCGATCGACGACGACTGCAATCAGACCGGACAGATGCTGGCCGGCCTGCTGGCTTGGCCGCAAGCGACGTTCATCTCGGCGCTGGCACTGGAGGGCGAGAACCTCCGCATCACGCGCGAGGTCGACACCGGTACGCAAGAACTCGTGTTGAAGACGCCAGCTGTCGTGACAGTGGACCTGCGCCTGAACGATCCTCGGCATGCGTCGTTGCCGAACATCATGAAGGCCAAAAAGAAGCCGTTGGAGACGGTATCGCCAGACGCGCTCGGCGTGGACGTGGCACCGCGCTTGACCGTACTCGCTGTCCGTCCGCCGGTTCAGCGGCAGGCAGGGCGCAAGGTTGCGACGGTGCAAGACCTGACGAACGAAATCAAGATTGCATTGGAGGTACGCTGAAATGGCAGTACTCGTTCTCGCAGATCACGACAATGTGGCGGTTGCCGCCGCAACGCGTAACTCAATCACGGCGGCGCGAAAGATGTCGGATGCCGTCGACGTCCTCGTGTGTGGTGACCATTGCCGCAGCGTTGCAGAGGAAATTGCGCGCCTTGAAGGTGTTGGGAAGGTACTCCTCGCGCAATCGGCGTCGCTCGCGCATTTCCTCCCGGAAAACGTCGCGCCTCTAGTCGTATCGCTTGCCGCAAATTACGGCCATATCGCGGCCGCCGCTACGACCAACGGGAAGAACGTCTTGCCGCGAGTCGCGGCACTGCTCGATGTTGCGCAGGTATCCGAGATCTCCGCCGTGATATCGAGTGACACCTTCGAGCGCCCCATCTATGCCGGAAATGCGATTGCTGTCGTTCGATCGAACGATGCGATCAAGGTTGTGACGATTCGTGCGTCCCGCTTTGCGCCGGCCGTCGATGTCGGCGCGTCTGCGCCGATCGACGAAATCGAGTATGTGGTCGATGCCGGTTCGTCCAGCTTCGTGCGCGATAACCTATCGATTACCGAGCGACCGGACCTGACGACCGCCGCAGTGGTAGTGTCCGGAGGGCGCGGGCTCGGTTCGAAGGAGGCATTCGACTCGTTGGCATCCCTGGCGGACAAAATGAACGCGGCCGTCGGTGCATCGCGGGCTGCAGTGGATGCCGGATTCGCGCCGAGCGACTCGCAGGTGGGGCAGACGGGCAAGGTGGTGGCGCCTGATCTTTACGTTGCGATCGGCATTTCGGGCGCGATTCAGCACCTCGCCGGTATGAAGGATTCGAAGACGATCGTCGCGATCAACAAGGATCCCGATGCACCCATCTTCCAGATCGCCGACATCGGGCTGGTCGGAGACCTTTTCGAGGTCGTGCCGCAACTGACATCTGCGTTGGAATCGAGGCAGCGGGATTGACATCGTTACAAGCGCAGCCGTCGCCGGTCGGACAGAGCTGCGCGTAGTCGCGGAACGGGGCGGGTCGGCCGGGATAAGCCCCGGTTCGCCCGACCATACTGGCGTCGTATCAACTGCGAATGAGCGCAGTCGCTGTCGGATCCTGCACATTCACCAACAATCTTTTCTGTAGTCGAAAAACACGAAAAATTTTTTCTGTGGTAAATTTTGGAGGCGCTTTTTACTTTCAATGAACGAGGATTGACATGGTGCAAGTCGCGCACGAAGGCGGAGATGCCGCCGCCCTTGACGATTTTGCATTCGACCGGTTCGCTCTGGGCAGCGAGATTCGCAAGCTGCGAAAGGCTCGATCGAAGACGCTTGCAGAGATCGCCCTTGCGACTGGCCGCTCGATCAGTTTTATCAGCCAGCTCGAGCGCGGCCGCGCGGAGATTTCAATCTCGGACTTGAGAAGGGTGGCTCAGACCCTCGGTGTGCCGCTCGGTTGGTTCTTCGTGTCCGAGACAAAGCCCACCGCCGAGGTGGGGCGAATCGTGCGGGCAGGGGCGCGGCGGCGTTTGGGTAGCGCCACCGATGGTTTGGTCGAAGAGCTGCTGTCGCCGAACATCGGCGGCGCATTCGAAACGTTTCTCAGCACCTTCGCTGCTGGAGCGTCGCTTGAGGAGCCGGCAACCCGCGATACGGAAGAGGAAGGCTACGTCGTAAAGGGGCAACTCGACATCTGGATCGGTGGGAATCATTTCGAGGTATCGGCAGGGGACAGTTTCCGGATAGCCCGAGAGGAATTTCAGTGGGCCAATCGCGGCGATACCGATGCCGTAGTCGTTTGGGTGATTGCTCCGCCGACCTATTGATCTCGGGAATTCGCGTCAGGCGCGGTGTCATGCCTGATTGCTCGTCCAACAAATTTGATGAAACCCAAGCGGCCGGCTTGCGCATCATGTGCAAGTCGGCCGCTGCGTCTGAGTCGCAGACGTCGTCTTCGGCTCGTGGACGACCAATGACGCGCAGAAGTCAGTCTTGCGCGGCGGACAGAATCGTTTCCAGGCCATCCCGCGGTGTCATGGGATCATCGAAGTCCACTACGACCTGGGTCTTTGCAATAACGAAGCCAGATCCTTCAACGGTTGCGCGGATCCCGGCGTAGCGGCCGTAGTACACCCCGACTTCCTCAACCGTCACTTTCAGTTCGCTCTCGAAGATCGATCTCGTCCGAAGCGAATCCCCTCGTTCCAGGATTCCCCGATGAACCAATTGCGCCAGAACAGCGGTCGAGGGTACGCCTGCAGGTGCTCGACAGAGATGTTCCGACGGATGTACATAGCAACTGGTGCGCGCGACGAGACCGCCCGCTGGCTCCGTCGTCGGGTTCCCGGCAAATACTACGAATGACAGTGGGCCTTCGTCTCCGAATTCCGGATGAATCGGTCGCGGCAGTTCATGCACGGCAGACAGGAACGCCTGCGAGAATGCGACCAGACTCTTTTCCTCATCTTTTGCGAGGGCGAATCCGAGCCCGAGTGCGTTTGCGCTGACGACCGGGTAAAAGGCACCCGTCCAGATCAGATCGAACGCGACGTTTCCCCAGCCCGGTACTTCGACGGCCTGGCTGCTGGCATAGACGAAGGACGGAGAATTCGCTTGATACCGGACCCGTGTTACCTTGCCGCGCTCGCAGTCGGCCACGATATCGATCAAGCCGCCAGGAGCTTCCAGCGAGATTCGACTCGGACCGTCAGCCATCGGGACGCGCCCGGATTCCAGCAGAGCGATGGCCGTGCTCATTGTGTTGGTCCCTGAAATCACTGGATATCCCATGATTTCCATGATGATGAATCCTGCATCGGCGTCGGGATGCGTAGGCTCGACCACCAGATCGGCGTATAGCGATGGATGTCCGCCGCGGGGTTCGAGAAGTAGCAACTGGCGCAAGCCGTCACCATGCGTCTTGAGGTACTGCATTTTCTCAAGAACAGTTGCGCCGGGCAGTTCTCGAACGCCACTCAGAACGATCCGATGGACGTCTCCACCGACATGCACGTCGATGACCTCGAGCGATCTTCTGCCATTGTCGGTTGTTGCCACGTAGTCTCCTGTCACGTTGTGTTTGCCCGTTGCGTGGCCGCGTACATGGGGGCGACGTCACGCTGTAGGCGCCGGTGCTTGCCGCAGGGCTGCTTCTTCGAACTTTCCTGCAGAACATATTCTCCAAAAATTTTTTTTGCAACAAAAAATCTATTACATTTTTTCAACTCAGCAGGAACACCCGCTCCCCCCGCAATGCCGCTCCTGACAGAACTGGTCTCATTTCTGTCTTATGTAAGTGCATCAAGAGTGGTGTCGCCGCCGGCAGCTGAAGGGCCGGAGGCCGCGAATCTCGTGCGGAGAAATTTCTGTAAGTGAAAAAAATAGGTGTAATTTTTTATTGCGAAAATTTTATGGCGCTCCTATAGTCAAATCACACTGAAGCCGGGGTCGTGTCGTACACCCTGACGAAAAGAGGATCGTGGCTTGCCAGCCTGTGCGGGGCCAGTTGCCTGACCGCACATCGCCAGGAAGTCTGCCGCTGCATGGTATTGAGTGCGCCACGGCTGGTCGGAGACAAGGCGTCAATCGAGGAGACGAAAATTGATCGCGAATGTGATGGGCAAGCGCATCGAGGTTGCCCCGCCGCAAGAAGAACCGACGGTGTCCGGCTGGTATCTGACATCGGGAGCGGATTTGCCGCTGAAACGAATAGCCGGCGATATGGCCTGCGATTGTCTGGTGATCGGCGCCGGATGGATGGGATTGCATGCGGCGCGTCGATATGCCGAGATTCGGCCGGATGCAAAAGTGGTGCTCGTCGATGCGGGCCGTATCGGCAATAACGCGTCGGGACGTTGCATGGGCTTCGCGATCGATCTTGCCCATAACCCTCGCAAGCACGATTTCGTCGAGGACGATCAGGGCAATCGCGATGAACTGTATGTAAACAGGGAAGGCAACGCCTATCTGCAGCAAGCGGTCGAGGAGCTTGGGGTCGAGTGCGACTGGGATCCGCAGGGGAAATATCACAGCGCGGCTACCGAGCATGGGGTGGCGGACCTAGTCGAGTTCTCGAAGGCGTTGGACCGGATGAGACAGAAGTATCGCTGGGTTGAGCGCGATGAGATGCAGGCGATGACGGGCAGCAAGCACTACATCAAGGCGCTGCATCATCCCGGAACGATTTTGTTGCAGCCGGCGAAGTATTTGAAGAATGCCGCACGGGCTCTGCCCGGGAACGTCACGGTCTTCGAGAACACCGCGATCACGTCAGCACAGTTCGGGCCGTCGCAGCATGTATTCGAAACTAAGGGCGGCGCGATACGAGCAACAAAGGTCATTATTTGCGCGTCGGGATACCTGACGAACTTTGGCTTCTATCGCAACACGGCCATTCCCGTATACACGTTCGCCAGCATGACGCGGCAACTTACCGAGGCCGAACTCAAGCGATTGGGAGGCCATCCGGCGTACGGACTGATCCCGGCAAACAGCTTCGGCACAACCGTTCGTCGGACGATCGACAACCGTCTCTTTCTGCGCAACGTGTACTCCTATGCCGATCACTTCAAAACGACGGTCGACGACGTCATGAAGGCACGAATCCAGCAGCAAGTCGCATTCGATCGGCGTTGGCCAGATCTTTCGTCTATCGGTTTCGAGGCGAGCTGGGGTGGTTTGCTCACGTTGGCGCAAAACGGTGGGATGGTATGGGGTGAGTTGGCGCCGAACGTCTATGGCGCAGCCTTTTGCAACGGCACCGGCGTGTCCCGCGGGACCGCTTTCGGCAAGGCGGTCGCTGAATTGGCGGCAGATATGAGCTCGCCCGCGATCGAGATACTGAAGAGAAAAAGCGCCCCAAGCCGCGCCTATCCGCGAATCATCACGTCCCTCGGCGTCAAATTCGTCACGGGCCGCCGTTTTAAGGAAGCCGGGATTGAAGTTTAGGTGTGAGTTTATTTAGGAGTGTTGGAGAATGGCCAAGCTAGCGGGTGTCAATCTGGCGATGCAAACCCCATTCAATGAAGATGGGTCGATCGCTTTCGGAGTTTTCGAGGACCTCATCGAAAAGTACATCGATGCAGGTGTTCACGGACTTGTCCTGGGCGCGGGTACTGGGCAGCATCCGTATCTCACCGAGGCGGAATGCAATGCGCTCTACGAGGTGGGTGCGAAGCGGATCAACGGACGCTGCAACTTGATCTGCCAGACCTCGGCGCTGAACGTCGACGAAGTCATTCGCCGGTCGCGTCACGCCGAGTCGATCGGCGCGGACGGGATCATGGTGCTTCCGCCGTATTTCGAAGGCCCGACAGACGACGATGGACTCTTCGAGTTCTACAAGGACATCGATGCAGCCACACGCGTGGCGATCATTGGCTACAACATTCCGCAGGCTACCGGCATCTCTGTTTCCGTGCCGTTGCTGAAACGACTCAGCGAGTTGCCACATTTTCAGTACATCAAGGACAGTGGTGGGGACATGACGACCCACCAGGAATATATCCGTACGTCGGTCAATGTCCTGAACGGCTGCGATACGACAGCCCTGTACGCGTTCATGGCTGGCGCGAAAGGTGCGATCTGGGGGGCGGCGAACTATATGCCTAAGGAAGCCGTGGCGCTGTACAACCTTCTTCAGGAGAACAACAACGCCGACGCATTCGCGCTGTGGCAGAAGATGTTGCCATCGTTGCTGTTCATCTGGCGCTGCAACTACATTCCGTCAGTGCTTCGCGCGGCGCAGTTACGCGGATATGGTACTGGGCGTGTGCGCAAACCGCTCCACGGGCTGTCGGAGGAGCAGGATCGTGCACTCAAGGAGGCGTTGGCTCCGCTGTTCGGGTGATCCGCGTGAGTGATAGCAGTTGAAATAAAGAAATCGATTTCCAAGGAGAAATATCATGAGCAAGTGGTGGAGACTCGTTTCGTTCGTCACGATGTTGTGCTTTGCGTGCGCGGCGAGCGCAGCGGAGAAGACCGTGATCAAGTTGGGCACGATGGGA
>NZ_CAJPGY010000033.1:0-80812 GCF_905339915.1 Burkholderia sp. BCC1985
TCCAGGTCGCGCGGCACCGTGCGCAGCGACTGGTAGAAGCTGAACGTCATGTTCCACGCCTGGCTCGTGAAGATCGCGAAGATCGCCGCGAGCTCGGCGCCGAGCACGCGGCTCGGGAACAGCGCGAGGAAGAACGTGACCGTAAACGAGATGAAGCCGAGCACCGGCACCGACTGCAGGATGTCGAGGATCGGGATCAGCACCATGCCGGCCCGGCGGCTTTTCGCGGCGAGCGTGCCGTACACCAGCGTGAACGCGAGCGACGCGACCATCGCGGCGAGCATCCGCAGCGTGGTGCGCAACGCGTATTCGGGCAGGTTCGACGGGTCGAGCGAGATCTTCTGGGTCTGAAGGGTCCCGATCGGCGCCATCGTTTCATGAAAGCCGACGACCGCCATCGCGATCAGGCAGATGATCAGCGGAAACGCGATGAAGTCCCACCGGTTCGGCAGGACGCGCCACGCGGACGCGTTGGCGGTCCGGTTCGGATTGAAGAATCCGACGTCCATCAGGCGCCCTCCCCGGTAAGGCCGAACGAAGCCGGCAGACGATGTTGATTCATGGCAAAGCGCACGGGCGCGGTAATTCGACGCGGTAATTCGATTGATTCACGATCTCACGCCGGCGCGGGGCGCCGTGCGTGCAAGCTGCGCCCTCCGGGCGCGGCGAGTCGGGCCGCGACGGCACGACACTACACCAACCTGTATTTCAGGTTCAACCGTCCGGGGCCGGCTCGGCTCGGCGCGGCGCGCGGGCGGGCGGCGCACGGATCGTGCCCGGCACGCGGGCGAACGGCAGGCGTGCGGTGCGGAGCAGCCCGGCCGCGGTCGTGCGGCCGGCATGCAGGCCCCGAATTATGCCGTGATCCGGGCCGGCCGGGAACCCGCCCGCCGCACACGGACACAAACCATGCAGGACGTCAGCGGACGATTGCGGCGAAGCAGGTATGATCGGGGCTAGCCCCTGGCGTCGCTAGCCCCATAGCCGCCAGGGATCGACCGACCAGCGGGAGGAAGCGAATGGCAGGAAACTTGGTGATCGTCTGCCGCGATCAGGACGCCGATGCGTTCTACGAGCTGATGCAGGAGTACGGGTCGTTCCAGACCCGGCTGTCGTCGACGGCGTGGTACCTGAACATGAACGTCGTGCCGGAATCGCTGCAGGAGGAGATCCTGGAGCGCCTCGGCCGCTATACGACCGTCTATATCTTCGAGGCCACGAGCGTGACCTACAACACCATCGACAGCAACGCCGCCGAGACGCTCGGCACGCTGTTCGGCGAATGATGCCGCGCGGCGCCTGCCCGGCAGGCGCCGCATGCGCCGCTTACGCGGCCTGGGCGTGAAGTTCGTCCTTCGGCACCACGTCGAACGGGAACGTCATCGCCACGCGCAGGCCGCCCTCGGGACGATTGCCGATCTCGCACGCCCCGCCCAGCCGCAGCACCAGCCGCTCGACGATCGCCAGCCCGAGCCCGCTGTGGCCGTTCCCGCCGCGCGCGGGGTCGAGCCGCACGAACGGACGCGTCGCGGCCGCCAGATCGCGCGGCGCAATCCCGCCGCCGCTGTCGCTGACCGACAGCACGTAACCCGCCGGCGTACGCGCCGTCTCGATGAGCACGGGCGGCGCGCCGTACGCATGCGCATTGTCCAGCAGGTTCGACAGGATCCGGTCGAGCGTCGCGGTCGGCAGGCGGAAGCCTTCGTCGGCGGCCAGATGCGTCTGGACCGCCGGCGCGTTCGGTGCGACCGCGCGATAGCTGCGGGCGATCCGCTCGCAGGTCTGGTCGACCGGCACGGGCTCGCTGCGGTCCGCCCCGCCGTGCGCGAACACGAGGAACTGGTCGACGATGTGCGACATCGAGTCGACATCGCGCACCACGCCGTCGCGCAGCCGCGCGTCGTCCATCATTTCCGCGCGCAGGCGCATCCGGGCGAGCGGCGTGCGCAGGTCGTGCGCGACGCCGGCCAGCATCACCGCGCGGTCGCTCTCGGCCTGCGACACCTGTTCCACCATCTGGTTGAAGCCGTGCGTGAGCTGGCGCAGCTCGCGCGGGCCGCGCTCGCGCAACGGCGGCACCGGCTGGCCGCGGCCGAAGCGCGCGACCGCGCGCGCCAGCGAGCGCAGCGGCTGCTGCAGCTGCCAGGCCGCGAACAGCGCGGCGATCACGCCGGCCGAGAAAATCGTGCCGAGCCACAACAGCATCCGGTCGAGCGAGCGCGGCGGGCGCAACGGCTGCACCGGCACCACGATCCAGTTGCGGTCGCTCGGCTCCTTGACCCACAGCACCGGCGGATGGCCCGGCGCGCCGATCTCGACCAGCGTGCCGGGCGGCATCCGCTCGCTCACGTCGTCACGGAAACGCTTGAGCGGCGCCGCCAGGTTCGAATCGGCGTCTTTCGGCACATCGGGACTGTCCGGCGACACCAGCCGCACCCGCGACGGCAGCGGCTGGTCGGGCGTGCGCTCGACGTGCTGGCGCACGGCGTCGACGAGGAACGCGGCCTCCTCGACGGCATAACGCGTCTGCATCTGGTTGCGCTCGAGGCGCATCGCGAAGAACCACGCGAAGTGCGACAGGAGCAACACGCCGACGACCAGCAGCGCCAGCCGCCCGAACAGCGAATCAATGGGCTTGCGCATGGGCCTCGCCGTCGGGCACGAACACGTAGCCGCGCCCGCGGACCGTCTGGATGAAGCGCGGCGTCGACGGATCCGTTTCCAGGATGCGGCGCAGGCGCCATACCTGGACGTCGATGCCGCGGTCGGTGCCGTCGTACTCGGGCCCGTGCAGCAGCTCGAGCAGCCGTTCGCGCGTGAGTGTGCGCAGCGCGTGATTCACGAAGATCTTCAGCAGCGCGAATTCGCTGCTCGACAGCGTCGCCGGCTTGCCGTCGACCGACAGCGTGCGCGCCTGGAAATCGAGCACGAAACGGCCGAACGCGAACGGCTCGCGCTGCTCGGGCGCCGCCGCCGACGGCGTCGCGCGGCGGCGGCGCAGCACGGCCTGCACGCGCGCGAGCAGCTCGCGCGGGTTGAACGGCTTGCCGAGGTAGTCGTCCGCGCCGAGCTCGAGCCCGACGATGCGATCGACGTCGTCCGCGCGCGCGGTCAGCATGATCACGGGGATGTCGTCGCCGGCCGCGCGCAGCTGGCGCAGCGCGGTCAGGCCGTCCACGCCCGGCATCATCAGGTCCAGCACGATCAGGTCGGGCCGCTCGCGCTCGAGGCGCTTCTCGAGCGTCGCCGCGTCGTGCAGCACGGACACTTCCATCCCCTGGCGCACGAGATAGTCGCGCAGCAGGTCTCGGAGTTCTTGGTCGTCGTCGACGATGAGGATCTGGGTAGTCATGGCTCGAAGTTTAGCGCGCGAGCGCGGAGTCGAAGAACGAAACAAAGGGGCGAAAGGGTTACTGCGGGTTACGACGCAAGGGAACTGTAATGCGCCGTAACCCGGCAGCCATCCCGCGTAACACCGGCCCGAGCACGCGCCGCTAACCTGCGTCTTACCGGATGCGGCACCCGGCTCACCCCGCGCGCCGCATCGCCGGACCCTTTGGATACAAGGAGTTTCTGAAATGTATAAGAACACTTCCCGCGTGGCCATTGCGGCCGCCACCGTGCTCGCTCTCGCATTCGGCACCGCGCATGCCGCGCAGCCCAACGACATGCCGCCGCCGGGCGGCCCCGGCATGCACCAGATGCACGGCGGCCATGACGGCGGCCCGTTCGGCGTGATCATGAAGCTGCACGACCAGCTCAAGCTCAACGCGTCGCAGGAACAGCAGTGGCAGACGGCCGTCAACACGATGAAGCAGAACCATGAAGCGATGCGCAAGAGCCACGAGCAGATGCGCGAGCAGTTCAAGGCGCAGCAGAACCAGCCGATCCTCGACCTGAACGCGATGCACGCCGCCCGCCAGCAGGCCGAGCAGCAGAACGCGCAGCTGCGCGAGCAGAGCTCGGCCGCCTGGCTCGCGTTCTACAACGGGCTGAACGACCAGCAGAAGACGACGGTCAGCACCGCGCTGAAGCAGCAGTTCGCGCGGATGGAGCAGCGTCACGAGAAGATGAAGGAACGCTGGGAGCAGCACCGCGCGGCCAAGGGCGCGTCGGCACCGGCGCAGTAAGCCGGCGGGCCGCCTCCCCGGGCGGCATCGCGGGGGACGCGGGCACCCGGCCCGCGTCCCCCGTTTCATTTCAGGCGACGTCGAACAGCAGCACCTCGGCCGCCCGGCCGCGTGCGAACGCGACCGCTTCTACCCCGGCGATCCGCGCGCCGTCGCCCGCGGCCAGCGCGTGGCCGTTGACCTCCACGTCGCCGCGCACCACGTGCACATAGGTGCTGCGCCCGGCCGGCACGGCGAATGCCGCCGCCTCGTCGCCATCGATCAGCCCCGCGAAGATCCGCGCATCCGCACGGATCGACAGCGCACCGTCGTCGCCGTCCGGCGACGCGACGAGCCGCAGGCGGCCGCGCTTCTCGTCGTCGGCGAAATGCCGCTCCGCGTAGCCGGGCCGTCCGCCCCGCTCCGCCGGCTGCAGCCAGATCTGCAGCAGATGCAGCACCCGCTCGCGCGACGCATTGGTTTCGCTGTGCATCAGCCCCGTGCCGGCGCTCATCCGCTGGACGCCGCCGGCCCGCACGATGGCGCCGTTGCCGAGGCTGTCGCGATGCGCGAGCGCGCCGTCGAGCACGCAGGTGACGATTTCGAGGTCGCGGCGCGGCTGCATCCCGAAGCCGCGCGTCGGCGCGATCCGGTCCTCGCTCAGCGCGCGCAGCGCGCCGAACGGCGGATGCGCGGCCCCGGCGTCGCCGGCAAGCGCAAAGCTGTGGCTCGATTCGAGCCAGCCTTGGCGCGTGTGGCAGCGGTCGGCGGCGCGGCGGATCTGGAACATGGGGCGGGCACTCCGGCAGGCAGATATTCTTTCTTCGGGTTTACCTGCACTGTAGGGGCGTGCCGGGCGCGCCACAATCCGCCGCCCGCGCACCGCATCGTTGCACCCGCGAACCCAATCGGCGTGATGCCCGTCGCGAATACCGCGATTGCCGCAACGCCCGAATCGAAGAATCGATCGGTCGCGCCGGATTGCCGTTTTCCGGGTATCGCGTTCGGGTAAAATACCGCCCTTTTGGCGTTCGCCCGTCCGGCGAGCGCCGTTGCCTGCGCGCCGAAACACGAATTTTGGCCGTCTAGAATACGCCGCGGCGCCCGGCCCGACCGGCCGCGAGCGCCTCCCCGGAAGTGAGCGACAAAAGGATGGAAATGAAGAAGGCCGCCCTGTGCGCCGCCCTCGCCCTCGTGGCGGGCAGCGCCTTCGCGAAAGAGTGGAAGACCGTGCGGATCGGTGTCGATGCCAGCTACCCGCCGTTCGAGTCGACCGCGCCGAGCGGCGAGATCGTCGGTTTCGACGTCGATCTCACCAAGGAAATCTGCAAGCGGATCAACGTGAAATGCGTGTGGGTCGCGCAGGATCTCGACGGAATCATTCCCGCACTGAAGGCGAAGAAGTACGACGTCATCGTGTCGTCGCTGACCGTCACGGACAAGCGTCGCGAGCAGATCGACTTCTCCGACAAGGTGTACGACGCGCCCGCGCGGATGATCGCGAAGGCCGGCTCGCCGCTGCTGCCGACGGTCGCGTCGCTCAAGGGCAAGCACGTCGGCGTCGAGCAGGGCTCGACGCAGGAATCCTACGCGAAGGCGTACTGGGAACCGCAGGGCGTGACGATCGTTCCTTACCAGAACCAGGACCAGGTCTATGCCGATCTCGGCTCGGGCCGCCTCGACGCGACGCTGCAGGATGAACTGCAGGCCGACTACGGCTTCCTGCGCACGCCGCGCGGCAAGGGCTTCGCGTTCGCCGGCCCGGAGGTGAAGGATCCGAAGACGATCGGCGACGGCACCGCGATCGGCCTGCGCAAGGACGACACGGACCTGAAGCTCAAGATCAACAAGGCGCTGGCCGACATGCACAAGGACGGCACGTACGACCGGCTGTCGCACAAGTATTTCTCGTTCAGCGTCTACTCGGCGCGCTGAGCGCCGACAATACCGGGAAGCGGATGCGGGGGCGGCCCCCGCGTCCGGCACGACAGGCAGTCAACCACGCGCCGCCCGCCCCCTCGCCCGCCGCTCGCGCGACGGGCTGGCCCGGCACCGTTGCCGGGGCGGACGGTCATGATACGTACGGGGCGTTCCGCGCAGCTTGGCGGGCGCGTCTTTCGCGGCGCACCGCGTGCGCCGTCCGGGACCACACCAGGGACCACATATGTTTCTACAAGGCTACGGCCCGCTGATCCTCGCCGGCACCTGGCAAACCGTCAAGCTGGCGGTGCTTTCGCTCGCGCTGTCGTTCCTGCTGGGCCTGCTCGGCGCGGGCGCGAAGCTGTCGCGCAACCGCTTCACGAACGGCGCCGGCACCGTCTACACGACGCTGATCCGCGGCGTGCCCGACCTCGTGCTGATGCTGCTGCTGTTCTACAGCCTGCAGATCTGGCTGAACATGGCGACCGACGCGCTCGGCTGGGACCAGATCGACATCGACCCGTTCCTCGCCGGCGTGCTCGTGCTCGGCTTCATCTACGGCGCGTACTTCACCGAGACGTTCCGCGGCGCGTTCCTGTCGGTGCCGCGCGGCCAGCTCGAGGCCGGCAGCGCGTACGGGATGACCAACTGGCAGGTGTTCACGCGGATCATGTTCCCGCAGATGATGCGCTTCGCGCTGCCCGGCATCGGCAACAACTGGCAGGTGCTCGTGAAGTCGACCGCGCTGGTGTCGATCATCGGCCTCGCGGACGTCGTGAAGGCGTCGCAGGACGCCGGCAAGGGCACGCTGCGGTTCTTCTTCTTCACGCTGATCGCCGGTGCGGTCTACCTCGCCATCACGACGATCTCGAACTTCGTGCTGATGTGGCTCGAAAAACGCTACTCGACCGGTGTCCGCAAGGCTGACCTATGATCGAACTCATCCAAGAATACTGGCGCAACTACCTCTACACCGACGGCTTCCGGATCACCGGCGTCGCGATCACGCTGTGGCTGCTGGTCGTGTCGATCGGCCTCGGCTTCTGCCTGTCGGTGCCGCTCGCGGTGGCCCGCGTGTCGAAGAGGAAGTGGCTGTCGAGCGCCGTGTGGCTCTATACGTACGTGTTCCGCGGCACGCCGCTCTACGTGCAGCTGCTGCTCTGCTACACCGGCCTCTACAGCCTGCAGGTCGTGCGCAGGCACGCGCTGCTCGACGCGTTCTTCCGCGACGGCATGCACTGCACGCTGCTCGCGTTCACGCTGAACACCTGCGCGTACACCACCGAGATCTTCGCGGGCGCGATCAAGGCGACGTCGTACGGCGAGATCGAGGCCGCGCGCGCGTACGGGATGTCCACCTTCACGATGTATCGCCGCGTGATCCTGCCGTCCGCGCTGCGCCGCGCGCTGCCGCTCTACAGCAACGAAGTGATCCTGATGCTGCACGCGACCACCGTCGCGTTCACCGCGACCGTGCCGGACATCCTGAAGATCGCGCGCGACGTGAACTCGGCGACCTACATGTCGTTCCACGCGTTCGGCATCGCCGCCCTGCTCTATCTCGTGATCTCGTTCGCGCTCGTGTGGCTGTTCCGCCAGGCCGAGCGTCGCTGGCTCGCGTATCTGCGCCCGCAAGGCAAGTAAGTTTCCGCAGGACTATTCATGAATTCCCAGACTCAGAAGCTTTTCGTCGACGATCTGCACAAGCGGTACGGCGACAACGAGGTGCTCAAGGGCGTATCGCTGAAGGCGAACTCGGGCGACGTGATCAGCGTGATCGGCTCGTCCGGTTCCGGCAAGAGCACGATGCTCCGCTGCATCAACTTCCTCGAACAGCCCAACTCCGGCCGCATCTTCGTCGACGGCGAGGAAGTGCGCACCGCGCTCGACAAGACGGGCGCGCTGCGCGCCGCGGATTCGAAGCAGCTGCAGCGCGTGCGCACCAAGCTGTCGATGGTGTTCCAGCACTTCAATCTCTGGTCGCACATGAACGTGATCGAGAACGTGATGGAAGCGCCCGTCAACGTGCTCGGCATCCCGAAGAAGGAAGCCGAAGACCGCGCGCGCGAGTACCTCGAGAAGGTCGGTCTCGCGCCGCGCGTCGAGAAGCAGTATCCGTCGCACTTGTCGGGCGGCCAGCAGCAACGTGTCGCGATCGCGCGGGCGCTGGCGATGCATCCGGACGTGATGCTGTTCGACGAGCCGACGTCGGCGCTCGACCCGGAACTGGTCGGCGAAGTGCTGAAGGTGATGCAGAAGCTGGCCGAGGAAGGCCGCACGATGATCGTCGTCACGCACGAGATGGGCTTCGCGCGCAACGTTTCGAACCACGTGATGTTCCTGCACCAGGGGCGCGTCGAGGAAGAAGGCGTGCCGTCCGAGGTGTTCGCGAACCCGAAGAGCGAACGCCTGCGCGGGTTCCTGTCGGGCAGCCTCAAGTAACGCGCGCTCCTCCGCGCCGCACTGCACGAACGGGCGCCATGCGGCGCCCGTCTTGCGTTTACGCGGCGTCCACCGGCGTGCCGTCGGCGAACGCGCGCAACGCGTCGCCCGCGAGCCGGTAACGCACCCATTCACTCTGCGGCGCGGCGCCGACGCTTTCGTAGAAGCGGATCGCCGGCTCGTTCCAGTCGAGCACGCTCCATTCGAAACGCCCGCAGCCGGTTTCCACCGCGACGCGCGCGAGCGCCTTCAGCAGCCGCAGCCCGGCGCCCGCGCCGCGAAAGCGCGGCGACACGTACAGATCCTCGAGATACAGGCCCTGGCGGCCGAGCCACGTCGAATACGAGAAGAAATACACGGCGAAGCCGGCCGGCTCGCCGTCGACCTCGCAGATCAGCGCACGCGCGGGCGAACCTTCGCCGAACAGGCTGCGCTCGAGCGATGCAGGCGTCGCGACCACTTCATGCTCCGCCTTCTCGTAGATGGCCAGCTCGGTGATGAAACGCAGGATCTGCGGCACGTCGGCGACGGTGGCCCAACGGATGTCGATTTGCACGGTGGGGAGCCCTCCTTCGGCCCGGACTGAAAACGGAATGCGGCGGCGCTCGCTCGCGCAATCGCGCGTGACGCCGCCCGGATCGACATGCTACGTTCATGAGACAACTGCAGGAAGTGCAGTTTCTTCATCCTGACATGAACATGATGCATCCAGAGCTGCGCCGTCTCGACCTGAACCTGCTGCTCGCGTTCGACGCGCTGTACCGCCACCGCTCGGTCGCCGCGGCCGCGCACGAGCTGGCGATGAGCCCGTCCGCGCTCAGCCACGCGCTCGCCCGGCTGCGCGAAGCGATCGGCGACGCGCTCTTCGTGCGGCTCGGCAACGAGATGCAGCCGACCGTGCGCGCCGACGACATCGCCGCCTGGGCCGGTGATGCGCTCGACACGATGTCGAAGGGGCTCGCCCGCGCACGCCGCTTCGATCCCGCGCAAAGCGACCGCACGTTCGTGTTCGCCGCGAGCGACTACACGGCGTTCGCGGTGCTGCCGGCGTTGCTCGCGCGTATCGAGCAGGTCGCGCCGCGGCTGCGGATCCGCGTCGTCCACTCCGACCGGAAGATCTCGATCGACGAACTCGCGGCCGGCCGCATCGACTTCGCGCTCGGCTATCACGAGGAGTCGGCCGCCGACGCGCCGGGCATCGAGGATTTCGACTGGTTTTCGGACGACTACGTGGTGATCGCGAGCGCCACGCATCCGGACATCCGCCGGCGGCTGACGCTCGACCAGTACCTCGCGGCACGCCACGTCGTCGTCACGCCGTGGAACGAGTCGCGCGGCGTCGTCGACTACGTGCTCGACCGGCTCGGCCTCGCGCGGCAGGTCGCCGTGCAGTTGCCGAGCGTGCTGGCCGCACCGTTCGTGATCGCGGAATCGGCACTCCTGATGACGGTGCCGAACCGTGCCGCACAGGCGCTGCGCCACGCGGCGCCGATCCGCATCTTCCCCGCGCCGTTCGAGATCCCGCGCTACACGGTGAAGGTCTACTCGCACGCGAAGCATGCGCGCACCGACGCGCACCGGTGGCTGCGCGCGCAACTGCTAGACGTCCGGCCGACGGGCGGTTGAGTTCGACGCTGCGGTGCGGCGCGCGGAGCGCCCGCCGCGCCAGCGTTTCCGGCGCCCGGGCGGCGGCGGACCACTGCCAATTCATTACGAAATACTTACCAATTCCGCGCGTCCCGCTCTTACGCTCGCGCTCCGGCAACGTCAATAGTGACAATCCTTGACCCACCGGCGCCGAATCCGTGTCTCCCTTGTCTCACAAAGGTTTTCCGGGAATCGATGGCCCCTTGGGCACCCGCTGCGCACTGTGTTGCATGGCAAATTGGCGACACGTGTTAGTCAAACAACGATTTCCATCGCCACAAAATTGTATTTTTGCTAAATTAGTAACCAAAGTAGCAAAACGAAGTTCGTGAAATGTAGTTTAGCTTCACGACACAACAAGGAGACCCCGCAAGCCGACCCGGCCGCGCGGGACCGCTCAACGGTTTTCCGTCCGCTTGCCCGCGTGCCGCGCTTACCGGCCCTGCACGAGGTCTCCCTGGTTATCCCGCTTTTCGCTTTTGCCCGGCGCTCGCTGCTCCGGGCATCTCGTGCAGTCTGGGTTGACTTTTTGACAGGGTATGGAGGAGATGATGAAGAAAGCTTTGGTCGCGGCCGCGCTGATGGCTGCTGGGGTGGTTACGGCGCACGCGCAGAGCAGCGTCACGCTGTATGGTCGCCTGGATGCCGGCCTCGAGTACCTGAACGGCCTGCAGAACGGCCACCAAGTGCGCGCGGAAAGCGGCGACTGGGGCACGAGCCTGTGGGGCTTGAAGGGCAGCGAGGACATCGGCGGCGGCAACAAGGTCCTGTTCCACCTCGAAGGCGCGTTCAACACGATGACGGGCGGCTTCAGCGGCTCGATCTGGGATCGTTTCGCGACCGTCGGCATCTCCAACGACCGCTACGGTACGCTGCTGCTGGGTCGCGAACTCGCGATCGCGAACGGCGTGTGGGACTTCGATCCGCTGGGCCAGTCGAGCTGGTCGTCGGCATCGCTCGTGCGCGGCCGCAACTGGAACAAGACCAGCAACAACGTGTCGTACCAGTCGCCGCAGTTCTACGGCCTCGACTTCTACGGCCAGTTCGCGTTCTCGAACTCGACCAGCTTCAACGGCAACACGACGGCCGGCCAGCCGGGTCGTGCAGCCGGCGCACAGGTCACGTACACGAACTCGCTGTTCCAGTTGCGCGGCATCTACGACGAAACGCGCGACAGCAACGGCCGCTTCTCGGACGTGTTCAACTACTCGCGTGAATACTTCGCGGGCCTGAACGTGTTCCTCGGCCAGTTCAAGCTGCAGGCGGCTTACCAGTCGTCGCACGCGGACGGCAGCGGCGGCCCGGCCGTCAACAACGGCATCACCGGCACCCAGCAGGTCTGGGGCGGCGTGACGTGGCAGGCCACGCCGGCGGCAGCGCTGATCGCGGCCGTGTACCACGTGAATGCCAACCACGGCGGCGGCAACGCGAACATCTACACGGTCGGCGGTTCGTACAACATCTCGAAGCGCACGCTGTTCGACGTGCAGGTCGCGACGGTGCGCAACAGCTCGACGGCCAACTTCGGCCTGAACGCGAACGGTGCAGGCACCGCCGTGTCGACGGGCAACCCGCATCCGGGCGGCAGCCAGACCGGCGTCTACGCCGGCATCCAGCACCTGTTCTGATCAGGCGCCGTCCAGAGAACGATTCGACAACACTTTCCACGCTGCTGCGAGAGGCGCGTATCGGTGCGGTACCCTCCCGGGTATCCGCACCGTTTTTTATTGGCGGGCCGGGATCGTGCGATCCGCGGCCCGATCTGCCCGATCTGCCGAACGGGCCGGATGCGGCGCTCAGACCGCCGCTTCGTTCTCTTCGCCGGTGCGGATGCGGATCACGCGCTCGACGTCCGACACGAAGATCTTGCCGTCGCCGATCTTGCCCGTGCGCGCCGCGCCGATCACCGCGTCGATCACCTGGTCGACCTGCGCTTCCGCGACGACCACCTCGATCTTCATCTTCGGCAGGAAGTCGACCACGTATTCGGCGCCGCGATACAGCTCGGTGTGCCCCTTCTGGCGGCCGAAGCCCTTCACTTCCGTCACGGTCAGGCCGGTGAGGCCCACTTCGGCGAGCGCTTCGCGGACTTCGTCCAGCTTGAACGGCTTGATGATGGCGGTGATGCGTTTCATGATGGTTGTCCCTCAATGCTCGTTTGGATGAAAAATCGCAATCCCGATTTTAAGCCGTAAGTGTAAGCCGTAAGCCGGCCGGCCGCGCACGGCGCGGCACGGCTCAGTCGAGACGTTCGGTAAAGCGTGACGTGATCGGATAGCGCCAGTCGCGTCCGAACGCGCGATGCGTGACGCGAATGCCGATCGGCGCCTGGCGGCGCTTGTATTCGTTGATCTTGATGAGCCGCGTCACGCGCGCGACGTCGGCCTCCGCATAGCCGGCCGCGACGATCTCCGCGAGCGGCCGGTCCTCCTCCATGTACATCCGCATGATCGCGTCGAGCACGTCGTACGGCGGCAGGCTGTCCTGGTCCGTCTGGTTCTCGCGCAGCTCGGCCGACGGCGCGCGCGTCAGGATCCGCTCGGGGATCACGTCGCGCAGTCCGTAGTCCGCAGTGGCGTTGCGATAGCGGCACAGCCGGTAGACCAGCGTCTTCGCGATATCCTTGATCACCGCGAAGCCGCCGGCCATGTCGCCGTACAGCGTGCAGTAGCCGACCGCCATCTCGCTCTTGTTGCCGGTCGTCAGCACGATCGAGCCGAACTTGTTCGACAGCGCCATCAGCAGCGTGCCGCGGATGCGCGCCTGGATGTTCTCTTCCGTCGCGTCCTCCGCGCGGCCCGCGAATTCGCCCGCGAGCGCCGCGCGGAACGCGTCGAACATCGGCGCGATCGCGATCTCGTCATAGCGCACGCCGACGCGCCGCGCCATCTCCGCCGCGTCGGTGGTCGAGATGTCGGCCGTGTAGCGCGACGGCATCATCACCGCGCGCACGCGCTCGGGCCCGAGCGCGTCGCAGGCGACCGCGAGCACCAGCGCCGAATCGACGCCGCCCGACAGCCCGATCAGCACGCCGGGGAAACCGTTCTTGCCGATATAGTCGCGCACGCCGGTCACGAGCGCGCGATAGACCTGCGCGTCGACCGGCAGCTCGGGCGCGATCGCACCCGGCAGCGGGCGCGCGCCGTCGAATTCGACGATCGCGTGCCCTTCGTCGAACTGCGGCATCTTCGCGACGAGCGCGCCCTCGCCGTCGAGCACGAACGAGCCGCCGTCGAACACGAGCTCGTCCTGGCCGCCGACGAGGTTCACGTACACCATCGGCAGCCCGGTTTCGCGGATCCGCGCGCGCAGGATGTCGATGCGCAGCGCTTCCTTGTTCATGTGGTACGGCGAACCGTTCGGGATCAGCAGCACCTGCGCGCCGGCGGCCTTCGCGATCTGCGCGGCCGACGCATGCCATGCGTCCTCGCAGATGATCACGCCGTATCTGACGCCGTCGAGCTCGAACACGAGCGGCTCGGTGTCGGTCGCGAAGTAGCGCTTCTCGTCGAACACGTCGGCGTTCGGCAGATCCTGCTTGCGGTAGGTGCCGACGATCTCGCCGCCGACGATCAGCGACACCGCGTTGTAGGTGTCGGCCGGCGGCACGCCGCGCTCGATCGGGCGGTTTGCATTACCATCGACGGCTGGCGCGTGCGGAGCACCGCCCGACGGACCGCCGCCCGACGGATCGCCGCCCGACGGATCGCCGCCCGCGCTGCGCAACGGATGGCCGACCAGCACCGCGAGCCCGTCGAACGCACGCAGCGCATCGGCGAGCGCGTCGAGCGCGGCGGCCGCCGCCGTGTAGAACGCGGGCCGCAGCAGCAGGTCTTCCGGCGGATAGCCGGACAGCGCGAGTTCGGGCGCGATCATGAGGCGCGCACCATCGTTGTGCGCGGCGCGGGCGGCGGCAATGATCCGCGCGACGTTGCCGGCGAAATCGCCGACGGTGACGTTGATCTGGGCGAGAGCGAGTCGGGTCTTCATGACGGGATCGGCGCAGCCCGGCGGCGCGCCCTGAACGGCTGACGAAAACGCCTCGGAAGCGGGCCACGGCGGCACGCATCCGGCGGCATCCAACTGTACGGATTCACGCTTGAAACACGAACGCATCGATTATCGCACGGGCATCCTGTCGTCCCCCGCCGAGGTGCCGGCCGACGAATGGAACGCGCTGCTCGAGCGCGACGCGCAGCCGACGCCGTTCCTGCGCCACGAATTCCTCGACGCACTGCACGTCGCGCGCTGCGCGGTCGACGACACCGGCTGGTCGCCGCACTTCGTCACGCTGACCGACGCGCGCACCGGCCGGCTCGCGGCGGCCGCGCCCGTCTACGCGAAACAGCATTCGTACGGCGAATACGTGTTCGACTGGGCGTGGGCCGACGCGTACCAGCGCAACGGGCTGTCCTACTACCCGAAGCTGCTGTGCGCGGTGCCGTTCACGCCCGTGCAGGGCACGCGCCTGCTCGCGGCCGACGACGACGCGCGCCGCCGGCTCGCGGCCACGCTGCTCGCGTTCGCCGAGCAAAGCGACGTGTCGTCGCTGCACGTGCTGTTCCCGACCGGCGACGAGGCGCGGCTGCTCGAGTCGATGGGGATGATGCTGCGCGAAGGCGTGCAGTTCCACTGGCTCAACGACGGCTACCGCGACTTCGACGACTTCCTCGGCACGCTCGAGCAGAAGAAGCGCAAGAACATCCGCGCGGAACGTCGCAAGGTGCGCGATGCCGGCGTCACGTTCCGGCGGCTCGCCGCCGAGCAGATCACCGACGCCGACTGGCGCTTCTTCTCGCGCTGCTACCGGCAGACCTATCGCGAGCACTATTCGAGCCCGTACCTGAATCTCGACTTCTTCCGCGCGATCGGCGCGACGATGCCGGAGAACCTGCTGCTCGTGATCGCCGAAGCCGACGGCAAACCGATCGCGAGCTCGCTCGCCGTCTACCGGCGCGGCGCGAACGGCCGCGGCGGCACGCTGTACGGCCGCTACTGGGGCGCGCTCGAACACGTGCCCTGCCTGCATTTCGAAACGGCCTACTACCAGTTGCTCGAATTCTGCATCGAGGCCGGGCTCGACACGTTCGAGGGCGGCGCGCAGGGCGAGCACAAGCTCGCGCGCGGCTTCCTGCCGACCGTCACGCATTCCGCGCACTGGCTCGCGCACCCGGCGTTCTCCGATGCGGTCGCGCGCTTTCTCGAACGCGAGACCGAGCATATCCACGCGTACGTCGACGAGCTGCGCGAGCACGATCCGTTCCGGCGGGGGCCGTGACGGCGGGCGCGAATCATGTCGCTTGCGGCGGCACGCGCCAATTCTGAGACACTGACGGCTTCGCATCCCGCCGCCTCCCCATGTCCTGGTTTCTGTATCTGATCGAGTGTGCCGACGACAGCGTCTACACCGGCATCACGACCGACGTCGCTGCGCGCTTCGACGAGCACGCAGCCGGCAAGGGCGCGCGCTATACGCGCTCGCGCAAGCCGCGCGCGGTGCTCGCGTCGTTCCCGCTGCCCGACCGGTCGATCGCGTCGCGCGCCGAGTACTGGGTGAAGCGGCTGACCGCCGCGCAGAAGCGCGAACTGGCGGCAGGATTGCGAACGCTGGAATCGGTGCTGCCGGCTGTGGTGACGATCGGCGGGGAAGTCGACGCGGACGGTTTGAAGGCCGGCACGCGGCGTCGGAAGAAGGTGATGAAGAAGGCGCCGCAGCCCGCCGAAATCGCGATGCAGGCGGTCGAAACGGAACGACCCGTCAGGAAAGCCGCGAAGGCCGGTAGTGACGGGAAAGCATCGCGGTCCGGCAAGACCTCGAAGTCCGGGCAAAGCGCGCAGGCTCGTGCGAAGACGAAGGCAGCCAGCAAGCGTGCGACGAACGGCGACGCTGCCGAAGCAAAAAAGGCCGCGTCGCGCAGCACGGCGGCAAAGCAGGACAAGCCTGCCGTCAACTCGACGCCGAAACGGAAAGCGCCGGCGGCCGGCGGCAAGTCCGTCGCGAAGGCACGCGCCGGCAGCGCTTCGACATCGCCGGCGCGCAGCGGTGCGTCGGCGGCCGGAATGGCCAGAACCGAAGCCGTCGAAGCCGCTGCTCCGGCCACCACCGAGCGCGGCGCAACGGGCGCAATTCGCTCAAGCGGCTCAACTCGATCAACCACCTCAACACGAGCGAAGCGTACGAAAACCTCGCCGAACGCCGGCTCCCAGCCCGCGCCCGCCCGCACGCGAAAGAACACCACCACGGGCGCCAAACCGCGCACAAAACAAAACCGCGCGGCCTCCTGAGGAGACACGCGCGGTTTGCGTTCCGAACGAGCCGGCCGCGAGGCCGGCCAGCCGGCTTACTTCTTGTAGTTCGCGGCGCCGTCGGCGATTTCCTTGTGCGCGGCGTCGATGCCGGCCCAGCCTTCGACCTTCACCCACTTGCCCTTCTCGAGCGCCTTGTATTGCTCGAAGAAGTGCTTGATCTGGTCCTTCAGGTACTCGGGCACGTCGTCGATCGACTTCAGGTTCGCCGTCATCGGGCAGACCTTGTCGTGCGGCACGGCGACGAGCTTCGCGTCGACACCCGACTCGTCGGTCATCTGCAGCATGCCGAGCACGCGCGAACGCACGATCGAGCCGGCCAGCAGCGGGAACGGCGTGATCACCAGCACGTCGACCGGATCGCCGTCGCCCGACAGCGTCTGCGGGATGTAGCCGTAGTTCACCGGATAGCGCATGCCGGTACCGATGAAGCGGTCGACGACGAGGAGGCCCAGCTCCTTGTCCGCCTCGTACTTCACCGGATCGCTTTGCGCGGGGATCTCGATGATCACGTTGAAATCGTGCGGCAGGTCCTTGCCGGCCGGAACATGATTGAAGCTCATAGCGCTCTCTGTTGGTCGATGGAATTCGGGACAGGGGCGCCGCGGCCGTTGCACCGCCGCGGGCGTCCCCGCAGGGAATGCGCCATTATAGCCAATCGACCGGTGGCGTCCGGATGACGATCGGCGCGATAATCGTTCCGGATGTCCGGCCATCGAACCCCGGGTGATGTTGCATGGAAGCCGAGTAGGCGCTGAAGCGTCAACCCGGGTCGACCGCGAAGCATGGGACCCGAGTAGGCGCTGAAGCGCCAACTCAGGTCGACCGCGAAGCATGGGACCCGAGTAGGCGCTGAAGCGCCAACTCGGGTCGACAGGAGCACGCATGGAAGAAGCGAAGCACTTCATCGCAGGCGAATGGACGTTGCCCGCGCAACTGGAGACGATTCCCGTCGTCGACCCGTCCGACGGCCAGCCGTTCGCGACGATCGCGCGCGGCACGGCGCCCGACATCGAACGCGCGGTCGCCGCCGCCCGCGACGCATTCGCGGGCCCGTGGGGCGCGGCGAGCGCCGCAGAGCGCGGGCGGGTGCTAATGCGGCTGTCCGCGCGCGTCGCCGACCATCTCGAGGAACTCGCCGCGATCGAGGCACGCGACACCGGCAAGCCGCTGAAGCAGGCGCGTGCCGACGCCGCCGCGCTCGCCCGCTACTTCGAGTTCTACGCGGGCGCCGCCGACAAGCTGCACGGCGAAACCCTCCCCTATCAGGCCGGCTACACGGTACTGACGGTGCGCGAGCCGCACGGCGTCACCGGCCACATCGTGCCGTGGAACTACCCGATGCAGATCTTCGGGCGCAGCGTCGGCGCGGCGCTCGCGGCCGGCAACGCATGCGTCGTGAAACCGGCCGAGGATGCGTGCCTGTCGGTGCTGCGCGTGGCCGAACTCGCCGCCGAAGCCGGGCTGCCGGCCGGTGCGCTGAACGTGGTCACCGGCTACGGCCATGAAGCGGGCGCGGCACTCGCGCGCCATCCCGGCATCGATCACATCTCGTTCACCGGCTCGCCCGCGACCGGCAAGCTGGTCACGCAGATGGCCGCCGAAAACCACGTGCCCGTCACGCTCGAACTCGGCGGCAAGTCGCCGCAGATCGTATTCGCCGACGCCGATCTCGAAGCGGCACTGCCCGTGCTCGTGTCGGCGATCGTACAGAACGGCGGGCAGACCTGCTCGGCCGGCAGCCGCGTGCTGATCGAGCGCGCGGTCTACGAGCCGCTCGTCGAACGGCTCGCCACCGCGTTCAACGGGCTGCGGGTCGGCCCGAGCCGCGCGGATCTCGACTGTGGCCCGCTGATCAACGCGAAACAGCAGCAGCGCGTGTGGGACTTCCTGTCCGACGCGCAGCACGACGGCATTCCGATGGCCGGGCACGGCCAGGTCGTCGCCGACGCGCCCGAAAGCGGCTTCTACCAGGCCCCCGCGCTGCTGCGCGACGTGCCGGCGTCGCACCGACTCGCGCAGGAGGAAGTATTCGGCCCGGTGCTCGCCGCGATGCGCTTCGTCGACGAAGACGAAGCGGTCGCGCTCGCGAACGGCACGCCGTATGGCCTCGTCGCGGGCATCTGGACCCGCGACGGTGCACGCCAGCTGCGTCTCGCGCGCCGCCTGCGTGCCGGCCAGGTGTTCATCAACAACTACGGCGCGGGCGGCGGCGTCGAGTTGCCGTTCGGCGGCGTCGGCCACTCGGGCCACGGCCGCGAGAAAGGCTTCGAGGCGCTGTACGGTTTCACGACGCTGAAGACGATCGCGATCCGGCACGGCTGAACCAGACGAACGCGGCCGGCAACGGACCGGCCGTGTCCCGCAGCACCCTGCACGCATCCAGCACAGGAGACACACCATGCGGTTGAGCGGCAAGACGGCCCTCGTCACGGGCGGCGGTTCGGGCTTCGGCGAAGGCATCGCGAAGACCTATGCGCGCGAAGGCGCGAACGTCGTCGTCAACGACCTGAACGGCGCGGCGGCCGAGCGCGTCGCGAGCGAGATCGCGCTGGCGGGCGGCAAGGCGATCGCGGTCGCGGGCGACGTGTCGAAGGACGCCGACTGGCGCGCGCTGCTGCAGGCCGCGCTCGACGATTTCCATTCGGTGCAGATCGTCGTGAACAACGCCGGCACCACCCATCGCAACAAGCCGGTGCTCGACGTGACGGAAGCCGAGTTCGACCGCGTGTACGCCGTCAACATGAAGAGCCTGTTCTGGAGCGTGCAGACCTTCGTCCCGTATTTCCGCACGCAGGGCGGCGGCGTGTTCGTGAACGTCGCGTCGACGGCCGGCGTGCGGCCGCGCCCGGGCCTCGTCTGGTACAACAGCACGAAGGGCGCGATGATCACCGCGAGCAAGTCGCTCGCGGCCGAGCTCGGCGCCGACCGGATCCGCGTGAACTGCATCAACCCGGTGCTCGGCGAGACGGGCCTAATGACCGAGTTCATGGGCTGCGAGGACACGCCGGAGAATCGCCGCCGGTTCCTCGCGACGATTCCGCTCGGCCGCTTCTCGACGCCGCAGGACATCGCGAACGCGGCCCTGTACCTCGCATCCGACGAAGCCGAGTTCATCACCGGCGTCTGTCTCGAAGTCGACGGCGGGCGCTGCATCTAGCCGCACGGCCGTGATGGCGCCGCGCCGGCAGCGCCGGCCGGCGCCGCATCCACGCATCGTCATTGCTTCGCACGACACCGGATCGGGCGCCGCCGCGCCGGCTCCGGCCACCACAAGAAAGGACAGGAGACAACATGGCAACATCGACGCAGTCGCTGCCGGGCTCGTCCGGCGCATTCGAGGAAGCAACCTACCGCAAGGTGTCGTGGCGGCTCACGCCGCTCCTGCTGCTGTGCTACGTGGTCGCGTATCTCGACCGCGTGAACGTCGGCTTCGCGAAGCTGCAGATGGCGAGCGACCTGAATCTCAGCGACACCGTCTACGGGCTCGGCGCCGGGATCTTCTTCTTCGGCTACTTCCTGTTCGAAGTGCCGAGCAACATCATCCTGCACAAGGTCGGCGCGCGCGTCTGGATCGCGCGCATCATGGCGACGTGGGGCGTGATCTCGATCCTGACGATGTTCGTCACGACGCCCGCGATGTTCTACGTGATGCGCTTCCTGCTCGGCGTCGCCGAGGCCGGCTTCTTCCCCGGCGTGATCCTGTACCTTACCTACTGGTATCCCGCGCACCGGCGCGGCCGGATGACGACATTCTTCATGACGGCGGTCGCCTTGTCCGGGGTGATCGGCGGGCCGATCTCCGGCTTCATCCTGAAGGCGTTCAACGGCGTGAGCGGCTGGCACGGCTGGCAATGGCTGTTCCTGCTCGAAGGGATCCCGTCGGTGCTGGCCGGCGTGCTGGTGTTCTTCGCGCTCGACGACCGGATCGCGAAGGCCAAATGGCTCACCGACGACGAAAAGGCGCTGCTCACGCGCAACGTCGACGCGGAGGAAGCGACCAAGGAGGACGTGCCGCTCGGCGCGGTGATGGCGAGCCCGCGCGTGTGGCTGATGGCGCTCATCTACTTCTCGTTCGTGATGGGGCTGTACGGCGTCGGCTTCTGGCTGCCGACGATCATCAAGGCGACCGGCGTGACCGACACGTTCATGATCGGGCTGCTGTCGGCGGTTCCGTATGCGGCGGCGGTGGTCGCGATGATCCTGATCGCGCGCAGCGCGGACAAGCGCCGCGAACGACGCTGGCACCTCGCGATTCCGGCCGCATTCGGCGCGCTCGGGCTCGTGCTGTCGGTGATCTGGGCGCACCAGACGGCGCTCGCGATGCTCGGCCTCACGCTCGCGACGATGGGCATCCTGACGACGCTGCCGCTGTTCTGGAGCCTGCCGACCGCGTTCCTCGGCGGCGCGGCGGCCGCGGCGGGCATCGCGATGATCAACTCGATCGGCAACCTCGCGGGCTTCCTGAGCCCGTACATGATGGGCTGGCTCAAGCAGGCGACGGGCGCCAACGACGCGGGCATGTACATGCTCGCCGGGTTCCTCGTGCTTGGCGGGTTGCTCGCGCTGTCGGTGCCGAAGCGGCTCGTCGACAAGTGACGTGGCGCGGCGCGCCGCGATGCGGTTCGTCGCGAGCGAGGACGACTTGCCGCGCCGGCTCCGCGCATAGCGCGTCCGGTCCGGTCCGGCGAGCCGGGAGCACATAAGAAAAGCCCCGAAGGCCATCCGGCGTTCGGGGCTTTTTACGCGCGGCGGGCGAGCGCCGCCGCGTCAGACCACGGTGATCGCGAGCGCGCTTTCGCGGTAGTGCTTCGCCGCCTTGTCGGTTTCGCCGAGGTGCTCGAACAGGCGGGCGAGCGCACGGTGCGCACGCACCTTCAGCGCCTCGTTGTCGGCCTGCTTCAGCGCGGCTTCGAGGAACGACTGCGCCTTGCCCCACAGCTGCTGCTGCTGGCAGAGACGGCCGAGCGCGAACAGCAGGTCGGCATCGTCCGGGTGATCCTTCTTCCAGCCTTCGGCCTTCTGGATCAGCGGCAGCGCATCGCCGCCGGCCGTGTCCGGATAGCGGCGCAGCAGGCGCGCATCCCAGTTGTGCGCGAGCGCGTCCTCGACGATGCGGCGCGCTTCGGTGCGGCGCTCGAGCGTCACCAGCAGGTCGGCCGCGAGATCGGCCAGGCGCGGTGACTGGCGCTCGAGCGGCGACAGCGACTGCCACACCTCGAGCAGCGCGTCCGGGTCGTGCCGGCGTTCGCGCAGCAGGTTCTCAGCCGCCTGCTGGCGCAGCCGCACGGCCGCGGCCGGATGCAGCGCCTCGCGCTTCTCGAGCGCCTTTGCGAGCTTCAGCACCTCGGCCCAGTTCTTCAACTGCTGCTGCGCGCGCAGCGCGACCTGCTGCGCATGGATGCGCTTGCCGCCCGCCTGCAGGTCGGCCAGCGCGGCGAGCGCGCCGTCGGCATCGCGCGCATCCGCGCGCATGTCGGCCGCGGCGAGCAGCCGTGCGTCCTGCCATTCCGGCGCGTCGACCTTCGACAGCCAGTCGTCGCGGCGCGTGTACTCGTGCATCCGGTGCGCGGCGGTGGCCCCGACGAGACTCGCGGCGCCCTGGTTCGCATCGACCGCGAGCGCGTCGCGCGCGGCCTTTTCGGCGCGCGAGAAGCGGCCTGCGTACAGGTTCGCGATCGCGTCGCGCAGCGACGCCTGCGCCTTCTCGTTGCGCGAACGCGCACGATACGCGGCGACCCGCTGCGGCATGCGCCAGATGTTGCGCACGATGCGCAGCAGCGCGTACACGACGATGAACAGCACGACGATGGAGATCACGAACAGGTTCAGCGACACGTCGACCCGGTACGGCGGATAGACGAGCAGCACCTGCCCCGCGTCGAAATGGCCGACGGTGGCGAGTGCCGCGGCGATCGCGAACAGGATCGCGAGCCAGACGATTCCTCGAAGCGTCATCGTTACCCCCGGCTCTTGAACTGCTGAACGGCGTTCAGGCTCGTGTTCAGGTTCGGCACCGCAACCGTCAGCGATGCACCGTCGACCTGCTTGAGCAGATCCTCGACGGTCTGCGTGTCCTTCGATGCCTGGTCGAAATACTTGCCGAGCGACGCCTGCGCGGCGTGCAGGTCGGCCTTCATCGCGCCGTCGTTGCGCGCGAGCAGCGACAGCCGCGCGGTGAGCAGGCGCAGCTTCACGTTCTCGCGCACGAAGTAGCCCTGGTCGGGCGACGCGAGCATCGCGTCGGCATTGTCGATCCGGCGCACCTGCACGAGGCCCTTCAGCTGCTCGCCGAGCCCGGCCGAGAAGTCATGCCACCACACCTTCCAGCGCGGCGTGTCGGCTGCCACCGGCGACGCGGCCTCGGCCGGCGCGGCCTTCGGCGACGCGTGCGGAACCATCGCCTCGCCCGACAGCGGCAGCGCGTCGATCTTCGCGATCGCGTCGTCGAGCTTGATTGCGAGGCCCGTGAGGTCGGCCGACGGCGCGGCCTTCAGCTTCTCGATGTCCTGCGCGAGCGCCTTGCGCACCGTGACGGCCTGCGCGCTCTGCGACGTCGCGAGGCGCGCATCGGCATTCTGCAGCGCGATCAGCGCGAGCTGCGTGTTGCCGGTGAGCTGCAGTTGCTGGCTCGCGCTCGACAGCATCTGGTCGACTTCCTCGAGCATCCACGCGTCGCGGTTGCGCGACAGGTCCTGGTATTGCTGCTGCAGCGCCTGCTGCGCGCTCTGCGCGTCGGCGAGCTTGCCGTCGAGCTGCGCGAGCTGCGTGTCGACCTGGTGCGTGCCCGCGAGCGCCTGCTCGGTCTTCATGCGGATCTCGGCCGTCTGCGCATCGAGCGCTTTCTGGCGTGCGACGAACGAATCGTCGAGCCGGTCGACCTTGCGGTTCAGCGCATAGCCGCCAGCGCCCGCCGCGCAGCCGAGCACGACGACGACGAACCACAGCACCGCGCTGCCGCCGCGGCGCGCAGGCGGTTCGGACGCCATATAGGCGGGACGGGACGGCGGTGCGGAAGCAGCGGCCGGCTGGGAAGCGACGCTTTTGGAATCGTTGGTATCTGTCATGCGTTTAGTCACCGGTGCGGCTGTCGCCGGTTGGACGGCCTCGTCGGCCATCGTTCGAAACGCGCGGACGATGCGCTCATCGCCCGCGCCGGTCAGCGTAATCCTATCAAAACCCAGTGCGCGCGCGGTCTGCTCGATGCGCGGGTGCGGCGTCACGAGCGGCGCGTGCTTCAGCGCCTCGATCTCGGCGTCGTTCAGGTGCGTGCGCGCGAGTTCGTGCAGGTTGCGCACGCCCTCCGAGCTCGTGACGAGCCACCCGTGCGGCGCGCCGGCGAGCAGCGCATGCACGCGCTCCCACGCGCCGACGCGCGGCTCGGGCACGACGCGCCGGTACGCGGCCACCAGCGTGACGTCCGCGCCGGCTTCGCGCAGCCGCTCGGCGAGCCATTCGCGCCCGCCGTCGCCGCGCACGATCAGCACGCGCTTGCCCGCCAGCGCCTGCGCGCCGCCGAACGCGGCCTCGATGCTCGCGAACAGGCTTTCCGAATCGTAATGCGGGACGCCGCCGTCGGCGGGCGCCTGCGGCGCGATCACGCGATGCGCGGGCGCCGCGATGCCGTGGCGCTCGAGCGCCGCGACGCTGCCGGGCCCGACGACGCCGACCGGCAGCGCATTCGGCCAGATCGCGGCGTACTGCGCGAGTGCGCGGTCGATCGCGTTCGGCGATACGAAGATCACGAGCGCGTAGTCCGCGAGCGCCGCGAACGCGGCGTCGAGCGGCGCCGGATCGTCGACCGGCGCGATGTCGATCAGCGGGAATTCGAGCACGTCGCAACCGGCCTCGGCCAGTTGGGCCGCCAGCGCGGCCGACTGGCCGTCCGGGCGTGTCAGGACGGCGGTGAACGCGCGCGCGCCGCCCGCCATCAGGCGTCGCCCTTGCCGGCCTGCGAGCCGGCGAGCAGTGCGTTGACGATGTCGAGCGCGCCCTGCGCCTCGAGTTCGTCGGACACCGCGCGGCCGAGCGCGAGCGCATCGGCGACGGTCATCACGGCGCCGCACTCCTCGGCGGTCAGCACGCGCCGGCCGTCGGTCGTCGACACGCGGCCCGTCAGGTACAGCTCGCCCGCGCGCCACACCGCGTGCGCGGCAAGCGGCACCTCGCAGCTGCCGCCGAGCGCGCGCGACACCATCCGCTCGGCCTCGACCGCGAGCGCGGTCTGCGGGTCGTGCAGCGGCGCGAGCCATCCGGCGACGTCCGTGCGGTGCGCGGCGATTTCGATGCCGAGCGCGCCCTGGCCGGCGGCCGGCGGGCTGTCCTCGACGTCGATCAGCGCGCGGATCCGCGCTTCGAGGCCGAGACGCTTCAGGCCCGCGGCCGCGAGGATGATCGCCGCGTAATCGCCGCGATCGAGCTTCGACAGGCGCGTGTCGAGGTTGCCGCGCAGCGGCAGCACGTCGAGGTGCGGATAGCGCGCGCGCAGCATCGCCTCGCGGCGCAGGCTCGACGTGCCGACGACGGCGCCGGCCGGCAGCGCGTCGAGCGACGCGTAGTCGTTCGACACGAACGCGTCGCGCGGATCCTCGCGCTCCATGATCGCGGTCAGCGCGAAACCGTCGGGCAGCGCCATCGGCACGTCCTTCAGCGAATGCACGGCGAGGTCGGCACGGCCGTCGGCGAGCGCATTCTCCAGCTCCTTCACGAACAGGCCCTTGCCGCCGACCTTCGACAGCGTGCGATCGAGAATCTGATCGCCACGGGTCGTCATCCCGAGGATTTTCACGTCACAAGCTGGATATAATTTGCGCAGCGCATCACGCACATGTTCGGCTTGCCACATCGCGAGGCGGCTCTCGCGCGAAGCGATCGTCAGCGTCGCGGGAGCTTGTGCCGCAAGAGTCTCGGAATTCATTGCTGGAACATCGAAGGACGGGATTGAAGATCGAACAATGGTAGCACGCACGCCCCGGCCCGCCCGGGCCCGGAGCCTGCGCCCGCCGCGCTTCGGCGCGGGCGGCGACACCGATGCGCGGATGTGCCGCACGTAGCTGGTTGCTTGACCGCAGTTCCCGTAGTTTCCGCAGTCCCCGCAGTCCCTTTTGACTCGAGCTTTCCCAAGGAAACCCATCGTGAAGTCTTCCGGATCGGCGCGTACGGCGCGCCGCAATGCTGCCCTGCCCTCCTCCGATGCCCCGACGGGCACCATCGCCACCGCCGCGAACGGCCGTGCGAAAACGGCAACGAAACCGAAAGACCCGATACGTCAGACAAAACGCGCGATCAAATCCGCCGCCCCGGCCGCCCGCAAGGCCGGCGCGGCGAAGCCCGGCGCCCGCACGCGCGAGGACAAGGACGGTCCGCTGTTCGAGGACATCCGCTACCTCGGCCGCCTGCTCGGCGACGTGGTGCGCGAACAGGAAGGCGACACCGTGTTCGACGTCGTCGAGACCATTCGCCAGACGGCGGTGAAGTTTCGCCGCGAGGACGACAGCGAGGCCGCGCAAACGCTGGAGAAGAAGCTGCGCAAGCTGACGCCTGAGCAGACGGTGAGCGTCGTGCGCGCGTTCAGCTATTTCTCGCACCTCGCGAACATCGCGGAAGACCGCCACCACAACCGCCGCCGCCGCATCCACGCGCTGGCCGGCTCCGCGCCGCAGCCCGGCACCGTCGCATACGCGCTCGAGCAGCTGAAGACGACCGGCAACGCGTCGAAGCGCCTGCTGCAGCGCTTCTTCGACGATGCGCTGATCGTGCCGGTGCTGACCGCGCACCCGACCGAAGTGCAGCGCAAGAGCATCCTCGACGCGCAGCACGACATCGCGCGCCTGCTCGCCGAGCGCGACCAGGAGCTGACCGCGCGCGAGCGCCAGTACAACGAATCGATGCTGCGCGCGCGCGTGACCGCGCTGTGGCAGACCCGCATGCTGCGCGACGCGCGCCTGACGGTCGGCGACGAGATCGAGAACGCGCTGTCGTACTACCGCGCGACGTTCCTCGACGAACTGCCCGCGCTGTACGGCGACATCGAGGCCGCGCTCGCCGAGCACGGCCTGTCCGCGCGCGTGCCGGCGTTCTTCCAGATGGGCAGCTGGATCGGCGGCGATCGCGACGGCAACCCGAACGTGACCGCCCCGACGCTCGAAGAAGCGATCAACCGCCAGTCCGCGGTGATCCTCGAACACTATCTGGAACAGGTGCACAAGCTCGGCGCCGAGCTGTCGGTATCGAACCTGCTGGTCGGCGCGAACGACGCGGTGAAGGCGCTCGCGGCCGCGTCGCCCGACCAGTCGCCGCATCGCGTCGACGAGCCGTATCGCCGTGCGCTGATCGGCATCTACACGCGGCTCGCCGCAAGCGCGCGCGTGCGGCTCGGCGAAGGCACGGTGCCGGTACGCAGCGCCGGCCGCGGTGCGCCGCCGGTGCGCGCGGTGCCGTACGCCGATTCCGAAGCCTTCGTCGCCGACCTGAAGGTGCTGACCGCCTCGCTCGACGAGCATCACGGCGCGTCGCTCGCCGCACCGCGCCTTGCGCCGCTCGTGCGCGCGGCCGAAGTGTTCGGCTTCCATCTCGCGAGCATCGACCTGCGCCAGAGCTCCGACATCCACGAAGCCGTGGTCGCCGAGCTGTTCGCGCGCGCCGGCGTCGAAGCCGACTACGCGGCGCTCGCCGAGGAAGACAAGCTGCGCGTGCTGCTGGCCGCGCTTGCCGATCCCCGCCCGCTGCGCTCGCAGTACCTCGAATACTCGGCGCTCGCGCAGAGCGAGCTCGGCGTGTTCGAGAAAGCCCGCGAGGTACGCGCGCAATTCGGCGCGCGTGCGGTGCGCAACTACATCATCTCGCACACGGAAACCGTCAGCGACCTCGTCGAGGTGCTGCTGCTGCAGAAGGAAACGGGCCTGCTCGAAGGCACGCTCGGCCACCATGCGAAGAACGGCCTGATGGTGATTCCGCTGTTCGAGACGATTCCCGACCTGCGCGACGCCGCGCGCATCATGCGCGAATACTTCGCACTGCCGGGCATCGACGCGCTGATCGCGCACCAGGGCGCCGAACAGGAAGTGATGCTCGGCTACTCGGACAGCAACAAGGACGGCGGCTTCCTGACGTCGAACTGGGAGCTGTATCGCGCGGAACTCGCGCTCGTCGACTTGTTCCGCGAACGCAAGATCACGCTGCGCCTGTTCCACGGCCGCGGCGGCACGGTCGGCCGCGGGGGCGGCCCGACCTACCAGGCAATCCTGTCGCAGCCGCCGGGCACCGTGAACGGCCAGATCCGCCTGACCGAACAGGGCGAGGTGATCGCGAGCAAGTTCGCGAACCCCGAGATCGGCCGGCGCAACCTCGAGACGGTGGTCGCCGCGACGCTCGAGGCGTCGCTGCTGCCGCAATCGAACGCGCCCGCGCAACTGCCCGCGTTCGAAGCCGTGATGCAGACGCTGTCCGACGCCGCGATGGCGTCGTATCGCGCGCTCGTCTATGAAACGCCCGGCTTCACCGACTACTTCTTCTCGTCGACGCCGATCACCGAGATCGCCGAGCTGAACATCGGCAGCCGCCCGGCCTCGCGCAAGCTGCAGGATCCGAAGAACCGCAGGATCGAGGATCTCCGCGCGATTCCGTGGGGCTTCTCGTGGGGCCAGTGCCGGCTGCTGCTGACGGGCTGGTACGGCTTCGGCAGCGCGGTGAGCGCGTATCTCGACGGCGCGCAGGACGCGGCCGAGCGCACGAAGCGCGTCGCGCTGCTCAGGAAGATGAACAAGACCTGGCCGTTCTTCGCGAACCTGCTGTCGAACATGGACATGGTGCTCGCGAAGACCGATCTCGCGGTCGCGTCGCGCTACGCGCAGCTGGTCGCCGACCGCAAGCTGCGCAAGCACGTGTTCGAGCGGATCGTCGCGGAATGGGAGCGCACGTCGCAGGCGCTCGCGGAAATCACCGGGCACGAAGGCCGCCTCGCGACCAACCCGCTGCTTGCGCGCTCGATCAAGAACCGCTTCCCGTATCTCGATCCGCTGAACCACCTGCAGGTCGAGCTGATCAAGCGTCACCGCGCGGGCGACTCGAACGCGCGGCTGCGCCGCGGGATTCACCTGACCATCAACGGGATCGCGGCCGGCCTGCGCAACACGGGCTGATCCGAGCGCGGTGCGGGCCTGCCCCGCGCCGCGCCGTCATCGCGAAACGAAAGCCGCAAAACGAAAGCCGCGATACGCGACCACGCGTATCGCGGCTTTTTTCATCGAACGGCGCGACGGCACCGGCCGCCGTGCCGTCCCTCGCGCTCATTGCGCGTCGATCAGCAACGCGTCGTGCTCGAACGAGCCGTCCGGCTGCACCGCGTAGTAGCCGTGCACCTCGTCGGGCGCATGCGCCCACAGCGCACGAATGCCCGCGACGCTGTCGGCCGGCGTGCGGATCCGCTCGACCCACGTAGCGAAATCGATCGGCAGGCGCCAGCGGCTCTGCACGTGCGCGTCGAACCCGGCGTCGCGGAACATCGCGAGCCATTCGTCGGCACGGTAGTCGCGCACGTGCGACGCATCGCGCAGCACTTCCGCGGCCTGCAGATACGTGTCGAGCAGCGGATGGTCGTTGCCCGCGATGTCGATCATCAGCACGCGGCCGCCGGGCTTCAGCACGCGGCGCACCTCGGCAAGCGCCGCGCGCACGTCGTGCCAGTGGTGCGCGCTCATCCGGCTGACCACCCAGTCGAAGGTGCCCGCGTCGAACGGCAGTTGCTCGGCGGGGCCCTGCTGCGTGCGGATGTTCGCGAGCCCGCGCGTGCGCGCGGCGGCATCGACGGTCGCGAGCATCGGCGCGGCGAGATCGTACGCGACCACGTCGCGCACGTGCGGAGCAACCGCGAAGCTCGCGTGGCCGGCGCCGCAGCCGAGATCGAGCACCGCGGCTTCGGGCGTCGCGCGCACGGCGTCGGCCAGCGCCTGCAGATCGGCACCCGTCGCGTGGACCGTGCTCGTCAGGTAGGCGGCGGCCGTCGTGCCGAATGCGTCGGCGACCTGGTCGTGGTGTTTCATCGTTCGCTCCTTCCTTGGGTGGGGTGCTCGCTGCCTGTCAGCGCGCGAATCGCTACAATAGGGCCGCGCTTGTACCGGTACAAGTTAAGCAGTTATTCTGGTATTTGTTACACCTGCCTGATCCTTGCCGCGCACTCAGCGCCCCTTTTCAGCCGTTTCCGCATGAACCAGCCGTCGTCCGCCCCCACCCCGCCCCTCGATGCGACGCCCGCCCGCGCGCTCGGCGAATTCATCCGCGCACACCGCGAGCGGCTGTCGCCGCAGGCCGTCGGCCTGCCGCCCGGCCCGCGCCGCCGCACGCCGGGGCTGCGGCGCGAGGAAGTCGCGCAGCTGTGCGGCGTCAGCCCGACCTGGTACACGTGGATCGAGCAGGGCCGCCCGGTGTCGGCATCGGCCGATGCGCTCGCGCGGATCGCCGTCGCGCTGCAATTGTCGAAGGCCGAACGCGCGTACCTGTTCGAACTGGCCGCACAGCGCGATCCGGCCGAGCCCGACGTCGCGGCCGGCGACCTGCCGCCGACGCTCGCCGCCACCGTCGCCGCGATCGCCACGCCGGCGTACGTGCTCGACCGGCAATGGAACGCGCTCGCATGGAACGCGCCGGCCGCCGCGCTGTTCACGGGCTGGCTCGACGGCGAGCACGACCGCAACCTGCTGCGCTTCACGTTCATGGCGCCGGCCGCGCGCACGCTGATCGTCGACTGGGAAACCCGCGCGCGCCGGCTCGCGGCCGAATTCCGCGCCGACTCGATCCGCCACCTCGCCGACGCGCCGACCCGCGCGCTGATCGACGCGCTGATGGCCGGCAGCGATGCCTTCGCGCAGTACTGGGCGTCGCAGGACGTGTTCGAGCGCGAAGGCGGCCTGCGCGAATTCGACCATCCGGCCGACGGCCGCCTCGTGTACCAGCAGATCACGCTGAAACCCGCGCACCGCGAGGACCTGAAGCTGGTCATGCTCGTGCGCGATTGACGCGGCTCAGAAGCTGATCGTCGCGGTGATGGTGTCGCTGTAGTTGCCGGGTGCCGGTGTCGCCTGTGCAGGTACGCGGCCGTATATCGCGATCGCCTGCGCGAATCCGCTGCCGGTTCCGGTCGCCATCGTCGTGCCGCCGGTGCCGTCGCCCCACGGCTGCGTGTGGCCGCTGTCCTGATAGAGCTGATAGGCGACCGAGCCGCCGCCCGTGCGCTGCATCGTGCGAGCGGCGACACTGCCGCTGGCGCCGCCGTTCAACGCGATCTGGAATGCATCGCCGTTCGTGCATCGCGCACTGATCGAGCCGCTCGCGGTCAGCGCCGACGCCAGCACGCCCGACGCCGGAAACGCAACGCCGGTCGCGCTGATGATGCAGTTGTTGATGACGGTGGCCGTGGCCGTAACGGTCATCGTGCCGGCCGTCGATTGCGACGCGCACGGCGTCGGCGACACGACGCCGAGCAGCGAAAAACTATAGCTGTAAGCGGCCTGGTTGCCGCTGAAAGTCTGCGAATAGACCGTGCTGGCATTGTTCACGGTCGGCACGGTGGGCTGGTTCGACGCAATGCGGCCGTAGATGGTCACGTTCGTACTCGCGGACGTGCCGAGCAGCGGCTTCGTCAACGAGACGGATATCGGCGTCGTGCCGGTGCTGACGGCGCCCCAGGGCTGCGAATAGCCCGCGTCCTGATACAGGTCGTACTGCATCTGGTTCGCCCCGTTGCTCAGGTAGCGCGGGCTCGTGCCGCCGAGATTCACGCAAACGAGCACGCCGGTGTTCACGCTCAGCGCGTCCCACGTGCAACTCACGGTCATCGTGCTGTTGGTCGTATAGGCCTGCTGCGTGATCGGGCTGACCGAGCCGAAGCTCGGCACCGGCGGCGTCACCGAACACGTGTCCGCGCGGGCCGGCAGCCACGGCATGCCGAGCAGCGCGGCCAGCAACAGGCACGATAGCGCGCGCATCCAGCGGCGCGCCGTGTCGACTCCTTGATCCGCCATGCATTCCCCCGAAATTGCCCGCCCGTTCGACCCGGCTTCCAGCCCGGGCAGCGCCCCCATGGTATCCGTCCGCGCAGCGATCATTCGCATTGTTGCTTGATCCATGTCAAAAGCGCCGATGGCATTCCGCGAGGAACCGCGGACAATGCGCTCCGGATCGGCGTTTTCTCCAATGCGCGCGACCGAGTCCGTGGAGTAGTCTTGCACCAACGACAGAGCGGTAACGGCGACCGGCGACAGACCACGCGGCAGGCACTCCGCGGCCGGGCGACCCCATTAAACGGCAGGAGACAATCATAATGAACGATTCCCGACGTCGTGTTCTTTCAGCCATGCTCGCGGCCACCTTCGCATTCGCGCCCGCGCTGCAGCCCGTCACCGTTGCCGCAGTCTATTCGAACGGCACCGCCACCGCCCAGTTCAACGTCACGCTCACGATCCAGGCCAACTGCGCGATCTCCGCGAACCCGCTTGCATTCGGCACGTCCGGCGTGCTCACGTCGGCACTCAACCAGCAGACCACGGTCTCCGTCACCTGCTCGAACTCGACGCCATACAACATCGGACTCGACGCCGGCTCGGTCAGCGGCTCGACGGTCGCCAGCCGGCTGATGGGCGGGACGACGAGCGGCAATACCGGCACGACGGTCGGCTACCAGCTCTACCAGGACTCGGGCCACACGACGATCTGGGGCAACACGCAGGGCACCGATACGGTCGGCGGCACCGGCACCGGTTCCGCGCAACTGCTGAACGTGTACGGCCAGGTACCGACGCAAGCGACGCCGAAGCCGGACACCTATCAGGCCGCCGTCACCGCCACCGTCTACTTCTGACGCGCCGTGGCATCGTTCCCGCGCGCCCTGGTCGCCCTGGTCGCCCTGGTCGCGCTGTGCGTCGCGTCGGCGTGCGCGGCCGCATCCGCCGCCACGCTGCAGATCATGCCCGTGACGATCGAGCTGCCGCCGTCGGCCGCCGCCGCGAGCATGACGCTCAGCAATCCGGGCGGACAGCCGATCTACGGCCAGGTCCGCGCCTATCGCTGGACGCAGGAAAACGGCGACGACGTGATGACGCCGACCGATGCGCTCGCCGCCTCGCCGCCGCTGCTGCAGATCGGCGCGAACGCCGAGCAGTTGATCCGGCTCGTGCGCACGGGGCGCGGCGCGCCGGCCGCCGAGGAAAGCTATCGCGTATTGATCGACGAACTGCCGTCGCCCGGTACGCCGGTCGAGAACGGCATCACGATCCGGCTGCGCTATTCGGTGCCCGTATTCGTCGAGCCCGAAGGCACCCGGGCAGCGCCGCGCCTCGACTGGCGCGTCGAGCGCGACGGGTCCGGCACGCGGCTCGCGGTCGCCAACCGCGGCGAACGCCGTGCGCAGATTGCCGCAGTTCGGCTCGTCGACGCGCGCGGCACCGTGCACGACGTCACGCGCGGCCTGCTCGGCTACGCGCTCGCGGGCAGCACGCGACGCTGGCCGCTCAAGCTGGATGCGGGCGCGGCGGGATTCGTCAGGATCCAGGCGACCGTCAACGCGCAGCCGGTCGAGGCCCGGCTGACATCGCCCTGATCCACGCCGGAGGATCGCACGACGTTGCCCGTTCCGACGACGAGCACGGCCCTCCGGGCTGCCTGCCCCGCGCGACATGCCCGGCCCGCCGCTGCTGCGCTTTCGCTGGCGTTTTCACTGGCACTCGCGCTGGCCGTGCACGCAGGCGCCGGATGCGCACAGACGGCGCCGCAGGCGGCAGCGGCAGCCGCGCCTGCGCCTGCTCAGGACACACTGTTTCTCGACGTGTCGCTCAACGGTGAACCGACGCACCGGATCGCACGCTTCCAGCAAATCGACGGCCGGCTGTACGCGGCGTCCGCCGACCTGAACGACCTGGGCATCGCGACCGGCGACCGGGCGACCGCGCCGTCGAACACGCCCGTCGCGCTCGACACGCTCGCGGGGCTGCGCTACGACTACGACGCGGGCCGGCAGACGCTCGACCTGCGCGTGCCCGACGCGCTGCGCATCCCGCACACGTTCGATACGCGCGCGCTCGCGGCCGCGCCGCCCGCCACTTCCGGCCGCGGCTTCGTGCTGAACTACGACGCCTACGCGCAGACCGTCGCCCATGCGCCGCTCGCGGTCTGGAGCGAGGCGCGCTATTTCGATCCGTCCGGCGTATTCAGCAGCACCGGCATCGCGTACCTGTACGACGACCGCCGGCGCTACGTGCGCTACGACACGTCGTGGAGCCACTCGAACCCCGGCACGCTCACGACGACCCAGATCGGCGACACGATTTCGTCGTCGTTGTCATGGACACGCTCGCTGCGCCTCGGCGGCGTGCAGTGGCGCAGCAACTTCGGCCTGCGCCCCGACCTGGTCACGTTTCCGGTGCCCGCGCTGTCCAGCAGCGCGGTCGTGCCGACCTCGGTCGACCTGTACGTGAACAACGTGCGCCAGTTCAGCGGCGACGTGCCGAGCGGGCCGTTCGTGATCAACAGCGTGCCCGGGATCACCGGCGCAGGCAACGCGACGGTCGTCACGCGCGACGCGCTCGGCCGCTCGATCGCGACGTCCATTCCGCTGTACGTCGATACGCGCCTGCTCGCGCCCGGCCTCGCCAGCTATTCGGCGGAAGCCGGGTTCCTGCGCCGCGCCTATGGCGACGATTCGTTCGACTATGCGCGCACACCGGCGGCGAGCGGCTCGCTGCGCTACGGCATCAGCGAGCGGCTGACCGTCGAGGCGCATGCGGAAGCGACGGCCGGCGTCTACAACGCAGGTGCCGGCGCGCTCGCGCGCCTCGGCGAACGCGGCGTGGCGAATGCGTCGCTCGCGGTCAGCGCCCCGGGCCGCGCGGGCGTGCAGGCCGGCGTCGGCTACCAGTACGTGACGCCGCGCTTCTCGATCGATGCGCAGACGCTGCGCGCCTTCGGCGACTACAGCGACCTCGGCAGCCGCGAAGGCGTGCCGGTCTCGCGTGCCACCGACCGCGTCACGATCTCGTTCCCGTTCCTGCGCGCGCAGACCCTGTCGTTCAGCTATCTCGCCCTCAAGTATCCGGGCGTCGCCGCGTCGCGCATCGGCTCGATCGCATACCTGGTCAATCTCGGCGGGCTGACGTCGATCACGTTCAGCGGCTTCCAGGACTTCCGGCAGCACGACGCACGCGGCTTCTTCGTGAGCCTGAGCGTCGGGCTCGGCGGCAACACGTCGGTCTCGGCGAACGCCGGACGGCAGAACGGCGACTCCACCTACACGCTGAACGCGACACGGCCTCCCGACTACGGCGGCGGCGTCGGCTGGAACGTGCAGGCGGGCGCCAACGCGGGCATCCGCTACGCGCAGGGGCAACTGCAGTATCTCGGCCGCGCCGGCCAGGTCGCGCTGCTCGCGCAATCGTTCGACGGGCGCGGCAACGCGTCGGTCGACGTCACGGGCGCGCTCGTGCTGATGGACGGCCGGCTGATGACGGCGCGCCGCGTCGACGACGGTTTCGCGCTCGTCTCGACCGACACCGGGCACGTCCCCGTGCTGCACCAGAACCGGCTGATCGGCGAGACGGACCGGGCCGGCTACCTGCTCGTGCCCGACCTGAATGCCTATCAGAGCAATCGCGTCGCGATCGACGGCACCGCGCTGCCCGCCGACGCACGGATCGCCGACACGACGCTCGACGTCGTGCCGCAGGCGCGCTCCGGCGTGCTCGCGCACTTCGCGGTGACCCGCTACAGCGCCGCGTCGATCGCGCTGCGCGCGCCGGACGGCACGCCGCTACCGCCCGGGCTCGAGGTTCGCCACGTCGAAAGCGGCCAGCGCACGATCGTCGGCTATGACGGCCTGACCTTCGTCGACGGCCTCGTCGCGAACAATCACCTCGAAATCTCCGGCGACGGCCGCGGCTGCGCCGTCGCATTCGCGTATCGGCGCCCGGACGACGGCACGCTGCCGCGGATCGGACCGCTGACGTGCAGCCCCCCGTGAGCCGCGCCCGTTCCCGGCCGGCGCACGCGTCGGCCGCCCGCCCCACGAATGCTAGAATTGCGGGATTCCCTCGGCGGCGCACGCCGCCCAACTCCCCTTCGAAGAATCGCCATGACGTCCCAACTGCACAAAAAGGGCGAGGCCTGGTCGGCCCGCTTCTCGGAACCGATGTCGGAGCTGGTCAAGCGCTACACGTCGTCGGTGTTTTTCGACAAGCGCCTCGCGCTCGTCGACATCGCCGGCTCGCTCGCGCACGCGAGCATGCTCGCGGCGCAGAAGATCATCAGCGCCGACGACCTCGCCGCGATCGAACGCGGGATGACGCAGATCAAGGGCGAGATCGAGCGCGGCGAATTCGAATGGCAGCTGGATCTCGAGGACGTCCACCTGAACATCGAGGCGCGCCTCACCGCGCTGATCGGCGACGCCGGCAAGCGCCTGCACACGGGCCGCTCGCGCAACGACCAGGTCGCGACCGACATCCGTCTGTGGCTGCGTGGCGAGATCGACCGCATCGGCGGCCTCCTGAACGACCTGCGTGGCGCGCTGATCGACCTCGCGGAGCAGAACGCGGACACGATCATGCCGGGCTTCACGCACCTGCAGGTCGCGCAGCCGGTCACGTTCGGCCACCACCTGCTAGCGTACGTCGAGATGTTCACGCGCGACGCCGAGCGCATGCGCGACTGCCGCACCCGCGTGAACCGCCTGCCGCTCGGCGCGGCCGCGCTCGCCGGCACCAGCTATCCGATCGACCGTCACGCGGTCGCGAAGACGCTCGGCTTCGACGGCATCTGCGCGAACTCGCTCGACGCGGTGTCGGATCGCGACTTCGCGATCGAATTCACGGCGGCATCCGCGCTCGTGATGACGCACGTGTCGCGCTTCTCCGAGGAACTCGTGCTGTGGATGAGCCCGCGCGTCGGCTTCATCGACATCGCCGACCGCTTCTGCACCGGCAGCTCGATCATGCCGCAGAAGAAGAACCCGGACGTGCCCGAGCTCGCGCGCGGCAAGACCGGCCGCGTGAACGGCCACCTGATGGCGCTCCTCACGCTGATGAAGGGCCAGCCGCTCGCGTACAACAAGGACAACCAGGAAGACAAGGAACCGCTGTTCGACACGGTCGACACCGTCGCCGACACGCTGCGGATCTTCGCCGAGATGGTCGCGGGCATCACCGTGAAGCCGGACGCGATGCGCGCGGCCGCGCTGCAGGGCTTCTCGACCGCCACCGACCTCGCCGACTACCTGGTGAAGCGCGGCCTGCCGTTCCGCGATGCGCACGAAGCCGTCGCGCACGCGGTGAAGATCTGCGACGACCGCGGCATCGATCTCGCCGACCTGACGCTCGACGAAATGAAGCAGGAACTGCCGAACGTCGCGCACCTGATCGGCGACGACGTGTTCGGCTACCTGACGCTCGAAGGGTCGGTCGCGAGCCGCAACCACCCGGGCGGCACGGCCCCCGATCAGGTGCGTGCGGCGGTCAAGGCCGCGCGCGCCGCGCTCGGCAAGTAAGCCTGCCGTCGCGGACGGACGCCTTCGGCGTCCGTTCTTCATTCGGGCGGCCGTCGCGCCGCCCGACGCCTTCCCCGCCGTTCCGTTTTCCCGCTTTCCGGACACCGCCGATGACCTTCTCCGCCGCGCTCTTCGACATGGACGGCCTGCTCGTCGATTCCGAGCGGACCATCATGAACACGTGGATCGACGTGTCGAACGCGCACGGCGTCGTGCTGACCGAGATCGACTACCTGCAGATCGTCGGCCGCTCGTTCGCCGAAGGCCAGGTGATTCTCGCGCGGCTGATCGGCCACGCCGACACGTTCGACGCCGTGCGCATCCGCGTGCGCGAGCAACTCGCCGCGCCCGAGCCCCATCCGAAGTTTCCGCTGAAGTCCGGCGCGCTGGCGTTGCTCGAGACGCTCGCGCAGGCCGGCATTCCGTGCGCGGTCGCGTCGTCGTCCGCGCGCGACGTGATTCGTGCGCGGCTCGACGCGGTCGGCGTGCTGCCGTTTTTCCGCGCGATCGCGGGTGGCGACGAAGTCGCGCGCGGCAAGCCCGACCCGGCCGTGTACCGGCTCGCGGCCGAACGCCTCGGCGTGCCGGCGCACGCGTGCGTCGCGTTCGAGGACAGCGATTTCGGCGCGCAATCGGCCGCGGCCGCCGGCGCATCGGTCGTCACCGTGCCCGACCTGAAGGCGCCGACGCCCGAGATCGTCGCGCTGAGCCTGCACGTGCTCGCGTCGCTCGACGATGCAGTCGCGCTCGTGCCGTCGTGGTTCGGCCGGCTGGACACGCAGCAGCCCGCGTAAGCGCCACGCGGCGCGCCACATGCAAACGGGCACCCGCGGGTGCCCGTTTTGCGTTGCCGCGCCGGATGACCGGCATCGCGGCGATCCTCAGTCGTTGCCGGCCGTCTCCGACAGCCGCTTCATCGTCGCGATGCGCGCGCCGATCAGGTCGACGCGGCCGTCCTCGCCGACGAGCGGCGCAGTCGAATCGCGGAACGCCTCCCACGCGCGTTGCGCGCGCACGAGCGTCGCGGCCGAATGCGCAGGCATCTTGCGACGCAGCTTCTGGTAATAGCGATTCAAGTCGAACAGCGCGTGCTCGCATGCGGCATCCTGCACGCACGGCCGCACGCGGCGGATCGCCGGATCGCGCGGCGCGTTCGCCGGCTTGCCGCCGGCTGCCGCGGCGGCGCTTGGCGCCGCGACCGCACCGCCGCGGGTGCCGCCCTGCGCACCGCTCGTGGCCGCCACCGGCACGGCGGCAGGCGGCGGTGCATAACGGTCGGCCGCCGCGCGCAGCGCCAACGCGCGATCGCGCACCGGCTGCAGCTGCATGTCGGCGCTCGACATCGCGTACGACGTGCCGCGCGTCGTGTCGTACACGGCCTTCAGCAGATGAATTTCATCCTTGCGCCACGTGACCCAGCGGCGCTGGCTGTCCTGCCAGCCGCGCTTCGCGTCGGCCGGCGCGTCGTTCGACAGGCGCTGGTACGCGCCGTCCATCACCGCCTGCCACTGCTGCTGCGCTTCGCCCATGCACTGGATCTGGCCGGCCGTCGACGACCGGTCGCGCCGCGCGAGACACTGCCGCATCGCGACGTCGATCGGGTCGGCCGCCGCCACTTCCGCATGCGCGACGTTCAGCCCCGCCGGCCCTGCCGACCAGCTCGCCCAGGCGACGAGCGCGGCCAGCGCCGCGCGCATCGTCCGGATTCGTCCCTGCGTCGCCATCAGTCGCGCACGCAGTCGACGAAGTACTCGACGCGCCCGTTCACCTCTTCCGCGACGAGGCCGTGGATGTCGGTGTGGAAGCCCGGGAAGCGTTCGTTGAAGTCGCGCGCGAACCGCAGGTAGTTCACGATCGTCTTGTTGAAGCGCTCGCCCGGGATCAGGAGCGGAATGCCCGGCGGGTACGGCGTCAGCAGGATGCTCGTCACGCGGCCTTCGAGCTCGTCGAGCGGCACGCGGTCGATCTTGCGGTGCGCGAGCTTCGCGAACGCGTCCGACGGCTTCATCGCCGGCTCCATGTCCGACAGGTACATCTCCGTCGTCAGGCGCGCGATGTCGTTCGCACGGTACACGTCGTGGATCTGCGTGCACAGGTCGCGCAGGCCGACGCGCTCGTAGCGCGGATGCTGCGCGACGAATTCCGGCAGCACGCGCCACAGCGGCTGGTTGTTGTCGTAGTCGTCCTTGAACTGCTGCAGCTCGGTCACCATCGAGTTCCAGCGGCCCTTCGTGATGCCGATCGTGAACATGATGAAGAACGAGTACAGGCCCGTCTTCTCGACGATGATGCCGTGCTCGGCCAGGTACTTCGTGACGATCGCGGCCGGAATGCCCGTCTCGCCGAACTCGCCGTCGACGTCGAGCCCCGGCGTGATGATCGTCGCCTTGATCGGGTCGAGCATGTTGAAGCCTTCCGCCAGCGGGCCGAAGCCGTGCCAGTGGTCGTTCGGCTTCAGCATCCAGTCGTCGCGCGAGCCGATGCCTTCTTCCGACAGGTCGTCCGGCCCCCACACGCTGAAGAACCAGTCGTCGCCGTATTCGGCGTCGACCTTGCGCATCGCGCGGCGGAAGTCGATCGCCTCGGCGATCGATTCCTCGACGAGCGCGGTGCCGCCCGGCGGCTCCATCATCGCGGCCGCGACGTCGCACGACGCGATGATCGCGTACTGCGGGCTCGTCGACGTGTGCATCAGGTACGCCTCGTTGAAGCGGTGCTTGTCGAACGTGCGGTTCTCGGAATCCTGCACGACGATCTGCGACGCCTGCGAGATGCCGGCGAGCAGCTTGTGCGTCGAGTGCGTCGCGAACACGAGCGCGCCCGTGCGCGGGCGGCCGTCGCCGATCGCGTGCATGTCGCGGTAGAAGTCGTGGAACGTCGCGTGCGGCAGCCACGCTTCGTCGAAGTGCAGCGTGTCGAGCAGGTCGCCGAGCAGGTCCTTGATCATCTCGACGTTGTAGACGACACCGTCGTACGTGCTCTGCGTGATCGTCAGGATGCGCGGCTTCATGTCCGGGTTCTGGCGCATCGCCTCGCGCGCGAACGGGTTCGCCTCGATCTTCCGGCGGATGTTCTCCGGCTTGAATTCGTCGCGCGGGATCGGCCCGATGATGCCGAAGTGGTTGCGCGTCGGCGTGAGGAACACGGGGATCGCGCCCGTCATCGTGATCGCGTGCAGGATCGACTTGTGGCAGTTGCGGTCGACCAGCACGATGTCGCCGGGAGCGACCGTCGCATGCCAGACGATCTTGTTCGACGTCGACGTGCCGTTGGTCACGAAGAACAGGTGGTCCGCGCTGAAGATGCGCGCCGCATTGCGCTCGGACGCCGCGACCGGGCCCGTGTGATCGAGCAGCTGGCCGAGCTCGTCGACCGCGTTGCAGACGTCGGCGCGCAGCATGTTCTCGCCGAAGAACTGGTGGAACATCTGGCCGAGCGGGTTCTTCAGGAACGCGACGCCGCCCGAGTGGCCCGGGCAGTGCCACGAGTACGAGCCTTCGTCCGCGTACTTCACCAGTTCCTTGAAGAACGGCGGCGCGAGCGAGTCGAGATAGACCTTCGCCTCGCGGATGATGTGGCGCGCGACGAACTCCGGCGTGTCCTCGAACATGTGGATGAAGCCGTGCAGTTCGCGCAGAATGTCGTTCGGCAGATGCCGCGACGTGCGCGTCTCGCCGTACAGGAAGATCGGGATGTCCGCGTTGCGGCGGCGCACTTCGGTGACGAACGCGCGCAGCTCGATGATCGCGGTCGCGAGCTCGGGCAGTTCGCCGTCCGGGCCCGTTTCGCCGAGCATGAGTTCGTCGTCGTCGATCGACAGGATGAAGCACGACGCGCGGCTCGATTGCTGCGCGAACGACGTCAGATCGCCGTAGCTCGTGAGGCCGAGGACTTCGACGCCCTCCTTCTCGATCGCTTCGGCCAACGCCCGGATGCCGGAGCCCGAGATGTTCTCGGAGCGGAAATCTTCGTCGATGATGACGACGGGGAAACGAAACTTCATGGGCGATTCTCCAAAAAGAACGACCGCGGCGCGTCACGCGCAGCGGTCACCCGGAAACTGGTGAGACGTTATGCAACCAGATCAGGTTTTCGGCAGCGTGACACCGCGCTGACCCTGATACTTGCCGCCGCGATCGGCGTACGACACGTCGCACACTTCGTCGCTTTCGAAGAACAGCACCTGCGCGACACCTTCGTTCGCGTAGATCTTCGCGGGCAGCGGCGTGGTATTCGAGAATTCCAGCGTGACGTAGCCTTCCCACTCGGGTTCGAACGGCGTCACGTTGACGATGATCCCGCAGCGCGCGTAGGTCGACTTGCCGAGGCAGACGGTGAGCACGGTGCGCGGGATGCGGAAATATTCGACGGTGCGGGCCAGCGCGAACGAGTTCGGCGGGATGATGCACACGTCGCCCTTGAAATCGACAAACGAACCCTCGTCGAAGTTCTTCGGATCGACGATCGTCGAGTTGATGTTCGTGAAGATCTTGAATTCGTCCGCGCAGCGGATGTCGTAGCCGTAGCTCGACGTGCCGTAGCTGACGATCCGGCGGCCGTCCTCGGACGCGCGGACCTGATCGGGCACGAACGGCTCGATCATCTTGTGTTCTTCGGCCATGCGCCGAATCCACTTGTCGGACTTGATGCTCATGCCAGCCTCCGCCGGGCCGTCCCAAGAAGGCTGGCCGTCCCCTCGGGGGACAGCGAACGAAGTGAGCGTTGGGGTCGTTTCATATCGGGGCGCCAGGAAACGCTGCGTGACAGTCAGGAAGGGTCGCTCGCGACGCGGCGACCCGGAAAGGCGCACATTTTACGCGATCATCGGCTCGCGTACGCGGCGGCCGTCAACGGATCACGCCACAGGCGAGCGCGGGCCCCGCGCCATGCTGCGGAAACGCCGGATCGCTCGGGTCGCGGTGCACCAGCGCCGCGCGGTTCAGCGCGGAGCGCACGCCGTCGAGGGCCAGATCGGGCGCGACGATGAAACCGGCCGCGACGCCGTTCGCATCCGCGTGGATGTTGCCGAGATCGCCGGCGACGCGCGCGCCCGCGCGCAGCCGGTCGGCGGCCGGCGCGAACACCTGGCCGGCGCTCGAGCCGTCGCCCGCGTTGCAGTCGCCGCGCTCGTGCACCTGCAGCGCGTGATCGCTGTTCGGCGGCAGGCCGGCCAGGTTGTACGTGACCTGGACGCCGTCCGGGCGTTCGACGAACGTCACTGCGCCGCGCGCCTGCGAGCCGACGGTCGGCTGCAACTGCGCGTCGGCACGCTTTTCGTGCGACGAGGAAAAAGAGGTACAGCCGGCCAGCAGGCCCAGCGCGGCGGCGGCCAGCAGCGCGCGCCGCGCGCGGCCGGCGCGCACGCCGTGATGTCGTTGGTTCATTCGATCCTCATGCCGGCTGGCGGCCGTTCGACACGGCGGCCATGCCGGGCGGGTAAAGGGACCCGGGAAAAGTCGCCATGATACCGCGCCTCGCGGCGCCGTAAACAGCGTGAGGCCCCGCCCCGCAAGGGTTTTACGTATTTTGAACAACGATCGACGGGAACTTCGACGTCATGTCGCGTGCGCGCTCGGCGATCGCCAGCGCGACCCCGCGCGCGATGTCGCGATAGCGCCGCGCCAGCGCGCCGTCCGGTTCGGCCGCGACCGTCGGCGTGCCGCTGTCGGCGCGCTCGCGGATCGCGATGTCGAGCGGCAGGCTGCCGAGCACGGTCACGCCGTAGTCCTGCGCCATCCGCTCGGCACCGCCCGCGCCGAAGATGTGCTCTTCGTGGCCGCAGTTCGAGCACACGTGGATGCTCATGTTCTCGACGATACCGAGGATCGGAATCCCGACCTTCTCGAACATCTTCAGGCCCTTCTTCGCGTCGAGCAGCGCGATGTCCTGCGGGGTCGTGACGATCACGGCGCCGGTCACCGGCACGCGCTGCGCGAGCGTGAGCTGGATGTCGCCCGTGCCCGGCGGCATGTCGACGATCAGGTAGTCGAGCTCGCGCCAGTTGGTCTGTCGCAGCAGCTGCTCGAGCGCCGACGTCGCCATCGGGCCGCGCCACACCATCGGGTTGTCTTCCTCGATCAGGAAGCCGATCGAGTTCGCCTGCAGCCCGTGGCCGACCAGCGGGTTCATCGACTGGTTGTCGGGCGACTCGGGCCGCTGGCCGTGAATGCCGAGCATGGTCGGCAGCGACGGACCGTAGATGTCGGCGTCGAGAATGCCGACCGACGCGCCTTCCGCGGCGAGCGCGAGCGCGAGGTTGACGGCCGTCGTGCTCTTGCCGACACCGCCCTTGCCCGACGCGACCGCGACGATGTTCTTCACGTTCGGCAGCAGCTTCACGCCGCGCTGCACCGTGTGCGCGACGATCTCCTGCGACACGGCGACGCGTGCGTCGCGCACGCCCGGCACGGCCTTCAGCGCAGCGGCGATGCGCGCGCGCACGTCGTCGTGCTGGCTGCGCGCGGGATAGCCGAGCACCACGTCGACCGCCACGGCGTCGCCGTCGATCGCGACGTTGCGCACGCCCTTGTTCGCCGCGTAAGGACGGCCCGTATTGGGGTCGACGACAGCCGCCAATGCGGCGTCGACTTGTGCCCGGTCAATGCTCATCGAAACTCCGTGAAAACGTTTTTCTCTCGCGCAAACGTCAAGAAATATCAAATAACGCTGCGAAAATCGGGAAAAGTGAAAGAATCTGTTGCACGCCATTGCGCGAACGCGCGCGGCGGAGCAATCTTCGCGTGCGGCATGCTATGGGGCCAAATCGGCCACGAACCGCCTATATTGTAGAGGCTGACGCATCACCCTGTCCGGAACAGCCACGCTGGCGAACAGGGCATGCAGCCGCCTCGGCGGCTGCCGCGGGCACGGGCCTGCCCACCTTTTTCGGGCGTCCGTGCCGGGAGCCGTAACTGTTGTTTGTCGTCGTTGTCGACTCGTTCAACCAAGAGAGGAATTCAAGATGAACATGAAAATCGCGACTCGCCTGTCCGTCTTCGCCTTGGCCGGCGCACTGCTGGCAGGCTGCGCCACGCAGCAAGGCAACAACACGGCCGTCGGGACCGGCACCGGCGCAGCGCTGGGCGCAGGCATCGGCGCGCTGGCCGGCGGCGGCAAGGGCGCGGCGATCGGCGCGGGCGTCGGCGCACTGGTCGGCGGCGTGACGGGTTACAACTGGCAGGCGATCAAGAACAAGCTCGCGCCGTCGGCAGCCAAGACGGGCACGCAGGTGACCGAGCAGCCGGACGGCTCGCTGAAGCTGAACGTGCCGAGCTCGGTGACGTTCGCGACCAACCAGTACGCAATCACGCCGGCCTTCACGCCGCTGCTGAACGACCTGGCGACGACGCTGAACCAGAACCCGCAAGTGACGGCATCGGTCGTCGGCTACACGGACAGCACGGGTTCGCAGCAGCTGAACCAGACGCTGTCGCAGAACCGCGCGCAGAGCGTCGTCAACGCGCTGGTGCAGCGTGGCGTCGCCGGCGGCCGCCTGGCGGCACAGGGCATGGGCCCGTCGAACCCGATCGCGGACAACGCGACCGAAGCCGGCCGCGCACAAAACCGCCGCGTCGAGATCTACCTGCGCGCAGCCCAGCAGTAAGCATCGTCGCGAGAGGAAACAGGGTCGCGCGCCGGGCGCGCGGCCCCGCCGCACAAGGCTTTCAGCGGGCTCCGTAACAAATCGAAAAAAATTTCGAACTTCTGTCGCGACCCGCGGTCTGTCTTTACGGTACGCGGCTGGCGCTGCCGGCGCGTCACCATTCTCCTCTTGTCGTTGTTGCTCCGGGGCCGAATTCGCCCCGGTTTTTTTTGCCCGGAATTCGCCTGCTGCATCGCAGCATCGCACCGCCTGGCACGCCGCCGCCGCGGCCCCGCCCCTTCCGGCGCCCGATCCACGGCGCCCGCGCCGGCTGACCTGCCCGCGCCCCTGATAGAATCGCAGTTTCCGTCGTTTCCGCCGTTCTTCTACAGACCCTATGTCCGCATCCGACCTCACTTCCGTGCAGGCTGCGGCGCCGCAAGGCAGCCGCCAGATCCTCGTTACGTCCGCACTGCCCTATGCCAACGGCCAGATCCACATCGGCCACCTGGTCGAGTACATCCAGACCGACATCTGGGTGCGGACGCTGCGAATGCACGGTCACGAGGTCTACTACATCGGCGCCGACGACACGCACGGCACGCCGGTCATGCTGCGCGCGGAGAAGGAAGGCCTGACGCCGAAGCAGCTGATCGAGCGCGTGTGGACCGAGCACAAGCGCGACTTCGACAGCTTCGGAGTGTCGTTCGACAACTTCTACTCGACCGACTCGGACGAGAACCGCGTGCTGAGCGAGAAGATCTACCTCGCGCTGAAGGAAAACGACCTGATCGCCGAGCGCGAGATCGAGCAGGCGTACGACCCGGTCAAGGAAATGTTCCTGCCGGACCGCTTCATCAAGGGCGAATGCCCGAAGTGCCACGCGAAGGACCAGTACGGCGACAACTGCGAAGTGTGCGGTTCGACCTACCTGCCGACCGAACTGCTGAACCCGTACTCGGTCGTGTCCGGTGCGACGCCGGTGCGCAAGACCTCGACGCACTACTTCTTCCGCCTGTCGGACCCGCGCTGCGAGTCGTTCCTGCGCGAATGGGTCAGCGGCCTCGCGCAGCCCGAAGCCACCAACAAGATGCGCGAATGGCTCGGCGACGCCGGCGAGGCCAAGCTCGCCGACTGGGACATCTCGCGCGACGCGCCGTACTTCGGCTTCGAGATCCCGGGCGCGCCCGGCAAGTACTTCTACGTGTGGCTCGACGCGCCGGTCGGCTACTACGCGAGCTTCAAGAACCTGTGCGACCGCAACGGCATCGACTTCGATGCGTGGATCCGCCCGGGCACGAAGGCCGAGCAGTACCACTTCATCGGCAAGGACATCCTGTATTTCCACACGCTGTTCTGGCCGGCGATGCTCGAGTTCTCGGGCCATCGCACGCCGACCAACGTGTTCGCGCACGGCTTCCTGACGGTCGACGGCGCGAAGATGTCGAAGTCGCGCGGCACGTTCATCACCGCGCAGAGCTACATCGACACGGGCCTGAACCCGGAATGGCTGCGCTACTACTTCGCCGCGAAGCTGAACGCGACGATGGAAGACATCGACCTGAACCTCGACGATTTCCAGGCGCGCGTGAACAGCGACCTCGTCGGCAAGTACGTGAACATCGCGAGCCGCGCGGCCGGCTTCCTGCTCAAGCGTTTCGACGGCCGCGTGCAGGACAGCGCGATGAACCATCCGCTCGTCGCGACGCTGCGCGATGCGATTCCGGCGATCGCCGCGCACTATGAAGCGCGCGAATACAGCCGCGCGCTGCGCCAGACGATGGAGCTCGCGGACGAAGTGAACGCGTACGTCGACGGCGCGAAGCCGTGGGAACTCGCGAAGGATCCGGCCAACGCGGTCGCGCTGCACGAAACCTGCAGCGTGAGCCTCGAGGCGTTCCGCCTGCTGTCGCTCGCGCTGAAGCCGGTGATGCCGCGCGTGGCCGAAGCCGTCGAGGCCTTCTTCGGGATCGCGCCGCTCACGTGGGCCGACGCCGCGAAGCCGCTGTCGTCCGCGCAGCCGATCAAGGCGTACCAGCACCTGATGACGCGGGTCGATCCGAAGCAGATCGACGCGCTGCTCGCCGCGAACCGCGATTCGCTGCAGGCCGAGGCCGCCGGCGCCGCTGCCGCGGGGGCAACCGCCGCGAAGGACGCGAAAAACGCGAAGGCGAACGCGAAGGTGGCTGCGGCGAACGGCGCCGACGACGGTCCGATCTCGATCGACGATTTCGCGAAGATCGACCTGCGCATCGCGAAGATCGTCGCGTGCCAGGCCGTCGAGGGCTCCGACAAGCTGCTGCAGCTCACGCTCGACGTCGGCGAGGAAAAGACCCGCAACGTGTTCTCGGGCATCAAGTCCGCGTACCAGCCCGAGCAGCTCGTCGGCAAGCTGACGGTGATGGTCGCGAACCTCGCGCCGCGCAAGATGAAGTTCGGGCTGTCCGAAGGGATGGTGCTCGCCGCGTCGGCGGCCGACGAGAAGGCCGAGCCGGGCCTCTACATCCTCGAGCCGCACAGCGGCGCGAAGCCCGGCATGCGCGTGAAGTAAGCCGCACGCGCCGCTGCTTGCACACGAAGCCCCGCACCACGTGCGGGGCTTTTTCATGAGCGGCAGCGAGCGGCGCCGCGGCCGGTGGTTGCAGGTCGGCGTGACGCTCGCCGCTACGGGGCAGGCTTCGGCGCGTGCGCACGCGCGAACCGGGGCGCCGGCGCGCCTGGCCGACCGGCCAGGCGCCCGCTTCGTCACCGCTGGCCGAACCAGCGATCGAAACGCCGCGTGTAGTTCAGGTCGACGCCCTGGAACGTGCCGCCGTACGCGGACACCGACCAGAAGCGCGTCAGGTTGATCGTCGCCTTGAACGCATTGCTCGCCGATTGCAGCCCTTGCTCGTAACCGAGCACGAAGCGCTCGTTGATCGCCTTCGAGATCTGCACGACCTGCGCATCGGTCAGGCCGACGTCGCTGCGGCCGATCGAGAATTCGTCGAGACCGATGCTCTGCGCGACGCGCTTGCCGGTCGCGCTGCCGAGCAGCCCGAGCGCGGCGGTCATCGCGTTCTGCTGGCCGACGTTGTTGCCCTGGTCGGTGCCGTGCCCGAACAGCAGCCACGACAGCTTCTCGTTGTCGGTGACGTTCGGCTCGGACACGAGCTTGACCGTCGGCGACTGGATCGTGCCCGTGACCTGCACACCGGCCTCGACCTCCTGGTTGCGCCGCATCGCGAGGATGTTCACGCCCGGATTCGACACCGGACCGTTGAACGTGAAGAAGCCGTTCTCGACCGCGAGCTTGCGGCCGAACGACGTATACGTCGAGCCTTCCGTCACGCGCACGTTGCCGACCGCGCGCAGCGGCACGCCCGGCGCGCTCATCACGGTGATCGTGCCGCGCAGGCCGAGATCCGCGCCGTGGCCCTTGAAGCGGAAGTTGTTGCCGAGCCCGATGTCGATGTTCGCGCGCGGCGCGAGCGACGGCGCCGGCTTGTCCTCGACCTTCTGCGGCTTCGCGACCGCCGTACCGGTCTGCACGTCGCCGCGCACCGTGCCGTCCGGGCGCACGATCACGACGTCGTCGGACAGGTGCGGCGCCGACTCCTCCGGCAGGTCGAACAGCGCGCGATCGACGACGAACTTGCCGTCGATCGACAGTGCGCCGCGCGGCCCGTCGTTCGCGACGGTCGCCTTGCCCGACAGCGACAGCTTGCGATCCGGCGCCGCGAACAGCTCGAGCTTGTCCGCGACGATGCTCGCGGTCAGGTCGGGCGCCTCGCCGTCGAGACGCACGCGACCGATCGCGCGCAGCGTGCCGTCGCCGCCGTGGAACTCGACCTGCTGGAACTCGACGAGGTTCTCCGCGAGCTTCACGCGCACGATGCCGTCCTTCAGCTGTACGCCCTGATCGACGAGCGTCGCGGACAGGTCGTCGCCGGTCAGCATCCCCGACACGTTCGGCTTCACCGGCGTGCCCGCGACCGTCAGCTTCAACGCCGCGCGCCCGCCGAGCAGGTAGCTCGGCCCGAACAGGTTGCCGGTCGCCTTCAGCGACGGAATGTCGGCGTCGATGCGGCCCGACAGCGGGCCGTCGTCGACGACGCCGAACACGCCGTCGCGCAGCGCGAACGGCACGGTGACGTTCGCGTCGAGCGTGCCGACCCGGTTCGCCTTCGCGAGCGCCACCACGTTGAGCCGGTTGCCGGGTGCAAAGCTCGCGCGTGCGGACAGGTCGGTCAGCCCGAGCGACGCGATACCGCGCCCGGTCTCGATCGTCACGTCGCCGCCGCGCCGCTTCACCTGCACGTAGCCCGTCGCGTTCGCGCCGAGCGAGAAATCCCAGTCGGCATCGAGCACGACGTCGGTGCGCACCGGCGGCCGCTGGCCCGTCAGTTCCTGGCGGATCTCGAGGAAACGGGCGACCGATGCATCGCGCACCGCGCCTGCCGAGCGCATCTGGCCGTGATCGAACACGAACGACTTCAGGTCGATCGCCGCGCCTTCGAGCGTGAGCCGCGTCGCGCCGAGCGTCACGCGGCCGGCGCCGGCCGACACCGCAAGCGGCGCCTGCAGCGCCACCGCCGGCGTGCCGCGATTCGCGAGGCGCGTGACGGTGCCGTCCCAGCGCGTTCCGTCGCGGCTCTCGACCACGCCGCCGTTCGCCGCGAGCGTCAGGTCGATCACGCGGCCGCCGGCCGTCCCCATCGCCGACGCGTCGAGCGTGTGCTTCGCGCGCGTGCCGTCGAGGTTCGCGCGCAGCGATTTCAGTTGCAGCGAACCGAGTGCGATGTCGGTCGCGTCGGCCGTGAATACGAGCGCGCCGTGCGCGCCGTCGCGGATGTCGGCACGACCCTGCGCGGCACCGATCCGGTTCGAGCCGACCACCACGTGCTGGGCCTTGTAGGTGGCCGTCACGTTCGGATGCGCGAAGCTGCCGGTCAGCTCGCCCTGCGCCTGCACGAGCCCCTGCACGCCGAAGCCGAGCCGGTCGAGTTCCGGCGCGTCGACGACGAAGCGCAGCCGGTCGCCCGGCGCGCCGAAACTGCCGCGCAGGTCGACGTGGTTGCCCGCGATCGACAGCGTCGCATTGCTCGGCAGGATCCGCGAGCCGGCGAACTGCACGACGCCCGCGCCGGTCAGCGGCACGCCGTCGTACAGGCTGTCGCCGAGCTTGAAGGTCGCCTTCGTCGACACCTGCGGCGCGAACGCGCCGGATGCCGTCAGCGTGCCCGATACGCGCGTCTCGCCGCGCCTCGCCGGCGCCTTGGCCGCGGCGGCGGTTTTGGTCGCTGTTTTGGCCGCCGTTTTGGCCACTTTTGCCGCCGGCTTGCCGCTACCGGCCTTCGGCGCGCCCACCGCCGCGAGCAGCAGCGGATCGAATGCGGTCAGCGTCGCCTTCGCGTCGTAGCTCGAATGCGCGTCGTGACGGAACACGCCGGTCAGGTCGATACGGCCCTTGCCCGCCGTCACGCGTGCATCGGTCAGCACCGTCTGCTGCGGCGTCAGCGCGACCTTCGCACGCGCGCCGAGCGCGAGCTTCGGATCGTTCAGGTCGAAATCGACGGTCGTCACGTCGCCGGCGAGCGTCACGCCGAGCGGCCCGCCCAGGCGCATCGGCCGCAATTCGGCAACGAAGGCGTTCAGGTCGAGATTCGCAACCTTCAGGTCGAAGCGGCCCTTGCCGCCCGTCAGCGTGCCGTTGCCGGTCACGCTGCCGTCGCGGATCAGTTTCAGCGCGAGGCCGTCGATTCGCTGCGCGTGCGCGTCGAGATTGACGATCGCATGCGCGTCGACGACCGGCAGCAGGTGCTCGCCGAGCGTGCCGGGCTTCGCGTTGGCGATCGACACGGGGCCGGTCACCGCGAACCCCTTCGCCGGGGCAGCGCCGGCCGGCGCGGTCACGGGCGCCAGCTCCGCGCGCACCGCGAGATCGGCGGCCGGCGCGCCCGGCGCGAGCGCCTGCGGGTTCACGTGATCGAACACGAGCGACGCGCGCGTGAGCGGCACCGCGCCGAACGGCGCGGCCTCGACGTGCGCGCGCCCGTTCAGCTTCATCCCGCTCGCGGTCACGTCGGCGACGAGCGCGTCGAGCGAACCCGATACGTTCGCACTCGCGTTGACCGCTTCGTTGGCCACCTTGCCCACGTAGGTCGCGTTGCCCGTCAGGGCGAACGGCTTCACGCCGTCGAGCTTCGCGCGCGCGGTCAGCGCGCCGTACGGCGTGTCGACGCTGTCGAGTGCGAGTTCATGGTGACGGCCGTCGCTGCGGCCGTTCAGCGCGAGATGGTCGAGCTGCGTCGTCGAGGCGCCTTCGTGGATCGCCAGGCGGTCGACACGCAGGTCGTCGATCCGCAACTGCAGCGGCAGGCTCAGGTCCTGCGGCGTCGCGGCCGGCTTCGACGGCCCCGGCACGATCCGCACGTCGACCGTGCCCGCGCGCAGGTAAGCGACCGACAGCCGCCACGGCGCGCGGGTCAGCACCCAGCGGCCGTCGAGCCGGTCGATCCGCACTTCGGTGCTCGTGCCGCCGGGGCTCGTCCATGCGAAGCCGCGCAGCCGCACGCCGGTCGCGAGCGCGCCGCCGTCCAGCGTGCCCGCCAGCCGGCCGCCGAGTACGCGCACGGCCGTCTGCCACGCGAGCCGCGTGCCGCGCTCGGTCGTCGCCGCGGCCAGCACGAGCCCGGCCGCCAGCACGACGAGCAGCATGGCCGTCACGAGCGTCCACGCGACGATCCGGCCCGCACGCCCGCGCCGCGGCCCGCGCGGCGGCGCACCGGGCGCGCGCTCGGGCGAGTCCGGATCGTTCGGCGGCGGCGTGTCGTTCGGGTCCTTCGTCATGCGGTTCGTGGCTCGTGCAACAAGGTCAGAAGGCGATGCCGAGCGTCAGGTACGGGCGCACGCTGTGGTTACGCAGTCCGTACGCGACGTCGACGTTGATCGGGCCGACGGGGCTGCGCCAGCGCGCGCCGATGCCGACGCCCGGGTAGAACACGCGCTCGCCCCACGCATCGGTCGCGGTGCCGATGTCGAAGAAGGTCGCGGCGCCCCAGTCGCGGTTGAACCAGTGCTGGTATTCGGCGGTGCCCGTCATCAGGTACTTGGTCGGCAGCACGGAGCCGGCGACGCTGTTGCCGATGCTCTGGTAACCGTAGCCGCGCACCGAGTTCGAGCCGCCCGCGCGGAACAGCAGCGACGCCGGCACGCCGGTCGAGCTGCCGCTCGTGAACACGCCGCCGAGCTCCGCGCGGAACACGAACAGGTCGCGCTTGCCGACCGGCACGTACTGCTGGCCGCGCGCGTAACCGCGGATGAAGGTCTGGTCGGTCAACACGCCCTTGATCGCGAAGCCGGCCTCCGCGTGGATCAGGTTGCCCGAGCGCGGGAACAGCGGATCGTCGACGTTGCGGCGCGTCCATGCCCACTGCGGCACCAGCGCGCGGCTCGTGGTCGGGCCGGCGCCGTTCTGGTCGAGCCGGTCCTGGTAGAACATCAGCGAGTACGCATAGTCGATGAACTGGCCGGTGCGCGTACGCTGCACGCCGACCCGCGCGCTGTAGATGCGCGTGTCCGACACGTTGGTGTTCGTGTACGACGCGAGCACGCTGTTGGTCCACCCTTTCGCGCCGGGCGGCATCGACAGCTGGACCTGGCCGTACTGCTGGATCTGGTCGAGCCGGCCCGACACGGTGAACGGCCACGCGGCGCCGAACGTGTCGAGATACGTGTAGGAGCCCTGCACGTGCGGGCCCGTATCGGTCGCGTAGCCGACGCCGCCGCGAATGTTGTTGTACGGGAACTCGCTGACCTTCACGTGCACGGGCGTACGCTCGGGCTTCGACGTATCGTCGCCGACGTCGATCGCGACGCTCGCGTAGTACGGCGTGTTCTGCAGTTGCCGCTGCAGCTCGGTGATCCGCTGCACGTCGTAGATCTCGCCTTCCGACAGCGGATTGACGTTCGTGACGATCTTCTCCGGGTAGCGGCGCACGCCGTCGACATCGACCTTGCCGATCGTGAATGTCGGGCCGCTGTCGAACGTGACGGCCAGCGTCGCGCGCTGCGTGCGCGGGTCGATGCGCGCCTCCGACGACGCGATCTTCGCGCCCAGGTAGCGGCGCGCCTGCAATTGCCTGAGCGCCGCGCCCTTCGCGACGTCCCAGTCCGATTGCGTGAACGGGTCGCCCGGCTTCAGCGAGAACGCGAAGCGGGTCGCGGCCTCCTGCTTCGGATCCTCGGTGCCGACCGGGCCCTTGAACGTCAGGTCGACCGTCGACACGACGGTCTGCGGCCCCGGATCGACGGCGACGCGCACGTCACGCTTGCCGTCGCGCGTGCGCACGTCGGTGCGCACGACCGGCGAAAAATAGCCGGCCGTCGCGGTCAGGTCGCGCACCTGCTGCGGTGTCGCGGTCACGAGGAAGTCGAACTGGTCGTCGCTGATGTCGTCGCGCTTCGCGAAGCGCGCGATGTCGAGATGGGTCTTGAGGAGCTTGCGGATCGAGCGCGGCGCGTCGATGTCGACGTCGTACTTCGCGTAGGCCGGCAGCACGACGAACGCGGCGAGACAGCCGACGAGGGCTGCCCGGGCCGCCGCACCGGCGCCGCGCCGCGCGCGACGACCGGGGTGTCGGGCCGCGCGCGGGCTCGCCTCATGCGTCGTATGTGCTTGCTGGTTCGCGTGACCCGCCAAATATGACCTCACCCTCGGTTGTCGTGATTCCGTGGAAAACCCTGTATTTGACCACAGGGCGGCGGCCCTGCCCGCGCGGGCCCCGCTTTGACGCTTGCGCGCAACGACGCGCGCACGGGCCCGGCCGGTCGCGCCGCGGGCACCGGCCAGCGGATTCGACGCGCGATTGCCGCCGGCTGTTCCCCGCGATGCGGTAAAATCCCGCCATCGCGAATCCGGCGCATCGTGCGCCGCCCGAAACGGAAAGCCAAGCCATGCCGTACCAGTCCGACGTCACGCAATTCCTGAACCAGCTCAAGCAACAGAAGCCGACGCTCGAAGAAGAGCAGCGCAAGGGCCGCTCCCTGCTGTGGGACAAGCAGCCGATCGACCTCGACGAGCGTGCCGAGCAGCAGGAATCGCGCGTGAAGCAAACGTCCTACGTCTACTACCAGAACTTCTGACGACGTGAGCGCCGCCGACGAGGCCAGCGCCGCCCGGCAGGACGACGCGATCGCCGCGCCCGCGGGCGCCGATTCGACGCCCGACACGGTCGACGGTGTCGCGGCGTTCGCACGCCTGTACGGCGAGCCGCTCTTCAAGCTGCCGCAGGACCTCTACATCCCGCCCGATGCGCTCGAGGTGTTCCTCGAGACGTTCGAAGGCCCGCTCGACCTGCTGCTGTACCTGATCCGCAAGCAGAACTTCAACGTGCTCGACATCCCGATGGCGCAGGTCACCGCGCAATATCTGGGTTACGTCGACCAGATCCGCACGTCGAACCTCGAGCTGGCCGCCGAATACCTGCTGATGGCCGCGATGCTGATCGAGATCAAGTCGCGGATGCTGTTGCCGGTCAAGAAGGCCGACACCGGCGAGGAAGCCGAGGATCCGCGCGCGGAACTCGTGCGCCGCCTGCTCGAATACGAGCAGATGAAGCTCGCCGCGCAACGTCTCGACCAGTTGCCGCAGCTCGGCCGCGACTTCCTGCGCGCCGAGGTCTACATCGAGCAGAGCATCACGCCGCGCTTTCCCGACGTGAACTCGGACGACCTGCGCGCCGCGTGGGCCGACGTGCTCAAGCGCGCGAAGCTCGTCCAGCACCACAAGATCTCCCGCGAGGAGCTGTCGGTGCGCGAGCACATGAGCCTGATCCTGCGCAAGCTGCAGAACGCACGCTTCATGGAGTTCGCCGACCTGTTCGACACGTCGCGCGGCGTGCCGGTCGTGGTCGTGAACTTCATCGCGATGCTCGAGCTCGCGCGCGAATCGCTCGTCGAGATCACGCAGCCCGAACCGTTCGCGCCGATCTACGTGCGCCTCGCCTACCTGCCCGCGTAAGGCGCCCGCCGCCCCCGCCTCACCCCGCACACCGAAACACGCCGCATCCCGCCGCCGGGCCCGCCCGCGCGGGCTGCCTGCGGCGCGCCCGCGTAAAAAGTGAACGATCGTACTTTTTTCGATGCGTCCGGCGGCCAAATCCTCTACAATCCGCCGACGCCCGATGCGCCGCCCGCGCGCCGGCGTTCTCCGCTTCGACCCCGACGCCGCTGTTGCGGCGCCAACGCGCGCCTGCGCGAGGAACCCGCTACCCGATCATGAAAGTCATCAGCTCGATCCAGGAACTGCGCGACCAGCTGCGCGGACAGAACCGCACGGCGTTCGTGCCGACGATGGGCAACCTGCACGAAGGTCACCTGTCGCTGATGCGCCTCGCGCGCCAGCACGGCGACCCGGTCGTGGCGAGCATCTTCGTCAACCGGCTGCAGTTCGGCCCGAACGAGGATTTCGACAAATATCCGCGCACGCTGCAGGACGATATCGAGAAGCTGCAGAAGGAAAACGTCTACGTGCTGTTCGCGCCGACCGAACGCGACATGTATCCGGAGCCGCAGGAGTACCGCGTGCTGCCGCCCGACGACCTCGGCGGGATTCTCGAGGGCGAGTTCCGCCCCGGCTTCTTCGCCGGCGTGTGCACGGTCGTCACCAAGCTGATGTCCTGCGTGCAGCCGCGCGTCGCCGTGTTCGGCAAGAAGGATTACCAGCAGCTGATGATCGTGCGCCGCATGTGCCAGCAGCTCGCGCTGCCGGTCGAGATCATCGCGGCCGAGACCGTGCGCGACGAGGACGGCCTCGCGCTGTCGTCGCGCAACCGCTACCTGACGACCGACGAGCGCAAGGAAGCGCCCGAGCTCGCGAAGACGCTGCAACGCGTGCGCGACAGCGTGCTCGGCGGCGAGCGCGACCTCGGCACGCTCGAGCAGCACGCGCGCACGCACCTGGCCGAGCGCGGCTGGGCGCCGGACTACATCGCGATCCGCCGCCGCGCGAACCTGATCGCGCCGAGCGCCGCCGAGCTCGAAGCCGGCGAGCCGCTCGTCGTGCTCGCGGCCGCGAAGCTCGGCGCGACGCGCCTGATCGACAACCTGGAAATCTGACGGGCCGCCCGCCCTCGCCTCACACGCCTCACGGAGATACCATGCAGCGCCACATGCTCAAATCGAAGATCCACCGCGCGGCCGTCACGCACTGCGAGCTGCATTACGAAGGCTCGTGCGCGATCGACGAAGACCTGCTCGAAGCGGCGGGCCTGATCGAAAACGAACGGATCGACATCTGGAACATCAACAACGGCGAGCGCTTCTCGACCTACGCGATCAAGGGCGAGCGCGGCAGCGGGATGATTTCGCTGAACGGCTCGGCCGCGCGCCGCGCGCAGCTCGGCGACCTCGTGATCATCGCGGCGTTCGCGATGGTCGACGAAGCCGAGCTGCAGGCCGGCTGGAAGCCGAAGCTCGTGTTCATCGACGAAGGCAACAAGATCAAGGGCCACCGCGACCACGTGCCGACGCAGAACTGGACCTGATTCACGCGGCGGCCGGCGTGTCGCGGCGCGCCGGATCGCTGCCGCGGCGCTCCGCGCGCCGGGGGCGGCCGAAGCCGCGCAGCCGCATACGTACGAAGGGCCTGATCCGGCACGCTGCCGCATCAGGCCCTTCTTCATTGGAGCGGGAACCGACCGAATTCGACCGGCTGCGCCGCGCGGGTTCGCCTCGCGCATCCGCCTCGCGCGCTCAGGACGCCTTCGCGACCTTCTCCGCTTTCGGTGCACGGCGCTCGGCCCATTCGACGATCGGCCGCCACTGCTCGAGGTCCTTCTCGACGCGGCTCTTCGCGACGTCCCACAGCGTCAGGCCGTGCGCGGCGATCTGCACGTAGTTCTGCGTGTCGCGCACGTAGCCGAGCACCGGCAGCCCGAGCCCTTCGACGAAACGGTGCAGCTGGTCGGACGAGCGCGTGCGCGCGTCGACCCGCATCCCGACGATCCCGACCTCGACGCTGCCCTTGCGCACGGCCTTCTCGCCGGCGAGGCGCTCCAGAAACTGCTGGGTCGCGAGAATATCGAACATCGACGGCTGCAGCGGCACGATCACCTTGTCGGCGAGCTGCAGCGCGACGTTGAGCCGGTTGCCGTGCAGCCCGGCCGGCGTGTCGATCACCGCATATTCGAGGCCGCGCGGCGGCTTCGACGGCGCATCCGGGTCGAGCTCCCACGCCTCGATCGGCGGCAGGCCGGCCGGCCGCAGGTCGAGCCACGCATGCGCGGACTGCTGCCGGTCCAGATCGGCGAGCGCGACCCATGCGCCCTGCGCCGCGAAATAGCCGGCAAGATTGGTGGACAGCGTGCTCTTCCCCACGCCGCCCTTCGGATTCGCCACCACGATGACCGTCATGAATTCCCCCGAAAAAGCCGTGCGGCGCCTGCCGCCCTGGCAGGCGCCGCTCGATTGCGGATACAGGGAGCGATGATATCGGCAAACGGGGTGTCACCGGAACGGGTTGCGCCGAAGCCCGCCCCGTTTATGCGGTCCGCGTCGCGGCGCGCGATGCGCCGAGCGCGAACGCACCGCCGCCCAGCAGCGCCTGCACGGCCAGCGTGACGGCCCAGAACGCCGGGTATTCCCAGCCGCCGTTCGGCGACGCGAAGCTCCAGCCGTTCGGCAGATGCGCGGACACCGCGCCGAGCATGAACGGCAGCAGCACGAGTGCGGCGATCCGCACGCGGAAGCCCGCGAGCAGCGCGAGGCCGCCGGCCAGTTCGACGACGGTGGTGACATACGCAAGCCAGCCCGGCAGGCCGATCGACGCGAAAAACTGCGCGGTGCCGGGCAGCGTGAAGACGAACACCTTCTGCGCGACGTGCGCGAGGTACAGCACGCCGAGTGCGACACGCAGCAGCGTCGCGCCGAGATCGTTCAGGCGATTGGGGTTCATGGCGAATTCCTTCGTGAGTGGATGGGAATGGATCGCACTCTATTCGAATCGTTTCGACCAATAAACACGCATTCCGGCTTTAACTGATTCCCGAATGGAACGAATCGGATCATGAAAAAGGGCATGACCGATCATGCCCCGATGCCAGCACCCCCGCCGCGAACCTCAGCCGCCGCTCTTGCCCTGGGCGGCGTCGCCCGAGCCGGCCGGCCCGCCGCCCGGTGCATACGAATCGCACGCGTGCGCAAGCGCCGACGCGCCCAGCAGCACCGCGAGCAGCACACTCAACCACCATCGAGCCTTCATCGTCGCGCTCCTTCGGGCGGACCTCCGCCCATCTGAGTTGTACGCGATCCGCCGCAAAATGCCAGGCCGGCACGCCATGCGTCAGCGGAACTCGGCGTACAGCGCGCGCAGGTCGAGATGCTCGGCGAACGAATCGGCCAGCCGCTCCAGCGACGCCTCGCGCAGCGCCGGATAGTCGATGCGTTCCGCGCCGTCGAGCCCCGCCCATGCGAGCAGTGCCGCGCACGCGTCGGGCGCGTCGAACAGCCCGTGCACGTAGGTCGCGAGGATCTGCCCGTCGGCCGACCGTGCGCCGTCCGGGCGCACGCCGCCCGGTGCGTCGCCCGCCGCCAGTTCCAGCGCGGGCGCCGCGAGCGCGGGCCCGCGCGTGTCGCCCATGTGGATCTCGTAGCCGTGCACCGCGGCAGCGCCCGGCAGCGCGAGCTGCCCGGTCACGTTCTTCAGCGTCTTGTCCGGCTGCAGCGTCGTGTCGAAATCGAGCAACCCGAGCCCCGCCACGCTGCCGGGCGCCCCTTCGAGGCCGAGCGGATCGTCCAGCGTGCGGCCGAGCATCTGCATCCCGCCGCAGATGCCGATCACCTTGCCGCCATAGCGCAGGTGCCGGCGGATCACCGCGTCCCAGCCCGTGTCGCGCAGCCACGCGAGATCGCGCTGCACGCTCTTCGAGCCGGGCAGGATCAGCAGGTCGGCGTCCGGCACCGGGCCGCTCTTCCAGTACGTGAACTCGACCTGCGGATGCGCACGCAGCGGGTCGAAGTCGGTATGGTTGCTGATCCGCGGCAACGCGGGCACCACCACGCGCAGCACGCCGGCATCGCCGCGCGCAGCGGCGCTGCGCGCCTGCGACGGCAGCATGTCCTCGGCATCGAGCATCAGCCCGTGCAGGTACGGCAGCACGCCGAATACCGGCTTGCCCGTCTGCGCGCGCAGCCAGTCGAGGCCCGGTTCGAGCAGCCTGATGTCGCCGCGAAAGCGGTTGATGACGAAGCCGCGCACGCGCGCGCGCTCGCTGTCCGACAGGCACGCGAGCGTGCCGACCAGGTGCGCGAACACGCCGCCGCGGTCGATGTCGGCCACCAGCACGACCGGGCAGTCGACGCGCTCGGCGAAGCCCATGTTCGCGATGTCGCCTTCACGCAGGTTGATCTCGGCCGGGCTGCCCGCGCCTTCGACGAGCACCGTGTCGTAGCCGGCGCGCAGCCGCGCGTACGACTCGAGCACCGCGTCGAACGCGACCGGCTTGTAGTCGTGGTAAGCACGCGCGTCGAGGTTCATGCGCGCCTTGCCGTGAATGATCACCTGCGCGCCGCGGTCGCTCGTCGGCTTCAGCAGCACCGGATTGAAATCCGTATGCGGCGCGACGCCGGCGGCCAGCGCCTGCAGCGCCTGCGCGCGGCCGATCTCGCCGCCGTCGGCCGTCACCGCGCTGTTCAGTGCCATGTTCTGCGGCTTGAACGGCGCGACGCGCGCGCCCGCGCGGCGCGCGAGGCGGCACAGGCCCGCGACGAGCGTGCTCTTGCCCGCGTCGGACGTCGTGCCCTGGATCATCAACGTGCCGTGCGGCTGCGGTTCGGGTGCGTTCATCGTGTGCAAAGTCGTGGCGAAGCAAACGCGCATTATCGCCCGCGTGCGGCCGCCCGCGCCGTTACAATCACGCGATGATTCCGCACGACCTCACCTTCGTCCTCGGCGGCGCGCGCTCGGGCAAGAGCGCGCACGCCGAGCGGCTCGCCGCCGACAGCGGGCGCCCCGTCACCTACATCGCGACCGCGGCCGCGACGGCCGCCGACGCCGAATTCGAACGGCGCATCGCGCATCACCGCGCGCGCCGGCCGGCCGACTGGGGTTTCGCCGACGCGCCCGTCGACCTCGCCGGCACGCTCGCGCGGCTCGACGATCCGCACGCGTGCCTGCTCGTCGACTGCCTGACGCTGTGGCTCACGAACCTGCTGTGCCCGCTCGACGGCGAACCGCTCGACGATGCGCAGTACGCGGCGCAGGTCGAGCGGCTCGAGCACGCATTGCGCGGCGCGCGTGCGAAGGTGATCGTCGTCAGCAACGAAATCGGGCTCGGCGTCGTGCCGCTCGGGTCGGTCACGCGCCGCTACGTCGACGAACTCGGGCGCCTGAACCAGCGCGTCGCCGCGCTCGCGACGCGCGTGACGCTGCTGGTCGCCGGGCTGCCGCTCGAACTCAAGGCCGGAGCGTCGTCATGCTGATGCTGTCGCTGCCGCTCGTCGCGATGCTCGCGGTCGCGGCCGCGATCGTCGATCGTGTGATCGGCGAACCGGCCGGCTGGCATCCGCTCGTCGCGTTCGGCCGGCTTGCCGCGCGCATCGAAGGCGCGCTGAACACGGGCCGGCGCGGCCGCGTGGTCGGCGTCGCCGCATGGGTCGCGGCCGTGGTGCCGCCGGTGGTGGTCGCCGCGTGGCTCGCGGCCGTGCTGCCCTGGCCGCTCGCGGCCGCGCTGCACGTCGCGCTGCTGTGGTTCGCGCTCGGCGCGAAGAGCCTCGCCGACCATGTCGCGCCGATCGCCGCCGCGCTGCTGCGGCACGATCTCGATGCCGCACGCGCGCTGACCGCACGGATCGTGTCGCGCGACACGAGCGCAGCCGACGAAGGCGCGCTGTCGCGCGCGGCCGTCGAATCGGCCCTCGAGAACGGCAACGACGCGATCTTCGGCGCGCTCTTCTGGTTCGTCGTCGCCGGCGGCCCCGGCGCGCTGCTGTTCCGGCTCGCGAACACGCTCGACGCGATGTGGGGCTATCGCACGCCGCGCTTCCTGACCTTCGGCTGGGCCGCCGCGCGCCTCGACGACGCGCTCAACTGGATTCCCGCACGCCTCACCGCCGCGAGCTACGCGCTGCTCGGCGACACGGCCGCCGCGTGGCGCTGCTGGCGCACGCAGGCGCGCCACTGGGACAGCCCGAACGCGGGCCCCGTGATGGCCGCGGGCGCCGGCAGCCTGAACGTGCAGCTCGGCGGCCCGGCCGTCTATCACGGCGAAATCGAAGACCGTCCGGCCCTCGGTACCGGCGCACCGGCGACGGCCGCGCACGTCGTCGCCGCGCTGTCGCTCGTCACGCGCACGCTCGCGCTGTGGCTCGCACTGCTCGTCGCGAGCGGCGCACTCATCCTCGCAACCCATCATGTCTGACGCACGCATCCCGCACGGCGGCAACCTGCACGAAGCCGCGCGGCGCCACGGCATTTCGTACGACGCCTGGCTCGACCTGTCGACCGGCATCAATCCGGTCGGCTATCCGGTGCCGCCGGTCCCGGCCGACGCATGGCGCCGGCTGCCCGACGAAGGCGACACGCTCGCCGCATGCGCGGCCCGCTACTACGGCGCACCCGATGCCGCGCACGTGCTGCCGGTCGCCGGCAGCCAGGCCGCGATCCGCGCGTTGCCCGCGCTGCTGCCGGCCGGCGATGCCGGCGTCGCGCCGCTCGCGTACGGCGAATACGCGCCTGCCTTCGCGCGTCACGGCCATCGTGTCGTCCCGCTCGACATCGCCTCGGACGCGTTGCCTGCGACGCTGCGTCACGTCATCGTCGGGAATCCGAACAATCCGACTGCCGAGTTCGTTCCGACCGAACGGCTGCTCGGCTGGCATGCGCAACTGTCGGCACGCGGCGGCACGCTGATCGTCGACGAGGCCTTCGCGGATACGGGCGCCACGCCATCGCTCGCGCAGTACACCGATCGTCCGGGCCTCGTCGTGCTGCGCTCGGTCGGCAAGTTCTTCGGGCTCGCCGGCATTCGCGCAGGCTTCGTGCTCGCGCGTCCCGAGCTGATCGCCGCGCTGCGCGACATGCTCGGCGCGTGGACCGTCAGCGGCCCCGCGCGTCACGCGGTCGCCGCCGCGTTCGCCGACCGCGCATGGCAGGCCGCCGCGCGCGAGCGGCTCGCGGCCGACGGCGCACGCCTCGCCGCGCTGCTGCGCGCATACGGCTTCGCGGTGCACGCGACGCCGCTGTTCAGCTGGACCGACGACCCGCGCGCCGCCGCGCTGCATACGGCACTCGCCACACACGGGATCTGGACGCGGCACTTCGCGCAACCGTCGAGCGTGCGCGTCGGCCTGCCGGGCAACGAAGCCGAATGGCTGCGCATCGCCGACGCGCTCGCGCAGTGCGTGCCGACGCTGCAACGGGCATCCGCATGAACGCCCGCCCGTTGCGCCGACTGCCGGCGCTCGCGATGCTGGTCGCGCTCGCGCCCTTCGCTCACGCCGACGTCACGACCCGCGACGATGCAGGCAATGCCGTCACGCTGCCCGCACCGGCGCAACGCGTGATCAGCCTCGCGCCGCATGCGACCGAACTGGTCTATGCGGCCGGCGGCGGCACGAAGCTGGTCGGCACGGTCACGTACAGCGACTACCCGCCCGCCGCGCAGGCCGTGCCGCGCGTCGGCGACAACAAGGCGCTCGACCTCGAGCGGATCGCCGCGCTGAAGCCCGACCTGATCGTCGTCTGGCGGCACGGCAATGCCGAGCGGCAGACCGACGCGCTGCGTGCGCTGCACATTCCGCTGTTCTTCAGCGAACCGAAGCATCTCGACGACGTCGCGACGTCGCTGCGCCGTCTCGGCACGCTGCTCGGCACGGAACCGGTCGCCGACGCGGCCGCGGCATCGTTTTCGCGCGACATCGCGGCGCTGCGCGCGCGTTACGCGGCACGCCCGCCCGTCACGATGTTCTTCCAGGTATGGGACCGGCCGCTGACGACGCTCAACGGCGCGCATCTGTTCAACGACGTCGTCACGCTGTGCGGCGGCCGTAACGTGTTCGCGGCGCTGAAGCCGCTCGCGCCGACCGTCACCGACGAGGCCGTGCTTGCGGCGAATCCGGAAGCGATCGTGACGACGAGCGCCGGCGCGACACGCTCGGACGCGCCGCTGCCGAGCCTCGCGCGCTGGCGTGCATGGCCCGCGCTGACGGCCGTGGCGCGCAACAACCTGTTCGCGATCGACGGCGATCTGCTGACGCGGCCGTCGCCGCGGATCGCGCAAGGCGCGGCCGCGCTGTGCGAGGATCTCGACGCGGCGCGGGCGCGGCGGCCGGCGCGCTGATTTCGGGCGTCGATGCCCTTGCGCGCGTCAGGCGAGCACGCGACTGCCTACGCGTCCCAGTGGACGACTTCCCACATGCGGGCGACATCCTCCATCCGACGCTGATTGCGGGCCTTGATGCCCTTGCACGCGTCAGACGAGTACGCGACAGCCTACGCGTCCCAGTGGACGACTTCCCACGTGCGGGCGGCATCCTCCATCCGCAACCAGACGACGCCGCCCGTCGGTACCGGTCGTGACAGCAGCGTATCGAGCGGCACGCGCAGCGCATGCGACGCGAAGGCGCGGATCACGCCTGCGTGCGTGATCGCCCATTGCGGCGCGTCGGCCTGCGCGACCTCGCCGGCCACGCGCGCCACGCGCTCGACGAACCACGCGACACTCTCGCCGCCATGCGCGCACGCATGCATCAGGTCAGCCGCCCACGCATCGAGCGCCGCGCGGTCGATGTCGTCCCAGCGCTGCAGTTCCCACGCGCCGAAGTCCATTTCCTGCCAGCCCGCGTCGCGCCGCAGCGGCACGTCGAACGCCTGCGCAAGCCGCTCGGCGACCGACACGCAACGCGTGAGCGGACTCGTCCAGACCTGCGCGGGCAACGGCGCCCCGAGCACCGCCAGACGCTCGCGCATGGTCCGCGCCCCCGCCTCGGCCGATGCGGCGAGCGGCACGTCGCTGCGTCCGTAGCACACGCCCTGCTCGACAGCGACGGCCGGATGGCGAATCAGGACGAGATCCATCCGAGCACCACGAGATAGATCGCCAGCTCGCTCAACTGCTGCGCGAAGCCGAGGCAGTCGCCCGTATAACCGCCGATCCGCTTCACGAAATAGCGGGCCGCCCATGCGCGCACGAGCACGAGCGCGACGACGGCCGCGACGCCCGCGCGCCAGTCCGGCCAGAACAGCCACGGCAACCCGAATGCAGCCGCGACCCAGGCCGCGCGCGCGCCCATGCGCCGTGCGACCGGTTTTGCCTTGCCTTCCGGCCGGACGTAGTCGAGCGACATCAGCAGGCTCACGGCCCCCGCGCGGCTCGCCGCATGCGCGGCGATCATCGTCCACGCGGCGCGCAGCGGCGGCATCGCCGCGAGCGCCTGCCATTTCAGGCCGAGCGCTATCACGAGCGCGGCCGTGCCGAACGTGCCGATGCGCGAATCGTGCATGATGCGCAACACGTCGTCGCGCGCGTAGCCACCGCCGAACGCGTCGCAGCTGTCAGCCAGGCCATCCTCGTGGAATGCGCCGGTCGCGAGCAGCGTCGCGGCCATCGACAGCCCCACCGCGATCGACGCCGGCAGCACGCGCAGCGCCGCGAGATAGACGAGCGCGCCCCACGCGCCGACGCACGCGCCGACCAGCGGGAAGTAGCGTGCGGCCTGATCGAGATCGCCGGCCGCATAGCCGATCGCACGCGGCACCGGCACGCGCGTGAAATAGCCGAGCGCGACGAAGAAGTAGCGCAGTTCGGCGCGTACGCCCTGCGTGCGTTCAGGCGTCACGATTGTCGACGCCCGCGGATTCGAAGCTCGCCATCTCGGTGAGGAACGCGGCCGCCGCGCGCACCAGCGGCAGCGCGAGCGCGGCGCCCGTGCCCTCGCCGAGCCGCAGGTCGAGCGCGAGCAGCGGCTTCGCGCCGAAATGCTCGAGCATGCGCCGGTGCCCGGCCTCGTGCGACGCATGCGAGAACACGCAGTAGTCGCGCACGCCGGGCGCGATGCGCTCGGCGACGAGCAACGCGGCCGTCGCGATGAAGCCGTCGACGAGGATCGTCATCCGCTCGCTCGCGGCCGCGAGATACGCGCCCGTCATCATCGCGATCTCGAAGCCGCCGAACGTCGCGAGCACGTCGAGCGGCGCGATCGCATGCGAATGCCGGACGAGCGCGCGGCCGAGCACCGCGCGCTTGTGCGCGAGCCCCTGGTCGTCGAGACCCGTGCCGCGCCCGACGCACGCGTCAATCGGCACGTCGAGCAGACGGCTCATCAGGCACGCGGCCGACGACGTGTTCGCGATCCCCATTTCGCCGAAGCCGATCACGTTCGTGCCGAGCGACGCGTGCACGCGCACGCGCGCGGCACCCGCGGCGAGCGCCGTTTTCGCCTCGTCGTGCGTCATCGCGGGTTCGACCGCGAAATTGCGCGTGCCGCGCGCGACCGGCAGCGACACGAGCCGGTCGGACACCGGCAGCGGCGACGCGACGCCCGCATCGACGATCTCGAGCACGCTCTGCGCGACGCCCGAGAACGCATTGATCGCCGCGCCGCCGGCCAGGAAGTTCGCGACCATCTGCGCGGTGACCGCCTGCGGATACGGGCTCACGCCCTCGGCCGCGATCCCGTGGTCGCCGGCGAACACGATCGTCACGGGACGCTGCACGTGCGGCCGCTCGGTGCGCTGGATCAGGCCGATCTGCAGCGCGAGCGCCTCGAGCTGGCCGAGGCTGCCGGGCGGCTTGGTCTTGTGATCGATCACATGCTGCAGACGCTTGCGCAGCGTGTCGTCGAGCGGCGCGATCGCGGGCGGGAAGTCGGTCGGGTTCGTCATCGGAAGGTTGCCTCGTTGGTGCGGCCGCTGCCGCGCATCGAAAGAAGGAAATTCATCGTCGCTCGGGCCACGCGGGCAGCAGCGCATCGCGGCCGTTCTCGCGGATCAGCACGAGCGGATAGCCGAACGCGTCGCTCGCGCGCGCCGGCGTCAGCACGTCGAGCACGGGGCCCGCCCACGCATGGCCGCGGCCGTCGAGCAACAGCGCGTGCGTCGCGAAACGCCGCGCAAGATTCAGGTCGTGGCACGAGAACAGCACCGTGCGCGGGCCCGCGTCGAGCCACGCGGCCAACGCGGTCAGGCCGTCGATCTGGTGATGCAGGTCGAGATGGGCGAGCGGTTCGTCGAGCAGCATCAGCGGCGCGTCCTGGCACAGCGTCGCGGCCAGCGCGACACGCTGCCGCTCGCCGCCCGACAGCGACAGCACGTCGCGCGACGCGAGCGCGCTCAGCCCGAACGTCGCGAGCGCGTCGCGCGCGGCCGCGCGGTCTGCCTCGCGCTCCCAGCCCCAGCCGCCGAGATACGGAAAGCGATTGAGCAGCACCGTGTCGAATACCGTCGCGCTGAAAGCGTCGTGCAGTTGCTGCGGCATCAGCGCGCGGCGCCGTGCGAGCTGTTCGGGCGGCCAGGCGGCGAGCGGCCGGCCGTCGATCTCGACCTGCCCGCCGGCCGGCCGCTGCAGGCCCGCGAGCGTCGCGAGCAGCGTCGTCTTGCCGGCGCCGTTCGGCCCCGCGACGCACCAGATCTCGCCGTGCCGGAACGCCTGCGTGAAGCCGTCGAGCAGGGTCCGTGCGCCGGCCCTCAGCGTGAGGTCGACCGCCGCATAGGTCACGTCGCCGGCGGTGTGCGGTGCGGCATGCGTCATCGCATCGGTCTCCTCAGCAACATCCACAGGAACACCGGCACACCGATCAACGCGGTCATCACGCCGACCGGCAATTGCGCGGGCGCGATGGCGGTGCGCGCGAGCAGGTCGGCCGCCATCACGCCGCCGCCGCCCGCGAGCATCGCGGCGGGCAGCAGCATGCGCTGGTCGTTGCCGAATACGAGCCGCAGCGCGTGCGGCACGACGAGGCCGACGAAACCGATCGTACCGGCCGTCGTCACCGCGGCTGCGGCGGCCAGCGACGCGACGAGGTAGATCCGCATGCGCAGCCGCGCGACCGGCACGCCGAGCGCGAGCGCGGTCGCATCGCCACGCAGCAGCACGTTGAGCTGCGGCGCGGCCGGCAGCGCGACGCAGGCGGCCAGCAGCAGCGCGCCCCATGCGAACCAGGGCGCCGTCACGCCGTTCAGATCGCCCGTCAGCCAGAAGATGATGCCGCGCAGCCGCGCGTCGGGCGCGAGCGACAGCAGCAGCGTGACGAGCGCGCCCCACCCGGCCGCGATCACGACCCCCGTGAGCAGCAGCCGCGGCGACGCGTCGCGCGCATCGCCGCGCCACAGTTCGCGGCGCGCAAGCCCGAGCACGAGCGTGACCGACACGAGCGCGCCGGCGAACGCGGCCGCATCGACGAGCCACCACGCGGCGCCCGCGATCATCGCGACGAGCGCGAAGCCGGCCGCGCCGCCCGACACGCCGAGCACGTACGGCTCCGCGAGCGGATTGCGCAACAGCACCTGCAGCAGCGCACCGGCCAGCGCGAGCAGCGCGCCGCACGCGAAGCCCGCGAGCGCACGCGGCAGCCGCAACGTGCGCACGATGTCGGCGAGCAGTGCGTCGCCGCCGTGCGGCACGAGCGACGCGAGCGCCTGCCACGGCGACATCGGCACGCTGCCGATCGACAGCGACGCGACGAACAGCAACGCGACCACGGCCGCGAGCGCGGCCCAGATCGCGGCGGCACGCGCGGCGCTCATGCGCCGCACGGCATCGCGCATGACGCGTGACGCTTTCGCTGACCGTCATGGCCGGCCGGCCGCGGCACCGGCGTCGCGCTCCGGCGTGTCGTAGGCATACGCAAGCTCGTCATCCTCGTCGAACAGGTTGTTGATGCGTGCACGGACGAACCGTGCCCGGTGATGTCATCGCACGCACGGCTAGGATGCCATGCGCGATGACGCATGATTCACGGCCGGCGACGCCCCATACCGCGCGCGACGATCGGCACCCGGATTCCGCATTTCGTCGCCCGGGTCCCGCGATGCGGCGGCCGGCCGCGTGCCGGTCGCACCGACGTGACACGCGCTCGATCCGTCGCGCCGCATCCTCGCGCGGCCCACGTTCTGCGCAATATAGTGGAAGCCGCCGCAGCGGGTCGATCGGCATCGCGCTTGCGTCACCGTCAGCCACGCTCTGTGCGGCAACCACGGCGTCCGGCAGCAAGGAGGCAGGGTCGCGCCAAGCGACCGGGCGCGGTGCCGCGACGACCGGCGTCGTCGCCGATCCGGACGAATCGGCGTGCGCTGCGCTCCGCGCGATGGCGGCAGGCGACATTCCGCAGCGTGCGCCGCACGCCGTGCGGACGATTGGGGTCAGCATCGAAGACAAGTCCCGTGAAGCACTGCGCGCCCCGCTTCCCCGCGGGCCGTGCGTCATGAAGCCGTGCAGGCTCCTCGCCTCGGCCGGTATCCGGGCTGGCGGCGTACCGGCTCGCCTTCCCGCGCGTATCACGCGCAGTGGCCCGCGCCAGCGTGCGACCTGCACGCGAAACGCGCCCGAGCCGGCCTGCGTCATGCGACGCGGCCGCTTACCGTTGCGGGGGCAGCGCAGGTTGGCGAACTCCGGGCGGAGCACGCGCCCTGCTTCCCGTTTAACCGCGCGACGCACGCGCGAGCACCGAGGCGGCGCCAGTTTAGGAGCGGGCCGCGCGAGCGTCAAGGAAGCGTCCGGACGCATGCGGAACACGTGCCGGACCCGTGTATTCGCGGCAAGAAGCGGGGGTGTTACGACTGGAAACGTTACAGATGTCGGAATGCGCGTTATTCCGCGCTAAAATGCTGGGTCTTTAGAGGACGCAGCAAATGCTCAACGAACTCGAAACTTTATCTCAAAATATTGGCCGTCTGATCTCGCTGAACAAGCGCTATCACTCGGAACGGCTCGCGCTCGAGGAGCAGGTCGCGCAATTGCGCGCGGAAGCGGACACGGTCCGCGCGGAACTCGCGCAACTGCGCGACGAACGCAATGCGCTCGCGGCCGAGCGCGACACGCTGTCGGCAAAGATCGACGACGCCCAGGTCAAACTGAATGCGATTCTCGAAAAGCTGCCGCGCACGAAGAGCGCGGAGCAAGCCGACAACCAGCTCGACCTGCTGGATGCGCAGGCGCGCACGGACAGCGACGACGCGGCCAGCCACGGAGAACATGCATGAGCACCAAGCAGATCGAAGTCTCGATTCTCGGTCAGCCCTATCGGCTCGCCTGTTCGGCCGAGACCGAAGCGGCGCTGCTCGAGGCCGTCGCACGCGTCGACGCCGAAATGTCGAAGATCCGCGCGAACAGCTCGGTGCGCGGCACCGACCGCATCGCGGTCATGGCCGCGCTGTCGCTCGCGTCCGAATTGCTGCGGCTGCAAACGAGCGTGCGTCACGGTGAAGCATTTCCGGCGGAAGAAATCCGTCGTACAATGCACCAGATGAACGAACAACTCGGCGCGGTGCTCGCACAGCACGAGACGCAGTAACGTTTGATCGATGCGTCGATTCCCCTTGATCTCGGCGATCAACGGTGGTCAAATTGGCGCAACGAAACACAGTTCAGTCAGCTTCCCTGCCTGGTTCGCCAAGGTCATATATTCCTTGAACCAATGCCATGTGCACGGTTGCGGAAATTTGTAGCACGGGCGCGCGCGTCACTCTGTCTGATGTACCCGAAGTGCTGCTAACTGCGACCAATTCTGAACCCCAGGTTCAGGATGCCGGCCTAGCGGCCAAGGCGGGGGCCTATTCAACGGCATCGGGAAGTCCCGATGCCGTTTCCTTTTGTAGCAGCCCTTTCTGCGTCGATCACGATCCATGCAATACTGGCTGATGAAGTCCGAACCGGACGAAGCAAGCATCGACGATCTCGCGCACGCGCCGCAGCACTCGCTGCCGTGGACCGGCGTGCGCAACTATCAGGCGCGCAATTTCATGCGCGACACGATGAAGATCGGCGACGGCGTGCTGTTCTATCACTCGAGCTGCCCGGAACCGGGCATCGCGGGCCTCGCCGAAGTCTCGTCGACGCCCTACCCCGACCCCACCCAGTTCGATCCGGCAAGCCCGTATTACGATCCGAAGTCGACGCAGGAAGCACCGCGCTGGCTGCTCGTCGACGTGCGCTTCGTGAAGAAGTCGCCGCTCGTGCCGCTCGCCGCGCTGCGCGAACACGACGAACTCGCCGACATGCGCGTGCTCGCACGCGGCAACCGGCTGTCGATCACGCCCGTCACGCGTGCCGAGTGGCGCTTCATCACCGAAAAGCTGATGAAGTAGGCGTGCGCAGCGAGCGCGCGCGGCATGCACACGCCAAAGGTCAAATCCGGTCAACACGCGCCACCGCCACGGAACTCGCGGCGCGTTCGCGCAGCCTAAGCAACCGCTGTCGCCGCGATCGGGCGGCGGCCGTTTTTCGTCGCGCGGTACGCCCGCGTCGCGCACGCGTGATCCGCGTGCGCGCCCTCGCACAAGGAGTCCAACAATGACCAAGAAATCCGCACTCGCGCTGTCGCTCGCCCTCGCCGCCGCCGTGCCCGTCGCGCTGACGCTCGCGTCGCCCGCCGCGCATGCGCAGACCGCGAACCCGCACTTCCCGGAGCCGGCGGGCGTGCTGTCGCTGTCGTCGCAGGCCAGCGCCGACGTGCCGCAGGACATCATCCACATCACGCTGTTCTACGAACAGCAGGCGAAAGACCCGGGCAGCCTGACGTCGGCGCTGAACCAGCGCGCCGACGCGGCGCTCGCGCAGGCGAAGGGCGTGTCGGGCGTCACCGCGCACACCGGCGCGTTCTCCGTCTATCCGAGCACCGATCGCGACGGGAAGATCTCCGCATGGCGCGGTCGTACCGAAGTCGTGCTCGAATCGCGCGATTTCGCGGCGGCGTCGAAGCTCGCGGGCCAGTTGTCGAACCAGATGCAGATCGCGAACGTCGAGTTCTCGTTGTCACCCGAAGCGCAGCGCGCGGCAGAGCAGAAGCTCACGACCGAAGCGATCAAGTCGTTCCGCGCACGCGCGGACGAAGCCGCGAAGGCGTTCGGCTACAACAGCTACTCGATTCGCGACGTGAACGTCGGCGGCAGCCGCAACGTGCAGCCGTACCCGCGCATGATGGCGATGGCCGCCGCACCGATGGACAGCGCGAAGATGAGCGCGCCGATTTCGGTCGAAGGCGGCAAGGCGACCGTGTCGGTCACGGTCAACGGCTCGGTGCAAATGAAGTAACGCGCATTGCGCAACACGCGGCAGATGTGAAAACGCCGGCCCTCGGGCCGGCGTTTTTCGTTTGCGATCCTGCGATCGACGCGCACGCCGATCGTGCGCGTCCGCATCGCATCAGGCATCACGCATCACGTGCCACACCGCTCGCGCGTGACGCAACCGCATCACGCCGCGACATCACGCGACCGCATTCGCCGCGCGACGGCGATACGCCCACACCAGCAACGCGACGCCCGCGAGGATCATCGGCAGCGACAGCCACTGCCCCATCGACAGGCCGAGCGCGAGCAGGCCGAGGAAGTCGTCCGGTTCGCGCGCGAATTCGACCGTGAAACGCGCGAGCCCGTAGCCGATCAGGAACAGCGCGGAGATCGCACCCATCGGCCGCGGCTTGCGCGAGAAGAAGAACAGCACGAAGAACAGCGCAATGCCTTCGAGCGCGATTTCGTAGAGCTGCGAAGGATGGCGCGGCAGCATCTGGTACTGCATGAACACGTCGGCCAGATGCCACTTCTCGACGAGCGCCGGATGCTTCGGCAGCCATGCCGCGTCATCGCGCATCGCGCCCGGGAACAGCATCGCCCACGGCGCGTTCGGATCGGTCACGCGGCCCCACAGCTCGCCGTTGATGAAGTTGCCGAGCCGCCCGGCCGCGAGCCCGGTCGGCACCATCGGCGCGACGAAGTCGGTGACCTGCAGCCAATGGCGCTTGCGCTGCCACGCGAACAGCGCCATCGCGAGCGTCACGCCGAGGAAGCCGCCGTGGAACGACATCCCGCCTTCCCACACCTTGAACACGTCGAGCGGATGCGAGAAGTAGAAGTCGGCCTTGTAGAACAGCACGTAGCCGAGCCGGCCGCCGAGCACGGTGCCGAGCACGCCGTAGAACATCATGTCGTCGATGTCCTTCGCGGTCCAGCCCTGCGCCGCGACGTGCGGCAGCTTCAGGCGGATCCGGCCGACGACGATCGCCGCGATGAAGCCGACGAGATACATGAGGCCGTACCAGCGCACGGCCAGCGGCCCGAGGTGGATCGCTACGGGGTCGAAATTCGGGTGAATGATCATGGGTTAGCGATGAAGTTTTCGAATGCGGTACGGCGCTCGCACCGGCGCCGCACCGCGCATTGGACGGCGCCGGCGCGCCATCGTTCGCGTCACGTGGCGAGCCCCTGCGCGCGCACGACGTCGATGAAGCCGGCGAGCACCGGGCTGACGTCGCCCGTGCGCCACACGAGGCCGGTTTCGACGACCGGCGCGTCGCCGGCGAGCGGCCGGTAGACCACGCCGGTGCGCCGCAGGTTACGCAGCGACTGCGGCACCAGTGCGACACCCATGCCGGCCGACACGAGGCTGACGATCGTCTGCATCTGGATCGCCTCCTGGCCGATGCGCGGGGTTTCCCCCGCCGCGCCGTAGCAGCCCGTAATGATGTCATAAAAGCCGGGCGCCAAACGACGCGGGAAGATCACGAGCGGCAGCGCGGCCAGGTCGGCCAGATGCACGGGTTCGTCTTCCGACACGCCGTGCGCCGCGGCCGCCGGCATCGCGACCACCAGCGGCTCGCGCACGACCGGCAGGTACGACAGCCCGGCCGCGTGGCGCGGCGGCACCGGCGGAATCACGAGCCCCGCGTCGATGCGGCCCGCGACGAGTTCGTCGATCTGCACGTCGCTCGTCGCCTCCGCGAGCTGCAGCCGCACTTGCGGATAACGCGCGCCGAACGCGCGCAGCAGCGACGGCAGCAGCCCGTAATCGGCGGTCGACACGAACGCGAGCGACAGCGAACCGGCTTCGCCGCGCGCGAGGCGCCGTGCGAGCGGCGGCAGCGCGTCGGCCGACGCGAGCAGCCGGCGCACGTCCGGCAACAGCGCCGCACCGACCGCCGTCAGCGCGACCGAGCGCTTGGTGCGCGCGAACAGCGCGACGCCGAGCGTGTCCTCCAGCGCCCGGATCGCCTGCGACAGCGGCGGCTGCGTCATCGACAGGCGCTCGGCCGCGCGGCCGAAATGGCGCTCGTCGGCCACGGTCACGAAATAGCGCCACTGGCGCAGGTCCGGCGTCGGTTCGGCCATCTCTCACTCATTCGTAAAACGACTTAATAAGCGACAAATAATATATTGGACATCCCAAACCGGAAACTCCATCCTTGATTGATCCGAACCGGTGCGCCGATCGCGGGCGTCGCCAATACAACGATGGAGTCCCCCATGCCGTACAACCGTCGCTCGAAGCACATCACGCAAGGCGTGGCCCGTTCGCCGAACCGCTCGATGTATTACGCCCTCGGCTACCAGAAGGACGATTTCGACAAGCCGATGATCGGCATCGCGAACGGCCACTCGACGATCACGCCGTGCAACTCGGGCCTGCAGCGGCTGTCCGATGCGGCCGTCGCGGCGGTGAAGGCGGCCGATGCGAACCCGCAGATCTTCGGCACGCCGACGATCTCGGATGGCATGTCGATGGGCACCGAAGGGATGAAGTACTCGCTGGTGTCGCGCGAGGTGATCGCCGACTGCATCGAGACCTGCGTACAGGGCCAGTGGATGGACGGCGTGGTGGTGGTCGGCGGCTGCGACAAGAACATGCCGGGCGGGATGATCGCGCTCGCGCGCCTGAACGTGCCGGGCATCTACGTGTACGGCGGCACGATCCGCCCCGGCCACTGGAAGGGCCGCGACCTGACGATCGTGTCGTCGTTCGAGGCGGTCGGCGAGTTCACCGCGGGCCGGATGTCGCAGGAAGACTTCGAAGGGGTCGAGAAGAACGCGTGCCCGACGTCGGGCTCGTGCGGCGGGATGTACACCGCGAACACGATGAGCTCGTCGTTCGAGGCGCTCGGCATGTCGCTGATGTACTCGTCGACGATGGCGAACCCCGATCAGGAAAAGGTCGATTCGGCCGCCGAATCGGCACGCGTGCTGGTCGAGGCCGTGAAGCGCGACCTGAAGCCGCGCGACATCATCACCAAGGCGTCGATCGAGAACGCGGTATCGCTGATCATGGCGACCGGCGGCTCGACCAATGCGGTGCTGCACTATCTCGCGATCGCGCACGCGGCCGAGGTCGACTGGACGATCGACGACTTCGAGCGCATTCGCAAGCGCGTGCCGGTGATCTGCGACCTGAAACCGTCGGGCCAGTACGTCGCGACCGACCTGCACCAGGCCGGCGGCATCCCGCAGGTGCTGCGGATCCTGCTCGATGCGGGGCTGCTGCACGGCGGCTGCATGACGATCACCGGCCGCACGCTCGCTGAGGAGCTGAAGGACGTGCCGGGCGTGCCGCGCGCGGACCAGAAGGTGATCTTCCCGATCGATCGCGCGCTGTACCAGGAAGGCCATCTCGCGATCCTGAAGGGCAATCTCGCGGAAGACGGCGCGGTGGCGAAGATCACCGGCCTGAAGAACCCGGTAATCACGGGCCCGGCGCGCGTGTTCGACGACGAGCAAAGCGCGATGGACGCGATCCTCGGCGACCGCATCCGCGCGGGCGACGTGCTGGTGCTGCGCTATCTCGGCCCGCAGGGCGGCCCCGGCATGCCGGAAATGCTCGCGCCGACGTCGGCGATCATCGGCAAGGGGCTCGGCGAATCGGTCGGCTTCATCACCGACGGCCGCTTCTCGGGCGGCACCTGGGGGATGGTGGTCGGGCACGTCGCGCCCGAAGCGTTCGTCGGCGGCACGATCGCGCTCGTGCAGGAAGGCGACTCGATCACGATCGATGCGCACCGCCTGGTGCTGCAGCTGAACGTCGACGACGCGGAACTCGCGCGCCGGCGCGCCGCGTGGAAGCAGCCGGCGCCGCGCTACACGCGCGGCGTGCTCGCCAAGTTCGCGGCGCTCGCGCGTCCGGCGAACCAGGGCGCCGTCACCGGCTGATGCGGCGCGCGGGGCATGCGACCCCATTGCGAACGACCGCCGGGGAAACGCGCAGAACGCGCTTTCCCTTTGCTTTTATAATGCGCGGACCGTGAAGCCGGCCGTCCCCGCCGGCGGAGAACCGCATGAAACAGACGATATTGCGCGCGCTGCTGGTGGCGCTGCTGACCGGCAGCGCGGCGGCGGCACACGCCGACCCGGCCGGCGACGGGTTCGCGCTCGCGCAGCGCAAGAACTGCATGGCCTGCCATGCGGTCGGCAAGCCGCTGATGGGCCCGTCGTTCCACGACATCGCCGGCAAGTACGCGGCACGCGCAGATGCTCTCGATTACCTCGCGCAATCGATCGTGAAAGGCAGCGTCGGGGTGTGGGGTGGCGTGCCGATGCCCGCCAATACGCAGTTGACGAGCGCAGAAGCGCACACGCTCTCGCAATGGGTGCTGTCGCTGCGCTGAACCGGATGACCGGGTGCGTGCATCGCGCGCCGCGCCCTGCACCCGGCAGCGTTCCGCGCTTGGCGTTGCGACCGGCCGGCAATCGTCAGCGACGATGACCGGAGCCGCGCCCGCGGCTGCCGCGCACGAAACGTGCGGCGGGCTCAGCCTGAATGACCGGTCCGGCGGCGGGCGATCTCCGCATCGACCGCGTCGCGAACCCACTCCATCACTTCGGTTTCGAGCGCCAGCGCCACTTCGCGCGTGATCTGGCCGACGAGCCAGGCCGTATGGTCGTGCGACGCGTCGCGACAGCGGGCCTCGATGGCCTCGCGCCCTTCCCCGGTCAGATAATTCGTCAGCCGATTGCGCAGACGCTCGGCGATATGCTGCGTGTCCTCCGCCGTCAGCGCGGCGGCCGCATGCGCGTCCGGATTTGACGCGCCGGTGAGTTGAGCGGTGGCCAGCCCGCCGGCAGCCGGTGCGACCGCATGAGACTGTATCGCTTCGCCAGCATCGCGCGGCATCGCGGCAACGCCGGCCTGCTGCGCGTCGTCGGCGGCCAGCGCGGAGCGCAGCGGCGCCTGCGCCGCGGCCGACTCCTCGGCGACGACGTGCCCGGCGGCACCGGGTTGCGCCGGCGCATCGCTGTCGCCCGGCAATTCGACGGTCTGGATGTCCGGCGTCGGCACCGGCTCGACCACCACGAATTCGGGGTCGGTGCCCGGCTGCTCCGGCGCGGCGGACGCCCGAGCCGGATGGCCTGATACCAGCACGTCGGTCAGCACCGGCACCGCGGCAACGTCGTGCGGCGGCGCGTCGGCCGCGGACGAACGCGCCGGCACCGGCTTGCCCGGCACCAGCACGTCGGTCAGCGTCGGGATCGAAGAGGATTCGGCTTGTGTCACGGGAACGCTCCGTCGACGGTTTCGGCTAACTGCCCTGCTTGTAGTTGTTCAGCGCGTAGCCGCGATCGCGATAGAAGCGGTAGCGGTCGCGGCCCGCGGCCAGCTCGTCCGGCGCATTGCCGACCACTTCGAGCAGGCGCTCGAAGCGGGCGAACTGCGCGGGTACGGCCGCGCCGAGGTTCAGCAGCACATGATGATGCGGCGCCTGGTCGAGATCGGCGGCCAGCACGATCGGCGTTCCGGCCGCGTGCGCGCTGTCGACGCCGCAGTGCGGAATGAAATCGAGCGGCGAGAACGTCCAGAGCCGCTCGTCGAGCGCACGCAGGCGCGCGGGCTCCGCGAGCACGACGACCGGCTGCCCGGCCTGGTAGGCCTTGCGCAGCAGCCGGCATGCGTATGCGAGCGAATCGCCGACGTTCGAATGGAAATCGATTCGCGTCATTGCCCGCGTACCCGCATCGTCGTGAGACCTGCCATCACTGGCCGGCGCGGTCGATCAGGAACTGCGCGAGCAGCGGCACCGGACGGCCGGTCGCGCCCTTCGCCGCGCCACCCTTCCATGCGGTGCCGGCGATGTCCAGGTGCGCCCACGGATAGCTGTCGGTGAAGCGCGACAGGAAGCACGCCGCCGTCACGGCACCGGCCGGACGCCCGCCGATGTTCGCGATATCCGCGAAATTCGACTTCAGCTGATCCTGGTACTCGTCGTCGAGCGGCATGCGCCATGCCGGATCGTTCGCTTCGCGCGATGCGTCGAGCAGTTCGCCCGCGAGTGCATCGTCCTTCGAGAACAGGCCGCTGTTGTGGGCGCCGAGCGCGATCACGCAGGCGCCCGTGAGCGTCGCCACGTCGATCACCGCGGCCGGCTTGAAGCGCTCCGCATAAGTGAGCGCGTCGCACAGGATCAGGCGGCCCTCGGCGTCGGTGTTGAGCACCTCGATCGTCAGCCCCTTCATGCTGGTGACGATGTCGCCCGGCTTGGTCGCGTTGCCGCCCGGCATGTTCTCGCAGGTCGGCACGATCGCGACGACGTTGATCTTCAGGCCCATTTCGGCGACCGCACGCATCGTGCCGAGCACCGAACCCGCGCCGCACATGTCGTACTTCATCTCGTCCATGCCCTCGCCCGGCTTCAGCGAGATGCCGCCCGTGTCGAACGTGATGCCCTTGCCGACCAGCACGACCGGTGCGGCCTTCGCGGCGGCGCCCTGGTAGTGCAGCACGATGAACTGCGGCGGCTCGACCGACGCGCGCGCGACCGACAGGAACGAGCCCATCTTGAGCGCCTGGATCTGCTTCAGGCCGAGCACCTCGACCTTCAGACCCCAATCCTTCGCGATCTTCTTCGCGGTGTTGCCGAGATAGGTCGGCGTGCACACGTTGCCCGGCAGGTTGCCGAGGTCGCGCGTGAGGTCCATCCCGTTCGCCAGCGCGACGGCCTGCTTGACCGCCAGCTTCGCGGCCTTCTCATCGGCCGGATCGACGCTGAACACGACGCGCTTGAGCGTGTGCGACGCCGGTTCCGGCTTGCTCTTCATCTGCGTGAAGCGGTAGGTCTCGTTGCGCAGCGCGAGAATCGCCGCACGCACACCCCAGTCGGAGCTGCGCTCGTCGACCGGCAGCTGCGCGAGCGAGAACGTGACCTGGCCGACCTTGGTCGCGAGCAGCGCGCGCCATGCGGCCGTCACTGCATCGTTGTAGGCTTTCTGATTGAAAGCATCCTGCTTGCCGAGGCCGACGAGCAGCACGCGCGACGCGCCGATGCCCGATACTTCGTGCAGGAACAGCGTCTTGCCGCGCTTGCCGTCCATGTCGCCGGCCTTCACCACGCGCGAGATCAGCCCCTTGGTGGCCGTGTCGATGTCGAGCGCCGCGCCCGAGAGAGTCTGCGCCTCGAAGATGCCGAGCACGATGCAGTCGGACTTCCCGGTCAGGAACCCCTTGGCCTCGCCTTTGCTCCAATCACAGCCTTTTATGCTAAAGTCCATCGCGCTTGTCCTCGGATAAAATCTGGGCTAAGGATGAAAGCCGCAATTATCCGCTATTTTTCCCGTGGCGGCGCGAGCGCTCCACCACGCGTGCGCAGCCTCCCGCCCTCTTCTCATCAAGAATGATCTTCGAACGCTCCCTCCAGCGCGAGCTTGCGTATACGGCTGGCGCCGTGTTCATGGTGCTGCTCACGATCATGCTCACGACGATGATGATCCGCATCGTCGGCTATGCCGCGTCCGGCGAAATCGATCCGCGCGACGTGCTCGTGCTGATCGGCCTGACCGTGATTGGCTACCTCGCCGTGATGCTCGTCGTCACGCTGTTCGTGTCGATCCTGTTCGTGCTGACCCGGTGGTACCGGGACTCCGAAATGGTGGTCTGGCTTGCATCCGGCGTGAGCCTCACGCGCCTGATCAAGCCGATCGGCGTGTTCGCCACGCCGATCGTCCTGCTGATCGCGTTCTTCGCGTTCGTCGGCTGGCCGTGGTCGAACCAGCAGAGCAAGATGATCAAGGCGCGCTTCCAGCAGCGCGACGAGATCTCGCTGCTCGCGCCGGGCCAGTTCCGCGAATCGGCCTCGAACCATCGCGTGTTCTTCATCGAGAAGATGTCGCCGGACCAGAGCAAGGTGCAGAACGTGTTCGTCACGTCGACCGAGAACGGCAAGGTCAACGTCGTCGTGTCGCATACCGGCCACACGGAAACGAAGGACGGCGATCGCTTCGTCATACTGGAAGACGGCCGCCGCTACGACGGCACGCCCGGCCAGCCGAACTTCAAGATCATGGAGTTCCAGCGCTACGGCGTGAAGATCACGAGCGCCCCGGTCACCAACGTGCCGACCACCAACAGCACGCCGACACCAGACCTGCTGCGCAACCCGACGCGCGACAACCTCGCGGAATTCGCGTGGCGCGCGGGGCTGCCGCTGATCGCGATCAACCTGATGGTGCTCGGCATTCCGCTGTCGTACCAGAACCCGCGCCGCAGCCGCACGATCAACCTCGTGATGGCCGTGCTGATCTACCTGACGTACTCGAACCTGCTGAACGTCGTGCAGGCGCAGATCGAGCAGGGCAAGATGTCGTTCGGCGTCGGCCTCGTCGGCCTGCACCTGGTCGTCGCGGCGATCGTCGCGTTCATCTTCTGGTTGCGCGTGCGCAATCGTCCGCTGTTTACACGCGCGCTGTTCGGCCGCTCGGGAGCATGATCGATGCGGCTCTATGAAAAATACTTCGCGCGGCAGATCTACGTCACGTTCATCTTCATCCTGTTCGCGTTCTCGGGCCTGTTCTTCTTCTTCGACCTGATCAGCGAACTGAACTCGGTCGGGCACGGCAACTACAAGTTCGGCTACGCGGTGCTGCGCGTCGCGCTGCAGACCCCGTCGCGCTTCTACGAGATCATCCCGGTCGCCGCGCTGATCAGCGCGATCTACGTGTTCGCGCAGATGGCCGCGAACTCGGAATTCACGATCTTCCGCGTGTCGGGCCTCGCGACCAACCAGGCGCTGCGCTCGCTGCTGAAGATCGGCGTGCCGCTCGTCATCATCACCTACCTGATCGGCGAATTCGTCGGCCCGTACGCCGACCAGCTGTCCGAACGCGTGCGGCTGCAGGCGCTCGGCGCGTCGGTGTCGTCGAACTTCCAGTCGGGCGTATGGGTGAAGGACACGCTTGCGGCCCGCGAGAACGGCGAGCAGGTCACGCGCTTCGTGAACGTCGGCAGCCTGTCGCCCGACTCGACGATCAGCAACGTGCGCATCTACGAGTTCGACTCGAAATTCCAGCTGCAGAACGTGCGGATCGCGCAGACGGGCCGCTACGAGCCGCCCGGCCACTGGCTGCTCAAGGGCGTCACGGAAACCGAACTGACGCCGATCAAGCCGGTCGGCGGCGCACCGGCCGACGCGCTGAACCCCGTGTACCGGTCGCAGCAGGTGACGCTGCCCGAATACCGGCTGCGCTCGGACCTGACGCCGCAGATCCTGTCGGTGCTGCTCGTGTCGCCGGAACGGATGTCGCTCATCAACCTGTTCCGCTACATCCAGCACTTGCGCGAAAACCAGCAGGACACGCAGCGCTACGACATCGCGCTCTGGCGCAAGCTGCTCTACCCGTTCGCGGTGTTCGTGATGCTGGTGCTGTCGCTGCCGTTCGCGTACCTGCACACGCGTGCCGGCGTGGTCGGCGTGAAGGTGTTCGGCGGCATCATGCTCGGCATGAGCTTCCAGCTGCTCAACACGCTGTTCTCGCACATCGGCACGCTGAACACCTGGCCCGCGCCGCTGACCGCGGCGACGCCGGGCCTCATCTATCTCGCGCTCGGCCTGTTCGCGCTCAAGTGGGTCGACCGGCACTGAGCGCGGTCACGACGGAGGCTTCGACATGAGTTCGCACGGCATCGTCCTGTTCGGCCACGGCGCACGCGATCCGCGCTGGGCCGAGCCGTTCGAGCGGCTCGCCGCGCGGCTGCGCGGGGCCGGCTCCCCTGCTCCGCACGTGTCGCTCGCGTTTCTCGAACTGATGACGCCATCGCTCGATACGGCCGTCGCCGCGCAAGTCGCGGCCGGCTGCACGCGCATCACCGTGGTGCCCGTGTTCTTCGGTCAGGGCGGGCATGTCCGCCGCGACCTGCCGCAGCTCGTCGATGCATGCCGGGCCACGCATCCGGGCGTCGAGATCCGTTGCGCGACGGCCGTCGGGGAAGACGACGGCGTGCTCGATGCGATCGCGCGCTACTGCATCGACCAGCTCGGCCGCGACGCGTAAGCGGATCGCTGGCCGAAGCGGCGAGCCCAAACGAAAAAGCGCCGGCTTCGGAAGCCGGCGCTTTTTTT